>MFPJ01000020.1 GCA_001782675.1 Candidatus Levybacteria bacterium RIFCSPLOWO2_12_FULL_39_17
AATCTTTTCGTAAGTCCCAGAGGCCAACAAGAAGAGAATCGGAGGGCGGAAGGTAAAACACATCGTCCTGAGAAAAGTGAAGATGCCATCCCTTGATTGCTCCGGGAAGGAGTTTTGACCTGTTTATCTGCTTTATTTGAAATCCGGGGAGCGTTTCGATTTGCCCGTTTTCCATCCTGATGATTTCCGAGAAATCCCCGTCCTCGGCAATAAAGTTCTCAATCGGAACAATTCTTACCTCTTCAATTGTGGGCTTTGCGGAATAATCCTGGACATAGATATTGCCGCGATTCTTTTCGTCAATATCATCAAGAGTGAGATTATCCGGCATATTGCTTAAATTATAGCAGAAAAGCTTTTTCAATAGCAAAACCCCAAATTATCAATTATTTAATTCATCTAAAGGTTATGTAGATTGCGGAAGCATGATCTTTGTGGTAAAATTATTCAAATTCAAAGGAAAGGAAGTACTATGCATGGCAATTTCAAACAATTCTTCAAGTAAATCTTCTAAACCGGCTTCTTCGATGGCGGAGCTTATGAGTCGCAAAGCGGGAAACCTTCAAATCCTGCGCAAAGGACAACAAATAACCGGTACGATTAAAAAATTGACTCCCCGGGAAATCCTAATGGATATTGAGGCCAAAGGTGACGCCCTGGTAATTGAGTATGACCGGCAAAATCTGGAGAACTTACTCACTTTTTTAAAGGTTGGTGACCGGGTGAGCGCGACGGTTATTTCTCCCGAGAGCGAGGAAGGATTCCCGGTTCTTTCTTTGAGACGGACTCTTGACGATATAATCTTTGAAAGACTTGAGGAGTTAAGCAAAAAAGAAGAGGCATTTGAAGTGGAGGTTGTTGAAAGCACCCGGGGAGGATATTTTGCCCTAACATCTCAGGGGATTAAAGGATTTCTTCCAAGTTCCCAAGTGTCAGGTGGAGAGAATTTAGCGGGACGGAAAATACAGGTTAAAATTCTTGAGTTTGATAGAGCGAGAAAGCGGATAGTTTTTTCTCAAAAAGCATTAAATTTTGTAATGAATCCAGCTACACTTCGCGAGTTTGTAAAACCGGGGGAAACAGTTGAAGGAGAAATATTAAGTGTCGCCCCTTATGGGGTTTTTGTTTCAATATCAAAAAACGGATCAGGCGATGGGAAAGCGGCCGAGGGATTTATTCATATCTCGGAAGTTTCCTACCAGAGAGTTGAAAATTTACCCCAAAAATATAAGTCCGGAGAAAAAATTAAGGCGCAGGTCATTGATGTTGATTCCGCAAGCAGAAGAGTTAATCTTTCAATAAAGAGAACAGAAAAAGATGCCTTTGAAAACGCAAAAGAAAAGTATAAGCCGGAGCAAAAAATAAAAGGCAAAGTCCTCGATGTTAAGACTCGCGGAGTGACTTTTGAGCTTGAATCCGGCATAAACGGGTTTATCTCCAGCTCCAAAATCCCTCAGGGACAAACTTACAATCCGGGCGATACAGTGGAGGCGGAGATCGTCTCGATAGACGAGAAGAGAAGGGTGGTTATTCTTTCACCGGTTCTAAAAGCTGTACCGATAGGATATCGTTAGTTAAAAGTTCAAACTTTGAATTTTGAATTGTAATTTTGAACTTTTAATTTTTAACCTTGAATTTATCCTATGGCAGTAAAGACAGCTTTCATTTGTTCAAATTGCGGGTATGAGTCAGGGAAATGGTACGGGAGGTGTCCTGATTGTTCCTCATGGAATACCTTGCAGGAAGTCATAGTTCAAAAAATCTCAAAAAACGCTAATATCATTGATTTAGGCACATCGGCCGCGCCGCTTAGAATTTCAGAAGTCAAAACTTCAAATTTCCGCAGAATTTCAACCGGCTTTTTGGAATTTGACAGGGTTTTGGGCGGCAGGGACGAATCATGCGGAATCGTTCCCGGCTCGGTCATACTCCTTTCGGGAGATCCGGGAGTTGGAAAATCAACCCTGATTTTAGAGGTGGCACTTAATATTGCGGGTAGCAGTTGGCGGTTGGCAGGTAGAAATTTAAAAAACCAAGAGCCAAAACCTAAACGCCAAGTTTTATACATCACCGGTGAGGAGTCTGAAAACCAGATAAAATTGCGCGCCGAGCGCATCGGTAAAAATAAAGATATGGAAAATTTATTTATATTTTCAACCGGAGACATTGATCTTGCAATCGCGTCCTGCGAGAAGATCGCGCCGGATATTGTAATTGTTGATTCAATTCAAACTATGTCAAGTCAAAGTTTTCCGGGTTTTGCCGGATCTCTTCCTCAAGTAAGACATGCCACTTCCCGTTTAGTTTCATACGCCAAGAAAAAGGGGACGCCGATTTTTATTGTCGGTCATGTGACAAAGGAAGGCGTAGTAGCCGGCCCCATGCTTCTTTCCCATATGGTTGATTGTGTGCTTTATTTTGAAGGGGAAAACCTGACCGGCACCAGGATTTTGCGGGCTTTTAAAAATAGATTCGGAGATACATCCGAGGTTGGAATATTCAACATGGAAGAAAACGGTTTTTCAGAAGTTGACACTTCCAAGTTTTTTATGGATCAGGGCAATCTGAAAGTCCCCGGAAGCTGCCTTACCGTACTCATGGAAGGGGCAAGGCCCATAATTGTTGAAATACAGGGTTTGGTTGTCCCTTCAAACCTTTCATTTCCAAGAAGGGTTTCAAACGGTTTTTCTTCGAGCCGACTTGAGCTTCTTCTTGCGGTCATTCAAAAGCATTTAAAATTGCCCTTTGAGCGAATTGATGTTTTCTTAAATGTTGTTGGAGGTTTAAGAATTACTGAAACCGCCGCGGACCTTGCGGTTTGCATGGCATGTATATCTTCCTTTAAAAACAAACCTTTAGGCTCAATAATCGCTGTGGGTGAAGTAGGCTTGCTTGGCGAGATCAAAGATGTTTTAAATCTTAAATTGAGATTGAAAGAGGCAAAAAAATTGGGTTTTAAGAGAATCATAAGTAATGAAAACTATAAGTTTTTAAATGATATAATTAGGGCGATATGAATTATAAAATCAAAAATAAGGGTTCAGGGCAGGCGCGGCCGGGACGGGCAGGCGCGGCCGCTCATCTTTTGATGGAAAATATTATGCTTCCGCGCCGGGTGATCACTCAAATTGCGGATGAAGTCGGAAAAGTCGTTAGCAAGAGCCTCTCGGTCGGCAGGAAAAGAGGTAAAAAAAAGAATAAACAAATTGAAAATCCTGTCTTTCTTGATACCTCGGCAATCATAGACATGAGAGTTTTTGATCTGGCCAAAATCGGAGCATTTTATGGTACTTTTATGCTTTTGGAAGGCGTGCTTTCGGAACTGAAAAATATTGCCGACTCAAAAGACGGTATTAAAAAGGATAGGGGAAGGAAGGCGCTTGATGCCCTTGAAGCCTTTAGGAAGGCAAAGGGTGTTAAGGTGAGGATTATGGCAGATTACGGGGAAAAATCGGTTGACGAAGACATAATAGACATGGCCCGAAAAAATAAGGGAAGAATAATAACTTGCGACTATAATCTTTCAAAAAAAGCAAGGATTTCGGGTGTGCCGGCAATTGATCTTTATGAGATGACAAATATTCTCAAAACTACGGCTCTTCCCGGAGAGGAATTTTGGGTCAAAATCATTCAATCCGGAAAGGGAGAAGGGCAGGGTGTTGGATATTTGCCGGATGGGACAATGCTGGTTGTTGAACGGGGAAAAGAATATGTAGGGAAAACCATTCAGGTAAAGGTATCCCGCATTATTCAGACAGATGCCGGAAAAATTCTCTTCTCGAAAATTAAAACTCCTGACAACTGACAATCGATATTCATGCTTGACTATGTAATACAAATGTAATACAATATGACCAGAATCAAAGTCAAGAAATTAATTTGGGATGAATATAATCGAGAACATATCAAAAGACATGAAGTTAGCGTTAAAGAGGTAGAAGAGATTAGGAAAAATTACTTAGCTCATAAAAAAGGCAAAAAGGGAAGATATTTAATGATTGGAAGAAGCGGCTCGAGGATTTTATCTGTAGTAATTAACAGAAAAGAAACAGGAATTTATTATCCGGTAACTGCATATGATGCAGATAAGCCCGAAAGGAGAATCCTTTATGAAAAAGAAAGCAAACAAAAAGAAATTTAAATTTCCCGATTTCGATAAAATGACCTACGCGCAGGAGGCTAAATGGTGGGATACTCATCCTTTTTCCGAATATTGGGATGAGTTGGAAGATGTTGATATTGTATTCGAATTACATAAACCAAAAACTGAGACAATTGTAGTTCGTCTTCAGAAAAACCTAAAGGATAGACTTGAGAAGCTTGCTTCAGCAAAAGGCTTGAATGTTTCCACTCTTGCACGAATGTGGATCGCCGAAAAACTCCGAACAAACAAAGCCTAGAAGTTTTTATCTATTAGATTTTTATATTCTTCGCGAGGAATCACAAGCCTCTTATAATTGCAGTATAACAAGTCTTTGTCTAGGAAATAATCAAATTCGTGAAAATTTGCGGCGTAAATGCCACTTTTTTCACGACTTGTGACCTAAAAGGGAAAAGGAGGCCGTTAAGTGATCCGTCGTAGAACGAATTAAGAAGAACTTCTGGACTCAAAAGGAGTAAGAATGCCTGCCCAACACTCTTACTCCATCTCAACCCAGAAAAACAACGGGGCCTGCATCTAAAAAAGATTTTAAAGCTAGTTATTAAAGCATAAAAAATGCTTTTTTAACCGCCTAAATTGCTTTTTTTAGCTTCGTCAATTTTTCTTGACAAAGCAATTCGGTTCTGCTAATTTCTATTGTCAAGAGCCTAGTCTTTTCCTGCCTAAAGACTAAAGCTTACTTTAAAAGAGCATTGCTTTTCGTACTTAAGGATTTATTTACACAGTAGCGAAAGCGATGCTCTTTTTTTAAAAGTTCTTAGCCTTGTCCTGCCTGTGAGCAGACCTTGCTTCAATCTAACAGCCTAAAGCATAAAGACAGGTATGCTTAGGCCGCGATCGACCAGCTTTTTAATCTGGTCCCTGCCTAACTTTTCTATAGAGTCTTGATAAAAATCTGTCAAGCCTTTCTTTGACCTTTTTTCTTGCTTCCTGAAAAAATTAAGAAACTTCATGATTACTAAAATAGTATAGCATATTTTGTCAAGTCCTGCAAACCTATAGCATTTCAAAGCCCAAAATTGTCTAAGCCTAGAGTATTTATAGATGCACTTTAGCCCGTGTTTTCAATCTATTTAGATACTTAATAAATAAATGTGAATAACTTTGGGAAAACTTAATTTGACTCTTGACAAACGAAAAAAAATTATTCAATGTTGCCATTCAAACCATTTGCGCTTACTTGATACTTCTGATACTTGTGATACCTTTGATACCTCCAATGACGCCGAATAGTCCGAGAAGAGCAAATCCGGCATACTCCAGGTATTGAGGAAGGAAGACGATTATTATCTTTGATCTTTGATTTTTGATTTTTGATTTTTCGATGAGCCAGCCGTTTGCCCACCCGTTAACTTCAACATGCTCTTTAATTTCATTCCCAAACCAAAAGGGAAAAGCAGAATTCAAAAAACTTTTAACTTTTAACTTTGAACTTTGAACTGAATAGGCTCTCCACCCCGGATCATAGCTCTGGGAAAGGATAAAAGTAGTGGGATGCTCTGAATTTGAAAGGGAAACTTGATAAAAACTTTCCTGAGGATGATTTACAGATTCAATTTTTGCCCCTTCTGTTTCAGTTTTAACAAAAGGCTTGGCAGAATCAATGCCAATTCCCGTTATAAAGTTAAATGGGATTGGATATATTTCCAAGCCCGAAAGCCTATTTGAAACAGTTTGTTTGCCGATTGAGATATTGTCAAAATGAAAAGAATATCCTCTTCCGTTTTCCTCCATTGGAGGTAACACATAAAATGATACTTCTTCGGCAGATTTTTGGTTTTTTGCCCGAGCTAAGTAAGTATCAATTGGTGCATACCACTGGTCTTCATTTAACACCCAAAAGTGAAAAGGCCTGCCCGAGAAATTTTTGCTTTTGACAAATATCGCATAAGCCTCATCATGCAAAATAGAGGAGGAGTAAAACGAAGCGCAAATACTTGAATTGTTTGAGGTAAGCAAAACAAGGCCATTTGAAGTATCGCTTGTATTTTTGCCACTTCTCCAGAAATCACAATCTTTAATGTTAAGCTCTTCTATAGAAGCTTTATAAGAAATATAATCATCATCTATTTTTGGGACAACTATTGAAAGGCGGTGTTTGCCAAGAGAAACCGGGACCATTACTTCCCCTCTATAAAGGTTGTCAAAAATTTGAGCCTTGATTTCCTGCGTTTTTGAAATTCCCTGCCCTGAAAGTACCACAAAGTTGTCCTCGAGTCCTGTTAAAAAGCTTGCTCCTTTCCTTTGCCTTTCATTTTCGGCTTCTTTGTCTATCTTTAAGTTCGATACTCCATTTATATTTAAGCTTACGGGGTATTTTGTACCTTTGGGCAGTATAAATAGGGGGAAATCAAAAGCTTCCTCCCACATTTTTTGCCTGTCAAGAAATACTCCCGGGGTTTTAATTGCTGCTGAAATGACAGTATTTCCGTCATTATCAAGTATGGTTGATATTTCAAAAGCAATACTTTTTTGGGACTTAAAGAAAGAAGGTATTTTTAAGAAAGAGTCTTTTTTGACTTCAATATCTCCTGAAACCTCAATAAAATCTTTTTGGTTTTCCAGGGTAAATTCCTTCTCCTTTTCTGTCTTGAGTGAAAAAAGGGAACCGAAGGGGTACATTTGACAACTGACATCTGACACTTCGACTCCGCTCAGTGCAGGCAATTGACATTTGACAGAAACATAATTCCCGAATGTTGAATAGGCAAGATCACTGCTTTTCCAGAAAGGGGAATCAATTTGGGGAAGTTGGCCTTTTGTATAAATAAAAGAATTTACTTTATCCTTTGTTTCAAGTTTATATATTTTTATATTCCCGAATTGGGCAACACCCTGAATGTTTGGAATTTTTGAAAGTAACTCCTCAGTCTCAGCATAAAATAGTGATTTGGGTGAATTAGGGTAGATTATATTTTTGTCAAGAAGAATAAAAGAAATTTGGTATTTGTTAAAAATATCTTGAAGAGCTTTTGGGTTTCTTGAATAGAGGGCGGAGGAGAGTTCATAATAATAGTTTTCGGAAGTTTGGGACCAAACATCAAAGGCCCTGTCCAGGATAGGCTGTTTTATTCCATACCACAAGAAGCCCGAACCCCCATATCCCCATCTGTAAAAATTCCACCCCCAAAAGGTAGGCTGGGGGAGGTTTGCGATTCTTGTATTTTGGTCCTGTTTTTTAAAGAACTCAAAGGTATCAAAGTATTCTTTTGGAATATTAATCCGAGACTTGTCATAAAAAAGATGGCCTTGGAAGGCGGGGAGAGCAATCAGGAAAATAATAGCAATAATTACAACAGACGGTAGAAAATAGATAATAGAGGATAGTTTTTTGAAAATAGATAATAGAGGATAGTTGAGTTTTCGATCTTCTATCTTCAAACTTCTACCACCATCTCCTATTTTCCATATTCTATCGTCAAGGAATTTCAATATTATTGAAATTCCAAGAGCGAGCATCACTGAATAGGAGAGGGCTGCAAGTATTGAAAATTTGGTAAAGGGAAAGCGGAATACCTGTTCGAATAATGGGATTTTGCGAAAAATCTCATCAATAAAAGAAAAAGGAAAAGTGTTTGTTGCAAGCATAGTGAAAGAGAAGAGGAACAAAGCTGCAAAAGCAGCTTTGAATTTCCAATTTCCCCCTGCCTCGCCAAGCGAAGCGGGGCGGGCAATTTCCAATTTCCAATTCAAAATTACAGAGAAAAATCCCAAGAGCATTATTCCAAAAAGCATTAAGCCTGCCAGGACAATATAAGGGTTTGAGAAGTGGTTGCGCCAAGGGGCAAGCATATAATCAAAATCACCGTTAAGATTGGGATCAACATTGTTAAACCAAAATCCCTTAAGGAGCATTGTGTCAACAAAACCTCCAAACTCCTTATTCTGCAAAACAACATTTTCAGTTGCCATCTGGTTAATCTTGGCATCAAAAACTACCTGAGCATTAGTCAGAGTAAAAAATAGGAAAGGAAGTAACCAAAAGGCATTTAAGATAAAAGTTATAAGAAGGACCTTGATACTTGCCGGGTATTGTCGGGTTCTTATTCCAACATTAAAAAGGACAATTAACAGGGCAGAAATATAGACAATAAAAACTGTCGGTACTTGTCCCTGAGGAATAGCAAGAATATTGACTATTATGAAAAATATTAAAGAACGAGGACTTTGTTTTTTAATAAAACAAAGGGCGGACAATAGCAGCCAGGGGAGGGCGGCAAAATGAGTGATGAAAGGTTCAAATGGAACATAAAAATTTTGAATAGTCCCAAGATTAAGGGTATAAAAAATTCCCGCAACCAGAGCGGGAATTTTAGTATTCCGTATTCTGTATTCCGTATTCTGTATTCTATTTAGGATATAGCTTGAGAGGAAATAAGTTCCTATTCCTCCTAAGAAAAGTGTTAAGAAAACAAAGAAGGGTCTTAGAAGATTGAGCGGTAGAATCAGGGAAGCAAACAAAAGAATGAGTTGATGGACAATGTCCGCGGCATGCCCGTTTCCCGGAGCAAGCCCCAAACCTTGATACTCTTGCCACCCTGAGAAAATAGAACGGCCAATGTTGGTTTTGAAATCAAACTCAGGCAAAAGGTTATCCCATCCAACAAGAAACTTATCCGGAGAAAAATTATTAATTAGAAGAAGCAGGAAGATAAAAGAAATTACAAGAAGAGGCAGTGCGTGTTTTTTCATCATACATATATGCGGTAATTTAATATTGGTATAAAAAAGAACCTTTTTGTTTTGACAGGTTCGGTTGTTAACACTTTATCATAAGATGCCGCAAGTTTCTTAAAGGACCTTTTATTAGCAAGAAGAGTGCTTAATTCCTTAAGTTTTTTGTATTGTCTTCTTTCAAGTGATAGTCTTATTTTCTTGATAAGGCTTTTTTGGTTAAGCCGGAACAGAAGGTCTTTTTTTGTTAGGCCTATTTTTTTTATTGATTCTTCTATATCCCGGCTATGCAGAATGTCTCCTAAAGCTTCAGAGAGAAGGAATGGTTTGTTAAAAGCAAGCGCAAAAGACAATGGACCGGAGGATGAGATAAAAGCTCTATATGGTAGAACAACTAAATCGGAAGCGCTAAAGTAGAGAGGTATATCCTTTTCTTCCACGAAGCCTGTAAATTTTACATTGGAAGGTGCTTTTTTCATCATGTTTTGTATTGTAGTTATAAATTTTTTGTAGTGGGGCTTTTTTTCTTGAGTAAAACTTGGCCCCCCGGCAATAATAAGTTTTATCTTTTTCCCATTGAGCCTTTTTTTCCCAATGAATGTCCTTATAAGGAAGTCAACTCCTTTATACCAGGTTAGGTAACCAAAATAGAGAATTATTATTTCGTCCTCAATACCCAATAACTTTCTTGCCGCGCGTTTTTTAAGATTATGCATTTGAACTTTCGGAACTCCATGAGGAACAAAATGCACTTTCTCAGGCCTGACAATTGTTGAAATCCGTTCTCTTAAGTCTTCCTCAAGTACTACAATATTCTTTGCGGGATATGAGAGTAACCTGTAATAAAGCATAAGAGCAGGATTAAATATATATGAAAGAATTTTTCTGGAGGAGATTCCTATATGCCCCCCCAGTTTATTCAGGTCAAGAACAACCTGATGGACAACAATAGTTACATCTTTTCTTAAAAAGTAAAGAGACCAGACCAGTGGCAGGATTGCAAGAGTTGCTTTGGTGTCTCCAAAAGATGCAAATTCAAATTCAATAAGCACTTTACGCGTCACATTAAATAATCTTATTTTTTTAAAAAGGTCAAAATATGAAAAAGGGTTATTTCTCCTAAAACAACGCACAACAAGTATTCCGTTTTCTTCATAAACTTCCTCTTTATCAAGTACCATTGTTAAAACTATAATTTTTTTGAATTTTTGTATTTTGGAAAGCGAGGAAATTGTGTTTTTTGTAAAAGATGCCACTGCACAAACCCCATTGCTGTAGGTTTCTTGTTTCTTTGGGTAACTTGAAATAACCAAAAGGGATTCCGGTTTGTTGTAATTTTTTATTAATTTTTCAATATTTTCCTCTTGGGCTAAGCTATTTTTGTTTGGAACTTTCTTTATTTTTAATTTATTCAATTCCTGTTTTAAATTTGAGAGGTCTTTATTTAAAAGAATAGTGTAGTGAGATTTGGAAGCTTTTAAACCTTCAAGGAAAACTTTTTTTGCCGGAAGTTTGGTTTTATAGCTAATTATCGAAATATTTATGTTCCCATTTTCCCGGGCAAAATCCGCAAGCTTTAAAAAAGTTTTGTCAGTTGATCCGTTATCAACAAATATTACTTCGGAAAGCCCAAGTCCACGGGGTAATTCCACCTCTTTCAAGGCTTCGAATATTTTCTTAAGTCTTTTTTTCTCGTTGTGAACGGGAATGATGAAACTTATGCTTCGCATATAAATCAAAAATTAAAAGTTAAAAATTCAAAATTACAATTCAAAGTTCAAAATTTTAAATTTTAAACTGCAACTTTTAACTTTGTACTTTGAACTTTTAACTACTCTTAAGACCACCAGTTTGACTGTTGGGCTTAAGAGTAAAGGTATACAGGATGGGTAGAAGTTGTTCGCGTGAAGCGAACGGATCGTCGATTGACGAAACTTCCACTCCACACGAGCGTACTTTACTCCTCTGAGCCAAATCGTTCACGATCATCTTTTGCCTCGCATGCAATACGCAAGGTTTGGATGTTCGATTCACGATCGATTCAGGCTAATAGGCGAATGGAGAGGTAAATGAGGAAGAAAAGGGCTCCTATGCCACCTCCCAGAACCCACTCTATGAGCGTCCTTATAGTTCCTAGCTCTTTGGCTATATGCCTGAGCAATTCCTGCTCGGTCATTTCCTCGACCTTCTTCCTGGTCATTATTGTCTCCTCCTTTGAGAGACTTGGTTCGAACCTTGACGATATTTTCCCAACGGGATGTGCCGAATGGCGCGTCCCCGAAGGGAAGGAGTGATCCCGACAAATCGGGATTAGTTCAAGTTTCCGACTCGAACCGTCAACGCTCCCTTGTAATGAGCTGGAAGGAGGGCTGTTACGGCGCCGCCATGACCTCGCACGGATGCGTCTGGCCATCATCCCACTTAGGAATAGCCATTTTGGCCTGCAGCTTCTGTGCGTTTTCCCGCGTGCCCGGCTCGTTCCAGACGGTTGCGCCTTGGACTCCCATGGGTACGACGAACGCAAAGCACTGGGCATTCTTGCCCGGCTTCGTGTCGAAGTATCCTTCTGCGAGGGAGCCCTTAGGGTTCAGGAGGATCGAGAACGGTTCTTCCCGGAGATGCCATCCGCCAGGATCAGCAGTCGGTTCCCAACGAGAGGCATCGCCCCCGAAGAGAGATGCTGCTTCCTGCGCCGTCTTTGGAAAAGCGGCCGTTGCTTGCGTGCCGGTGGTGGTCGTCGTGGTCGTCCCTTGCCTAGGAGCTTGGGTTGGCGCCGGGGCCCGTGTGGTCGCCGGAGCCGGGCTGGGCGTGGGCTGAGCTACCCGGTTGCAGTCGCTCAAGTTTTGAACCTGGCGGCCGTCCTGGCAGACATAAGTTATGCCCTTGCCACTGTTGTCCTCGCCAACTTCCCAGATGGGATAACCTAGGGCAAAGCCCGGCCAGACAAAGAGCAGGACAACGACGAATGTCACTGCTGCAGGGAGCCATTGACTCCACCGGAAACCTTGGGGTTGAGCTTGCTGTGCCACCTTTTGCCTCCTTTAGACTGAACTGAACTCTCATCCGATGAATCGGAGGGCAGGCTGTCCGAGTTTGCCGCCGATTTTACCCCGCACAAAGCAAGGAATTTTTATTACGGCGCGCTATTCAGTTTGCGTGTCAGGTCCATGTCATGTGCGTTTTCCTTCTTTACTCACCTTCTTGTTGTTGTCTCCACCAGGATAGGGGCAGCTTCCAACCGTAGTGGCTGGTCGCTTGAGAAAAACAGTACACCTGGCGAAAGCGAGATCATCGCGTTCGTGGCGTAGTCGAAGAAGAAGAATCCGCAGTTAGCGGATGCACCTGCGCCACCGTAGTAGATACCATCGAGGGATGGGGCAGTTAGTACCACCTTGCCGTTAGTCGTGCTGTCTACCACCTCGGTCGAGGACAGGAAGTTGCACGTGCTGATCGGCACCGTCTTGGTCACGTAGTAGCCAACGACGTTGCCATTTTGGCCTAAGATGTAAGTATACCACGGATGGTTGATCAGGTCTTCACGCTCAGTGAACTCCACTAGGGCCTTGCGGAGCGGGAAGTTCTGTGGTTGGGGCAGAGGCGCAATGGCTTCGGCGTTGGCGAAGACCTCTGTTCGTGCCTTTATGCTCGCCTCACGCTGCTGTGTGGGGGTCGGCTTGGGGCCGCAGGCAAAGCTCCCAAGAGCCAGCCCAAGTAGAGCAAGTGCTATAATTACCTGCTTCCACATGACGTTTTACCTCCTTCCGGATAACCATTGTCAGGAATTTGGAATGGTAGGTCGTTGTCTCGGAACTGTCCTATCGTGTAGTCCTTTCTGGCGTCGCCGTTGTACTTGGCGATTGCCTGTCCATGAGCTGATTGGACACCGGCTATGTTTTGGTTGATGCGGGCACGATCTGCTGTGGTCTCAGCCGTCTTCAGTTGCTCGAATGAGGCGTCCAGACTTTTCTCGAGGCCTTGGATTCCTGCGCACTGGTTGAAGAATGTCTGGTAGGCGCTGATGCGGAACTCGGCAGATTGGATCTGCTTACGTGCTTCACCGCGGCCAAATATATCAGCCGTACCAACTCCGAACGCCCACAGACCGATTGAGATGGAACCGGCCAGGACTATCAGCAAGATGAGCAGTCCCCAGCCTTTGAACATCCAGCCGATCACATCGCCCATGCCTGGATCTCTATATGGGTTGCTCACTGACTTGTTCCCCCTTCTAGGGTCTCTCCACATTCTCACGTGAAGGCTAATGCCTGCCGATATTTGCCGCCGATTTTACCCCGCACAAAGCAAGGAATTTTTATTACGGCGCGCTATTCAGTTTGCGTGTCAGGTCCATGTCATGTGCGTCCTCCTCCTAATGTATGTCAGTTCGTCTTGTGCCTGGCTTAGGGTGATGGCGACCTCGCTTCTTAGATCTTGGAAAATAGCCCGGACGCCACTCGCGTTTTTCTTGACGACCGTCTTTTCCTGGTTTTATCCTGGGATCCCTATTATAACGAATTCGACGTGACTTATTTCTTTTGTTAGTAGCCATTCTGCCTCCTTGCGGGTTCTCCGATTATTCGGTTGTCCCAGTTACGTCCCAAGAAAGATAGCCGTGATCGTACCTCCTATCATCATCAACAAGATGATGGCCTGTAACCATCGCTCATTGCTTCCTATGGTAGTCACCATTCCCCTCCTTCGCCTAGGCTTGAACTGTCTCCTGGGTACTGCCATGGTTCGGGTCCGCCTGAATGACCTTTTCATCCTTTCCTCCATATATTAAAACTCAGATTCCCAAAGACCGCGAATCCTATTCCTACCAGAAGCGTGGTGTCTCTCCCTCCACTATAAGATATAACTATCCCCAAACCAAAGAGAAAAATACCGAGGTAGCTCAAGAGTTGCCACATATACATTTTCTCCTCCTATATATTTGAATATCTCTCGACAAGTGTCGGAGATCGCGCACCGTGCGCAGTTTCATCCCACGGTACGCGGTACCCGACACCTGAAGTAGAACCGCTTTTAGAGCGGTTAATCCCACATTAACTTCCACGATCGTGAAGGTTTGTGTGGGTTTTGCCTATTTAATTAAAAATTTATCCGTTTTTCGTCCTTTTCAGCCAGAGGCTGATCCGCCTTTGGCGGAAAAAAGCAGGACTACGCAAACGAATAATTTTCCTGTATACCTTTTGTTAAAGAACAACCTAGCAACTAGATACTAGATAATAGCTACTAGTCATGCTTTTAGACTTGAGCTAGCCCTATGTCTATCGCTAGGAAAATTTCCTTCCTTAAGGTTATACATGTCATCGCGAAACAAAGATTCTTTGCTTCGCTCAGAATGACAATCACCTTTTAAGGTCGGGGAGAGTGGTTTCAGTGTTGTTTTGAATTGGGGCGGTTAGGGGTGTTTGGGGTTTTGGTGGATTTATTAGCCTGAAACTGCTTTCTCCTGCCTCAAGGAGCAATCCCGCAAAGCGGGATTAGCTTGCTTTTCTTCTAAGATAGATTCCTGCAAGTCCCGTAGGAATAAGCGCGACAAGACCTAAAAGTTCAGGACCCGTAGATGGAATTTGACTAACGGTTGGTTTCTGAAAAATCTGAGGAGTAGGAACCGCGACTATTCCTCTTTCAATACAAACCTGAGCATTATCTTCGGCTGTCGAACCATCCGGAGCCGTGGCTCTTACATTATTAACAGCACAAGCTATTGCCTGGTTTTGGGGCAAGCCTGCCGCGTCTGCCGCTTTGGCAGTTATAACAAATTCCATTTTTTGCCCACGGTTTATCTTGCCGACCACAAAGCTTATTTGTTTGGCTCCGACACTGGCATTGCCCACTCCGGCAACAAAAGAAAGCTGATCCGGAAAGGTATCTACAACATTAAGGTTTGTAATATCAGTAGTTCCCGTATTTTCGATCACAATTTTGAAATTTACATTCTGTCCGGGAGAAAGCCTTAGGTCATTAAGAGTCATATTTTCAAAAAACTCTCCGCCTTTTGTTAGTCTTTGTACCAGTTTATTTATGGTGAATTTAACTTGTTGAGGTGGACAAACTTCCCCGCCGCCGTAAATTATTTGACACTGACTTTGCCCTGCCGCACTGACAATCGGCGCGGCAACCAAAGGCGCGATTAAAAGACCAAAGAGAACAAATAATTTTCTCATAAATATATTTTTTTTAATTATTACCATTATTTTCTATCTTTTTAATTAAAGAAAAGTAAGATAATGGTAATATAAATTCCGATTTAATCGGAATAAATTAGCAATTTGGGCGATTCTAACATAAACTAAAATACTTGTCAAGCCTATAGTTCAGAAGCAAAATAAAATATGAAATATTAAATATAAAATATTCCTTATTTTTGAATCCGATTAAATCGGATTTGATTTTTATATTTGATCTTTTATTTTACTTTTAATCATATTGCTTTATAGTTAAGGATAGTATGATTGGGGGAAATAGGTAAATGGCTATATGGTTGAATGGTTTTAACCATTTGCGCTTCGGTTTCGGTTTCTCTCTTGACCCCGATAAAATCGGGGTTGACAAAGGAAGCAAAAGATGGTTAAATAACCATGCTTCGGAATTCTTTCCTGTTTACGCAAGCAATTTCTCACGAATATAGTTTTAATTTAGACTTTGAATTTTTAACTTTGAATTTTTAACTTTTAACTTTCTATCATGCCTACAAAAAAGACCATAAAAGAAACTACGGTTGAAGAAATTATGCCTCAAGATGAAGCAGTTAAAGTATCTGGGTCTGAACCGGCGCCTTCAAAGTACAGGCGCGCCGACTCCCGGGATTTTTCAAGGGATTATTCGGATGCCAGGCAGGACATGCCTGTTTCCGGCCCGCAAGAAAATACCGTGCCTGTTTCAGGGATTCTTGACATTCAGCATGAAGGGCATGGCTTTTTGCGCCCTAAATTCAGGGCTTCCGAGCGTGATATCTACATTTCCGCTTCCCAAATAAGAAGATTTTGGCTTCGGCCCGGTGATTTTGTTGAGGGAATTGGTAGGCCGCCCAAAGACAACGAACGCTATTTTGGCCTCCTGAAAATTGAAAAGGTCAACGGAGAAGATCCTGAGAGCTCAATTAAACGGCTTCATTTTGATGATTTAACGCCTATTTATCCAAAAGAACAGATAAGGCTTGCGACAGGCAAACTACCTTTCTCAACACGGATAATTGACCTTATCTCACCAATAGGATTCGGGCAAAGAGGCATGATAGTTTCCCCCCCAAAGGCCGGAAAAACCACGATCATGAAGAATATAGCGGAAGGAATTTCAAGTAATTATCCAAAAGTTCACCTTATGGCAGTGTTAATTGGGGAGAGGCCCGAAGAGGTTACAGACATAAGCCGTTCGGTCAAAGGTGAGGTTGTAGCCTCGAATTTCGATGAATCCCCGGAGACCCAAACAACAATAGCCGAGATTGCCATGGAGCGCGCCAAGCGCTTAGTTGAGCGTGGCGTGAATGTAGTAATTCTTCTTGATTCAATCACGAGGCTTGCTCGTGCGTATAATCTTTCAATTGACCCCTCCGGCCGTACGCTCACCGGCGGATTTGATCCGGCAGCCTTATATCCTGCCAAAAAGTTCTTTGGCGCGGCCAGGAATTGTGAAGAGGGCGGCTCGCTCACGGTTATTGGTACGGCCTTGGTTGATACGGGCTCCCGAATGGATGATCTTATCTTTGAAGAGTTCAAGGGGACGGGGAACATGGAGGTTCATCTGGACCGCAAGCTGGCTGATCGGCGAATATACCCGTCAATCAATGCTGAACGATCAGGCACAAGGGCAGAGGAGCTTTTATTTGATGATGAAACCCTAAAGAAGGTTGTGACTTTGAGAAGAATGCTCGATGTTTTAGGTCCGGACGAGAGGACAGAGGTTTTAATAGAGCGCCTCTCCAAAACCGAAGATAATCAAAAATTCCTCGCAACTTTTGGAAAGGGAGAATAAACCTGTTTGCTTTTGCTTCCCTTTTTTGGTAATCTACTACTTACTCCCTTTTCGGTTTTATGAAAAAATTTCTGCCCGAACTGAGTCTTATGCTGTCAAAACTCACCGATCCCGACTTTTATAATTTGACGATCTCCGAATTCAGGCATTTTGTTTCTTTTCTGAAGATCTACTTTAAAGACAAAATCTTAATTTTCTCCGAAGGCTTTGAAGGGTCAAAAAATACCATGGTCAGAAGCGTTTTGATTAAGCGTGGGAAAAGAAACAGGCTTTTTCTTCACCTTGCCGCCATGGCTGTTTTGACAGCCGGCGCGATTGTTTCTCCCTTTATTTCAGACGCCAATTTTTTTGGAGAAAATCAAAACCTAACCTTTGCGCAAGGTACAGATTCTTCAATCGCGACAGTCGATGTATTTAATACGGAAACAAGTGAAAAACCGAGGGACAAGATTATTACCTATCGGGTTCAGAATGGAGATACAATCTCAACAATTGCTAAAAGATTCGGAATCTCGGAAGAAACGGTTAAATGGGCAAATGACTTGAGAAGCGACTCAATTACGGCAGGGGATGAGCTTGAAATACTTCCTGTCACGGGAATGGCGCATAAGGTGATCCGTGGCGACACTGTTTATTCAATTGCCAAAAAATACGGGGCCCAAGCCCAGGCCATAGCTGATTTTCCCTTTAACGATTTCGCAAATCCCCAGACATTTTCCCTTGTTGAAGGCCAAATTTTGATTGTTCCCGAAGGAGTCAAGCCTGAAGAGGCGCCAAAAATCGTGAGAAGACAGTATATTGCATCAGGACCGGCTACCATTTTCTCCGGAGGGTTTACATGGCCGGTTAGAGGAACCATTAATCAAAGTTTCTCCTGGTACCATAAAGCCCTGGACATTGGGGCGGAGCTTGGATCGCCGGTTATTGCAGGCCAATCAGGCGTAGCGTCTGAAGTCTTTAATGGGGGATGGAACGGCGGGTACGGAACGCATGTCATAATCTCCGGTGACAACGGCTATTCAACTCTATACGCGCACATGTCCGCAACGAATGTTGCGCCGGGTGATCCTGTGGTTGCCGGAAAAACCGTTATTGGATGGGTTGGTTTAACAGGAAGAACAACCGGTCCTCATCTTCACTGGGAGGTGCGCGGAGGCGCGCCGGGCTTTCTTAATCCTCTAACGGTAGTTCAGTAAGGTACAGTTGACCACTGACAACTGACATCTGACATCTGACTTTTGGTCAGTTGTCAATGGTTAGTTGTCAGTTGTTACTATTCGCTGATCCTGTGGCTTGGTTTGTTTGCGGAGGAGGGGATATTTTAATTTGAGGTTTAATTGGAGGAATGTTTGTTGACGGAGAGGAGATTGATAAAGGAGTCTGTTCTGTTTCAGATTCAACTTTTTTGGCTGTTTTTTTAATTTCACCTATTTTTGCCTCAAGCGCCTTTATTTCCCCCTCAATTTTTTCAAGATTTTGCTTGTCCCCAGATGACAATTGTCTGACTATCTGATAATTAAGCAGGGCTTCTTCAAGCGCACCTTTCTCCTCCAAAACATGGCCCAAGTTATAATAAGCATTCGCGAAATCGCGCTTGAGATTTACAGCCACCTGAAACTGGTTCTGAGCCGGATCATACTGCTTCATCTGATAGTAAATGCCTCCAAGCTGGATATAAAGCAGCGGGTTATAAGGGTCAAGAGCAATTGCCTGGTTTTGCGAAGCAACCGCGAACTGCTCGGCATTCTGTCCAACATTAATCAGGGCCCGATATATCTGGGAAAGATTCTGCCAGTTTAAAGATGTTTGAGGGGAAAGAATTACAGCAGACCGGCCGCTGCCTATGCTTTGCTGAAGAAGCGCCAGGAAGTTTTGCTGTAGCTGAGTATTTTGGTTTTGGTCTTTCAAATTTTGAGCAAGCGAATTGGCAAGAGCAAGATTCATCTGGGAGAAAATTCTGTGATAGTCGCTTCTATAAGGAAAATCCGAAATTGCGCGGGTCTGAAGATCATATGTCTTTTGAGCATTATTTAAAGATGCCTGGCGCAAAGATTCGGCAAACTTGATGTCAGATGAGGTGAACCTCAGAACCCAGAATCCAAAAAACCCTGTAAAAATAGCCACAAAAAGAATCACAACCGCGGGCAAAATTGGACTTTCTGCTCCGGCTTCACTATGGGAACCCTCCGACAACGCCTCAAATGAAAATAGTCCCTTTTTTGAGGCAACAAGTGTGAGCACTACATCATAAACTCTTTTATCTTCGCTTATATTAAGGTAAGAGACATAAATTGCAAGAAGAATGAACAACTCAACTACTGCAATATATGCGAAAGGAAGAAGGAAGGATAATGCGAAAGATGCTATGGCAGCAGCAAAAAGAGGGTTTCGGGGCGCTCTCGTCTTAAAAAGAGAAACCAGAATAAAAATAAAAGAGAGTGCTCCAAGAATTCCTACTGTAGCAATCAATTCAAGGAAATATGAAGAGGAAAATGAAAAGGTCAGATTCCAGATGTTTTGCTCAAGATTAAAAGATGGTGGTTTGAATCGTGTAAAATCCACGAGATATGTCCCGTAACCTGAGCCAAAAAGAAGGGAAACTATAAATCTTTGGGCTTCCTGGCTTATCGCGGCAGCCGCGGTTTGAAAGCCATATATATAAGGAAGAACAATCGGCTTATTTGGCAAAGCTATGATTTGATAAGCAATGAGAATAAGCCCGGCCAAAATCGTTACTCCGGAAAGCAATTGGACAAAGAAGCCAAAATCGGTTTTTAAATCTTGCCCGAATTTTACTCTTGGGAATCCTATCTTTTGCAAAAGGTAGAAGAGGGATATGACAAAAACCGGAATTAAAAAAATAAGCTGTTGAGTAATTGACCCAAAGGTATTGAAAAATTGATTTTGGAGGCTCGCAAAAGGGAGAAAGTAGAATTTGAAGTAATAAGCAATTGTAACAATAGAGGAGAGGGCGGCGCCCAGAACAAAAGCGGACAAGACAATTGAGAAAGATTTTCTCTCACGAATATTATTTACAAGTGATAAGAAAAAAAGAACTGCAAAAAATACAGGCACTACTTGAATCAAAGCGTCAAACCTGTTTTTGGATAAAATTGATGAAACCAGAATGGTTATTGCAAAAACAGCAATTGGCAAGTTGAGAGGACTTGCATTTAGGATAATTTTTCTTGCTAAAAGAACTTTTACTCCCCAGAGAATTATTAAAATAAGTGTTGCCCCAATTATTAAAAGCTGTTTTGGAATAATGAAAAAGTCTGTTGTGTTGAGAAGAAAAAATAAGGGAAGAAAAAATAAAGTGAGAGAAATAATAAATGTTGAGATAGTGTCAATGTAGGAAACAGTGTCTTTCTCGAGCATAACATGTCTACTTTAAGCAATACGAAATATAATGTCAAGTATAAAATTTAACATTACATAAAACTCCACGATCGTGGACTTTAATGTAATTTTATGGTACCGTTTAAATAAGTATGAAGGTTAGAAAGGGAAGTTTAGGTTACTGGGTCCTTCTGTCTTTAGAGGGGATGGTTGAAGGTCTTGAGGCTTTTTCGTATTCTGGCCAGATGAGATCTATGCTTAATTTGCCTTCTAATGCGAAGCAATCCTCATTGGCGCAAGCAATTAGAAGACTAAGAAGAAATGGGCTTATTGAGCAGGAGATGGATGAGCAGGGAAAAACAATTTTAAAACTTAGCGAGCTAGGCAAAGATTTTCTGGGGAGAAAAGAGGCTTGGGACGGTAGGTATAGAATTATCATATGGGACATTCCGGAAAAGAAAAGAAGGATTAGGGATCTTTTTAGGAGGCGACTTAGGGATTGGGGGTTTAAGTCTTGGCAGAGAAGTGTTTGGGTGTCTAAGCAAAATGTGACAGATAAGCTTCGTAAGTTAATAAAAGATTTGGATATTGAAAGTTGGGTAGCAGTTATTGAATCTGACGATTCATCTTTGTCCTACATAAACTTCCACGATCGTGGAAAATAGTGTAGGGGTTGCATTCAAGAATGATATATCATTGACAGCAAGAGACGAATTTATATATTCTCAAACTATGTCTCCACAAAAAATTCGACATTTAGAAACTCAACCCAATGCTGGGTTTACTCTTGTTGAGCTTGTTGTGTCAATTGCAATTTTTGCGGTTTTTGTTTTCGCGGTTACCCTCTCTTTTAATCCAAAATGGCAGCTTGATAAGGCACGGGATAGTCAGAGGAAGCAAGACTTAACGCAAATAAGAAGCGCTCTTGATTCATATTACAACGACTTTAACTGTTATCCGGCATCAGTTCCTTTTGGACAAGAGTGGAGTTCGGGCAATGTTATCTATATGAAAAAAGTCCCCCAGGATCCCGAGTGTCCACGCACAGGATACTGTTATATTTATCAGACGGAAGAGACAGTTTCCTGCCCTCAATGGAATATTTTATATACCCATTTGGTCAGACCAACAAAGCAATTATGTATTGCTCGGGAGTCTTGTCTTACCCGCAATCCTCCTGTTCGTATTTCAATGAGTACAAAGTATAATTTTTGCATTTTATCAGGAGATATAGATTGCGAGTATCTGCGGGATAATCCATTCCCCACACCAATAGTTCCTACTTCAACCCCGGTTCCCCCAACCTCGACTCCCGCTCCTACCTCAACCCCCGGGCCAACTCCTACTCCCGGCGGACCAACGCCTACACCCGGAAATCCCTGTGGTCCCGGCGATCCAAATTCGCCTTATGCCTGCAGTACGGGGAATTGCAATACCTTCAGAGACAGACAGCCCGAGTGCACATGGAACGGCGGACCAACGCAATGCTACTGTACTTCAAATTGTGACGGGGTGGATTGCTCAGACGCCCCCTAGTCTCGCCAACGGCAGGGGTACCCCTTGCCTACTCTTGACATTTTTTTGGATTTATTTCTTAATTAAAGTTAGAGCAGCAATTTTCTTAGGAATGTGAGTAAGAAGAAGATTAAAAGAAAGAAAATGACAGTTCAGGGAGTTAAAGATTTTATTATTAGAAATCAAACCGCTTTTATTATTGCCGGTGCTTCTGCCGTTATTGTCGTTCTTGTTTTGGGGATAGCGTTGATTGCCGTTAAGGAAAAAAGCATAGCTTGGCCTCGGATTACCGTCCAAAACAATACTCCCGCCGGGAGCGTGCCAAGCAGTATTCCAACTCCCTCGCCCACTCCCACCCCTACGCCAGTTCCTCTGGCTCAGGGTCCGCAAACCTACTCAATAAGCCAAAAAGATGCAACGCCGGTTATGTACGAAGTGTGGTTTTCAACCATTGATCCCAAGAAGGGAATGCAAAAAGTAAATCTTAAAGTTCGAGATAAGGCAGGGAACGTTACAGAGGCGGTCACAATTATTAAAACAGATAATAAAGCGGAGGAACATCCCCTGTCTCTTTCCTCGGGAACCAATAAAGACGGGGCATGGATGGGGGAATGGAGCGTTAATGACTCGTACAACTTTAACTTTATGATTACCTTTCAGGCAAAAGACGATAAAGGTAATGAGTCTTCCGTTGATCTTACGGTAAGATGAGCGCATGAGAAATAAAAGGTTGTTATTAGTTATTAGTTTTTTTCTATTTACTATTTTCTATTTACTATTTACCGGGGATAAAGCCTATGCCGCGGCTTGTTCTAGCATTCCGGCCGGAGGAGATTACACTGTTTCATCCTCGTGTAACTTCTCAGGAACCGTAGATGGAGTGGATAACGGAAATCTCACAATAAATAATGGCACTACATTGACAATAAATGCCGGTCAAACCGTTGTTTGGAATTCCGGCAAGAGTATTACGGTAAATGGTTCTATCATTATTAACTCAACGGGACAGCTAAAAAAAACCAATTTATGGATGACAGATGCCGATTCAGATAACTATCCCGCCTCAACTACCCAAGTTGCTCAAGATAACGCACCGGCAAATGGGAGGAGACGAAACCTGATGAGCTCAGTAAGCTCTACCGACTGCAACGACAGCGATTCCACCTTGCAGCCTACCAGAACCTACTATACCGACGCCGACGCCGACGGTTACGGCGCAAGCGCTGGCTCGGAATGCCAAACCATTTCCACCTGGGGCAACAGCGCCTGCACAACAGCCGGTTCCGCTTATGCCAAAAATTCCGCAAGCACCTGTCGCCTAATTAGCGTTAGCGGCACCGACTGCGACGACACAAGGAATAATGTTTGGCTAACCTACAACGGTGTAGCTTTAGATGCAGATCAAGATGGTTATATTGCAAGCGGCAGTGAGCAATGGTGCGTGGGTAACTCTACTACGGTGAGCGGCAGAACTTATTATATGGATTACACCGGAATCTACAGGGGTTTGGTATATGGCCAGCAGCTTGGCTCAAGCGACTGTCTGGATTCTGATGGCACAAAATATCAGAACCTGACTGGCTACGCTTTTAGTTCGTGCGCCTTTGGCGCGTCCCAGCAGGTATGTTCCGGCTCTTCCTTGCCTAGCGGCTATTCGGCTAGAAACTATCTGTATGCCTTCTCCACCAGCACAACATATACTGGAAATTTAGGCGGAGTTACTGGGGCTGACAGCAAGTGTCAGGCGCGGGCAAACGCCGCTGGCCTTGGCGGCACGTATACAGCCTGGATCTCACAATCAGCCACTACGGAGCCAAGGGATAGGGGCTTATCAGCATGCGCCAGTGCTGGCGCTGGCAGCGCTGAATGGAGAGAAACAGACGGTACAACCGTAACAGTAAACAACTGGGCCGACTTAACGGATGGCAGCATAGATAACTCCATCAATAGGAATGAAAATGGTAGCGCCGATTGTGGTTCCACATATGTGTGGACGTGCACTACATCGGGAGGGATTCTACATCAATATTGCTCGGAGACTCCAATTTGGGATTGCACGAATTGGTCATCTGCGGTTTCGTCAAACCAAGGTATGACTGGTCAGTGCACATCCGCCACCTATTGGACTGATTTGGGGGAACTAACATGCGATCCTACCCTGCACTTATATTGCTTTCAAAGTGGGATTTAAGCCGAAAAGTTATGGGCGAGCCATTGCCCAAAGGTTGACCATCGGTTGGTAGATTTAAGATTTAAGCCGTCCGCTTTCCCTTCCAGAATAAAGTGTTTTATTCTGTCTAGCTCTTTTGCATAATCAATGTGGTCTAAAATAAATTGAGTAGTCTGCAAGGCCTCGCCCCTTCGGTCTGAGCCCTCAGGTCTTCGATTCCGAGGTCGGAGACTCGAGGAGGTCGGAGACTCGAGGCTAAGAGAGAGTTATTGATTCTTCTCTAGAATTGTTAGAAAATCGTGCGGAGAGAGTATTTTAACGCCCTCATATTCTTTCAGATCTAATAAATGATGATCGCCACTGATAATGTAGTCAGCTTTTCCTTCAATTGCACACCATAGGAACTTATCATCTTCGGGATCTCTTTGGACTACTAATTCCTCCGATGATACCGTACCAAGAACAACGTAGCTTAATTCAGCTAGTTGTTCCATGATCCGTCTCTGCTTCGGAGTAAGTTTATGGTACTTTATTAGCCTTTCTCTATTAATAACATCTTCAACCTCTTCTAAAATCAGCGGAGAGGCTATAAGAAGAAAACGTTGTTTGGTAAAAGCTCTATAAAGTTTTTGAGGAGCAGATGACTTTGAAATCAACGCACTAATTAGGACATTGGTATCCAGTACTACTCGAATCATGCGCTTTTGTTTCTTTTTCCTGCTCTAACTTCTCGTACCGCTTTCTCAATGTTTTGCGAGAGTTCTGCTTGATTTCCTCGCGGTATAATATTTCGTATTTCATCAAGTTTTCTTACGGTTTGGTCCCATTGCGCTTTTTTTAAGCGTTTAGTTGGATCAAGAAGTTTCTCATAATCCTCAATGCTTAAAAGCACTGCTGCGTCTCGATTGTACTTCTTAATAATCACCCGATCCTTACCATACATCACTCTGCCGATGAATTCAGCAAGGTTTGTTCGTAATTCATCTATGGAAGCAGAAGTATTTATCATTGCAGTAAGAATATATCATATTTTGTAAGATTTGTCAATCTCGTGAGATTCGGTTGCTTTGATAGAAGAGTTGCTTTTTCGGGTCTGGAATGTTCGAGTTCCAATGCCCAGGCTCCAAGTCAGGCTCGCAAGGCCTCGCCCCTTCGGTCTGAGCCCTCAGGTCTTCGACTCCGAGGTCACTCAGACTCGAGGAGGTCGAAGACTTGCGAGGCTAACGAGGATAAGGCTTATTTAAATCTTATATTTCCCTTGATTCTTGAGTTGCCGACAACCCTCTTTCCTATCACGAAAACCCAGCAGGCGCCGTTGTTGCCGGCATCAACTGACATCGTATCAAGCGTGATCTGCGTACTTGTTCCATCGCAGGCCGAGTCTTGCACGCGAGCGTAGCTTATGCTTTCTGTTCCCTGGTGGTTTATAGTCCACTGCGATCCTGCCGATGTCGAATTAAGTCTTATTAAGTTGCCCGCTGACCCAGTCACAGTAAACAACCCGTTTATTCTGAAGGTTTTGCCTGCGGTAAATTGGACGATCTTGGCGGCGGTCGGAAATGCAATTCCGCTGAAGGTTATGGCGGGGGAGCCCGAACCGTTTAGAATGCTCGTTGCTGTGGTGTCAAAAGTGACTGTGCCCGAGTTATGGTTGAAAGTTCCGTTATTTGTAAAATTGACTGCTACATTGAAGGAGCCGGTAGATCCCGGGGCAGTCAATGTCCCGCTCGCCGAAATTGAAACAGACCCGTTGATATCAAGCGCGGGATTGTTCGACGCAGCCGTAACCGTAACCGCATTTGTTCCGTTGCCAATCGTTAGGTCGTTTGAGACGGTAATTGTCTGGGACGCGCCTGTTCCAAGCGTGATTGTGGGTTCTGCCGCGACGGCCGGCGCAATCGTTAAGTTATAGAATGTTACAGTTCCGGCCCCTCCGATACTTGCTACGCCGCCTGTTGAAGTTTTAACGGTTGTCGTTCCCGACGCGCTTTGAGTGAGACTTCCGGCAACCGAAATATCACCCGAGCTTGCAATGCCTGATGATCCGACATTAAGATCATTTGTTGTCATGCTCAAAGTCCCGGTAGTGACAGTCAGATCCCCGTTTATGTTGAGAGGCGAGGCTTCGGGAACGAATATGTCTGACGCATTAAGTGTTAGATTGTTATAGGTGGCGCTTTGTATGGTTGTATCGCCGCTTCCGTTTGCCCCCGTATATGAAAAAGTCGAGCTATTTGCCGTGAGAGAAGTCGAGGAAGAGGGCGATACTATATCAAACGGCGTACCGTTTGTTCCCGACAGCGTCCAAGTTCTGTTGCCCGCGTCAAGAATTGTTTGGTTTGAGTCCAAAGCTTTTCCTACCTGAAGAAGAGTAGAGACTGTTATTGTCCCGCTTCCTCCGGTCTGCGTAGTGATAGTCCTGTCGGCGCCCGATGAATTTGAGAAAAGAAGAGTGACAAAGCTCCATGGATTTGAACCTCCCGTTGTTCCAAAGTTTTCGGCCGCCGCAACTCTTTGTTCAAATGTCCCGCCCGTCAAAGTAATGGTACCAGAACCCGTAACGCTCCCATTGACTGTAACAGAATTGGTCCCGATAAGTGTTCCATTAGCATTCATTGTGAGATCGTTTGATATTGATAGGGAAGTGCTAGGTATATAGTTTTCCGCCGAGCCCCCTCCCAGTCCAAGGTTAAAGTAGGCTGGTGTTGCATTGATGGTTGTGTCACCACCCGTGTTATTCCCGGTATAGTTAACGGTTGAGCTAGAAGCGGTAAATGCTCCTTGGCTGCCGATACTTAGCGGGCTGCCTGTTGTTCCGGAAAGAGTTAAGGTTCTTGTTGATCCGTCCAAAGAATGTATCCCTGCACCCGATGATGCTCCGATTGTTAATACGCGACTGGCTGTCGTGTCGGCGGATAACGTATATGTCGCAGTATTCCCATCACCAGTTGTTCCGACTTCAAGATTATAATAAGAAGCGCCGGCGACATTGACGGGTGCTGATGTTCCGCTGTATATCACAGTTGAAGTGGAAGGAGTGTATGTTCCTTGGGTATTGATTACAAATGGAGTCCCTGTTGCGCTTAGGGTTAATGTGCGGTTCGAGCCGTCAAGGGAATGAGTACCCGCGCCGCTTGCCGCCCCAACTGTTAAGACGCTCCCGACAATTGTATTTCCCGCCAAAGTATAAGCTACGGTATTTGCGTCTCCTGTTGTTCCCGCCCCGAGATTGTAGTAGGTTTCTGCAGATATGTTCACTCCGGCGGATGTGCCTGTGTAATTGACAGTTGAACTTGATGCCGTAAAAAGCCCAAAAGCGGTTCTGTTGAATGGTGTTCCTGTGCCTGAAAGAGTAAGAGTGCGCGTTGAACAATCAAGTGTGTCGTTGGCTGAAGATGCTGCGTCTCCAATTGTTAAAACATTCCCGACCGTTGTATCTCCGCCTAAGGTAAATAAAGTTGCTGTTCCGTTTGCATTTGTTCCTACTCCCAAGTTGTAATATGAAGCCCCAGTTACGGTAACCCCTGATGAGGACCCGTGATAATTAAAAGTTGATGTGTTTGGAGTAAGGGTACCTGAAATAGAAAATGGGGTCCCCGTCGCCGTCAAGTTCCATGTTCTGTTGCCTGCGTCAAGAGTGGTGTTTGCAGAAAGCGTGAGAGTTGCTCCGATCACAACTTTCCCGGTGCTTGTTGTTGTAGTCGTAATAGTTTGGGAACCGGTTGATGATGAGAAAGTAAGATTGTTAAATGTCCAATCGTTTGTAGAGGTTGGGCCAAACTGTTTGCCTGCGGCAACGCTTTGAATAAAAGTTCCCGAGGTGAGACTCACTGTTCCTGTTCCCGTCACATCTCCTTTTGCAGTAATTGTCCCGCTTCCGCTTGATACGGTGAGAGTGCCGGTTATTGAAGTATCACCTTTAATATTAAAAGATTGACTATTTGCTGTTACTGAGGCACTTATTGTCAGGTTAAAAAACTCAAGATTTGCCGCAGCTCCCCCATTATTAGCAATTGATCCTCCTGTCATCGTAATTGTTCCGGCGGTTGGAGACAGCGTTTTAGTACTATTGACATTTAAGGTTCCATTAACGGAGAAACTTGAGGTTGGTTGAATTGTAGGCGTTTCTGAAATGGTCAGGTTGTTGAATTTGAGAGACGTCCCCGAATTTACAATTGACCAGCCGGTTGTTGCCATCGTAATTGTTCCTCCGGAGGGTTCAAAAGTTGCAGTCGAACTGTTCGTAAGTGTTCCGTTAATTGTAAATGAGCTTGAAGTTGTAACCGTTGCTCCCGAAGCGATAGTGATGCTCGCAAAAGTCAGAGTTCCGGAGTTGCTGATTGAGGCACCGCTATTGAATGTCGTCGTTCCGCTTGATGGTGTGAAAACTCCGCTTGCGCCCACCGTAAAAGTGCCTCCTATAGTTCCGGTTCCTGCGCCTGTTTGGATAGAGTTTGCGCTAATCAAAACATTTCCGTAAGTCGTATCGCTGAATCCTTGATTTACTCCCGCGTAGTCAACCGTCAAGTTCGTCAAAGTCAAATTACTGATTGAATACTGTAGCAAAAAATCATTGGTTGCCGATATTTTAGTTACCTTGACAGTTCCATTCCCTGTAAGAGTCCCTGTGCCGCTTATTGTATTTGTTGCTCCCGGAGTAAAAGTGACGCTATTTGCCACGGTAAGATTTCCTGAAGCACTAATATTGTTGCTAATACTAAAACCGCTTGTGTTGTTTATGTTAAGGACGTTAAATGCGATAGTCTGCGAGGACGAACCAGTAATAGATGTCGCAGCGGGAGTTCCGGGGGTATTGAAATTAACAGTACCAGAGGTTGTAAACGAATAAGGAGAGGATGCGGCTGTTGTGTTAACCACCCAGCTGCCACCAAAATTATGAGTAAGGGATGTTCCGCCTGCAAACGTTGAGTTCCCTCCGATCGTGAATGTTCCGTTGACTGTCAATGCCGCGCCTGCCGTTTTTGTTGAAGTGCCTGTACCCGAAAGCGTCAAATGCCAATATGAGCTTGAAGGTGCCTTTATTGTTTGAGTCCCATTAGCACTATATTCTACTGTGTTAGGAGTATTAGTGCTTGCATCAAGCGTACCGGTGGCGAGTACCGCTCCGGCAAACAATGTGGTTGAATTAGTTCCCTGCTGCCAGGTAGAGCCGCCGGCAGACCCGGTCAAATCCCCCGAAACGGTAACCGTCGAGTTGTTGTTGTTGGTGACCGTGATGGCGCCAGTTATAGCAACAGTTGCCCCAAAAGTAATGCTTTGACTTCCGGCAATAGCTTGGGTGTTGGTTGAGAAGGTAACAGTCGTACCCGTAGTTCCAAAAGAAACCGTGCCAGAACTGTTATTTGTAAGACCTCCCTGAAACGTAAGCGATGAATTATTGGCGTTCGTGAAGCTTCCTCCGGAGTTGATAGTCACGGCGCCCGTATAAGTTTTTGTCCCCGTATTAGAATTAGCCAAAGTTCCTGATACGGAAGTAGTACCTGTCACAGCCAGGGTAAAATTGGCACCGGTTGTAAATGTTGTTCCGGAGCCGACAGTCAGATTTCCTGAAATTGTCATGTTTGCACCGGTCGTCAAACTCGAAGTTCCATTTAGTGTAACGCTTGATATCGTACTTGTTATTGCATCTTGAGTCCAAGCAACGCTGCCGCTCATTGAAAGAGCTCCAGTAACACTCGTAACGGCACCGGTAGCCGTTCCGCTTCCGCTTAGAGTTAGGTTTGTATAATTAACCACCAAAATGGGTTGAGCAGCACCGGAATAATTTACTGTTGCGCCCGTACCGTTAAGAGTTGCTGCACCTGGTGCTGTAATGCTCCAAGGTGTCGCCGCAGAAGTTGTAAGTGTAGCATTTTGAGATTCTTGATTCATCTGGAACAGAGCACCTTGACCCGTCCCACACAAAGTGATTGTGCCTGTTACACTCATTGAGCCTGAACTCAAATTGATGGTAGTTTGATTTTTACGGTTCCCTGCGCCATTGGTCTGACAATTCGTGCTCACCGCACCGCTGATGGTAAATGTTGAAACAGTTGAAGTAAAAAGAGTAGCGACCGATGAGTTAAGGGTAGAAGTTCCTGTAATGCCTACTGTTAACGAGGCTGCTGTAATTATCCCCGCACCAGACCCGTCTTGAATTGTTGCCGAGGTTGCCGCCCCAAGATTCCCAAGAACTGTGACTGATGTAGTTACTGCTAAAGTTATCCCACTATTTATGCTTAATATAGCAGCTGTAGCAGCCCCATTAAACTGAAGTGCATTGACCGTTTCATTTCCCGTAAGCGTAACCGTATGGTTGCTTGTAATTATCGCCGTATCGTTTGACCCCGGAGTATTGGCGGTTGTTCCGTTTCCTCCCGTACATCCTGTCCAGGTGCCTGTATTGTTCCAATCACCTGTTCCTGCAGAGGTGCAGGTTACAGCAAGGGCTTGTTTTGGCAAAACAAGAAAAACAAAAAGGAACACTGACAAAATGAAAATAGTTTTATACAGTATTTTATACTTAGTCATATTTTTCTATTTCTGCCTTAATCTTTTGTTCTTTAATCCAGACGGAATATGGCATTTTTGTTTTTTTCTCTATTTTCGTTTGAATGATTTCAAATTCCATTTGTTTTAGGATGTTGTCTTTATTTTGCCCCTGAAGATCTTTTATTCTTGTCAAATATTGCTCTTCTGTCCCTACGGATTTGACTGCAGCAAAATATTTTCGTTCAACTTCTTTTTGTGAAGGTATAAGATTATTTTCTTGGGCAAACTTGAGACTTAAAGTTTCTTCAATCATTGTTTCAAGAACTGATTTAGTAAGCACGGTTGAGGTAGTGTTATGCTCGATAAGCCATTTTTTAAAATAGGAGCGCTGTCCCTGCCTTTTTTTGTAATCCTCGCGTTTTATCCCTTCATCATTTACAACAGCGATATAAACGCGAGGATCAAAAGTTTTATTTTCCAATTTGGTCTTGTTGTTCTTGCTTGATACAAAAGCGGCAACAAGAGGAATTAAGACAAGTAGAGCAATAATGAGAAATATTTTTTGGTTTATTTTTTTCATGGTTAATTCACAATGATCCAGTTAAATTTAATGTCGGCAATTGCGGGCGCGGCAACCCCCACCGTAAATGATTCCTTCCCGCCTGCCGTCGAGGCAGGGACTTGACGCAAAAGATACAACGCCTGCCCATTTGTATTTCCAACCGGCGTAATGTAGATCAGCGATTTATCCGTAACGAGTGGGTTTGAAATAGTAAGCTCTGTTCGGTAGCGTTTGAGAATTGCGGTTCCGGCAGAGGAGGTTGCAACAACTTCCGTATCTGAAACCGCCTCAACCGGCTGGGTAAATAAATTAAGTTTTGCAAAAGTTCCAGAGCCTGAAGAGGTGAGATCACCGGCTTGATTAACTGAAAGCACAGCAGAGTCCGATGAATTTTGAACTTCGAGTTTTCCACCTCGGGGGAGTCCGTCCACCTCGGAGGAGTCGAGGTCGTTGCCTCGCCACCGTCCGAGGTGCAGAATGAGGTCTTGATCGGGTAGAGGTGAAATTATGTTTGCCGAAAGCTTACCGCGAACACTCACATCCTTTGCAAAAGTCGCGTTTTCATTTACAACAAGCGTTCCGTCCGTGTTTATCCGCACCGCACCGGCCATGAAAGAGATAGCTCCCTGCTTCAGAGGCTGGATTTCAAGATCCAGTCCCAAGGTGTTCATTGAATTCGGGCCAAAGATAAAGGAGCTGCCGATTGAAAAACTCTCAAGGACACTTGCCTGGTTGAATGTGGCAGGGCCAAGGGCAATCAAGCCATCGCGAAAAGTGGCGAAATCGGAGGATATCGTTCCGATATCCAACATTTGACCATTGACAATTGACAATTGACCGTTTTCTACGCTTGCAATAAAATCTGCGCTTTCGCTAGATACTAAATACTGAATACTGGATACTGAATTGCTTGTAATTGTTTGTGAAGCAATACTTGCAATTCGCGCTTCAAGGCCTTCTATTGAATTTGCCTGAATTTTATCGGCATATAGAGTGCCGGAAACAGTGGCATCGCCTGCATTGTTAAAGCGTTCAAGGGTTAACGAGTTAACACGTGCAGAATCCGCAACTAGACTTCCTGATATTGAGGCATCATTTGCAGAAAGCGATCCGGAAATTGAGGCGTTTTGTACTGTTAAGTCACCTTTTGTATCAATTTTTGCTACTGTTTGGTTGTTTTTGTCTTTTATTGCTATGTCGCCCTTAATATCGATTTGATTATCGGCAAGCGGGGAGATTGTATTCGTATGGATTTGGTCAATAGAGGCAAGGGGCGAGACAATAGAATCAGTATCTTGTATTTTGTATCTTGTATTTAGTATGTTTTCGACAGTGGATGCGATGTAGTCGCGGAGAGTTTGCCCCCCAATTGTAAGTGAATCGTTTGCCACAGAAAGTGTATTGGTGGTTATGTCTTGCGCGTTAATTAATCCTGCCGTCAAGTTTGCCGCGATCAAATCGGAGAATCCTTCAACTCTTTTCACCGCATTTCCCAAAGAGTCTGCGAGTTCATATGCGCCATTTCGAATCCTGATATTCAGATTAGCAAAAAAGTCATCCTCGCCGTCCGGAGTCCCATTTCCCACGGGGGGCGGAGCCGGCGGCGCCGCAAGGCCGGCTTCCGTATCATTTGAGATCGTTCCCCATCTTTCATAATCAAACCGTGGCGCAGTAAGTCTATATGAGATCTCCGTTGGCCGATCGGAATAAAATGTAAGTAATCTTCTTACAGGATCTTTTCTGTACCATGTCCTGGCTTGAGAATTCGGCGTGAGAAGAACCGAAACCCTTTCGATATCAGGATCAATCACGCGTGAGAATACCCAGAAATCGGAGCCATTTTCAAAACTGTTAAAATCAAGAGTATAGGCATAAGCGCCTTGTGTCTCATCATAAGCAATGCTTGCCTTGCCCGTGATTTCTTCTTTTACCCCAATCATAGATGGAGCATAAGTTGAATATTTTCCGCCGTCAATATTATAAAGAGGATCAATGGTTGTAACGGTAATTTTGCCCGCGCCTCCTGCCCCCACAACCACATCTCCGTTGTTTTTCACCAAAAATTTAGTTGCCGCTGAAAGCGAGGCGGCAATCAGATCTCCAACACCGGTTTGATCAATATTCAAAGCCGCATATGAAGTACTGCCTTGGATTTTTGTTATGGCGGTGGTGCCGCTCAAAGCATTGACCTCAAGAGCCATGCCGGGATTTATTGTCCCGATCCCCACTTTACCCACGGTGGCTAAGGATATATTTGTTGCGGCAGGGTCAATAAAGTATGAGGTATTGTCCAGGTCATAGAAGGAAGCAGCGTACACGGCGCCTCCGTTGGTCAGGCGGAATTTGGTGATTCCTGAGGCGGAAGCGGCCATAATATCATTACTGCTTGCTCCGGTTTGGTCAACGATCAAGGCCGAATTTCCTCCGGTAATTCCACCTGTTACATGAAGTACAGCATTGGGTATAAGGGTTCCTATTCCATAGCTACAATTTGTACAAATTACGCTTGCTGCGGTATGTCTAAGAGTATTAGTAGCCGAACGCCATATATTTACATCGTCATTGAAAAATATCCCGCCAGATCCAAAATATCCCGTATTAAAGCTATTGGAAGATGCTCCTAAAGTATAGGTATCATCAGTTGCGGGGACAATAGCTTGAGCCGTAGTTGTACCTGCAATTTCGAGGGCATCATTTATATCAACCCCATCTGATGTATCAGATATTGCACCGCCGGCAAGAATAACATTTCCGGAATTATCAAGTCTAAACTTAGTTGCTCCTGAGGCTGATGCTGTAAAGACATCTGCTGAGTTTGTTTGATTAACTATTAATGCTGCATTACTGCCTATCCCTCCTGAGATAGATAGAGCGGCAGGGGTGTTTGAAGAAGCTCCGATATTAACTCCGGTATTAAAGTCTGAAACTAAAGTTACGTCTGCGCCCGTGCTTGTTAGGGCAAGCGAACCATCAGATGCAAGTTCAAAATCTGTATAGTTTGCAGCGGAACCATCTGAGTCATTGTAGGTTAAGCGCAGGGAGTCGCCTGTGGCATGATTAATTTCAAGGCGGGCGTCAGGCGTAGTTGTCCCGATGCCGACATTGCCGGCGAACGATGATATTCCAGTACCGACGACGAGTCGACTCCATCTATTTGTTGCAGTTCCGAGGGGACTATCATTATCGCTCTCAGGATATAAACCAACAGTACCAGTATTTACATTAACTCCAGCAGGAGCCACATCCCCACCGCCACCGATTCTTAAAACATTTCCAGAACTTAAGCCGATAAGTTGAATATTTAAGGTATTTGCCTCATTGCGGACATTAACACCAGTATCCGTTGGGAGTCTTAATGATCCACCTGTTGCCGGGTTGGTACCAACAACAAGTGCAGTAGCGGCGTGTGCAAGTCCATTAACGTCCAGTAAGTATCCTGGCCCCGTCGTCCCGATGCCGACGTTGCCAGTGCCATTTGGATTAATTAATACATTTCCTGTTGTATTGTAAGTTGAGGAGTTGCCGATTGTTAATGCCATTCTGTTTTGTGTCGCAAGGGTACCGTCTGCTGTCAAGTATGCTGAAGTTCCGCTTAGACCTGACGATACGGAAGCAACAGGAGTGCCTGTTCCAGACATATTCAATACTGCAAACTTTGCAGAGGCGGTAGAAGTTCCTCCGATCAAAAGATCAACCGTACTGATTTTGGGATACAATGCGCCGTTTGTTTGATCCCAATAGCCGGTAGTGGACGTGCTCATGCAATCCGTATCATCAAAACAAAGATTACCGGTTAGGTATATGTTTTGCCATGATTTAGTAGTTGAGCCAAGATCATAGGTGGCATCTGAGGCCGGCAGAAGATCTCCCGTGATCTCTATGTCTCCACTCGTTGCCTCACCTATGTCAATTGCCGCCCCATTTGCCCCCGTAATATCGCCGCCTGCAAAGGTGACGTCCCCACTGTTTGAGATTGTAAACTTTGTTACACCAGAGGCCGAGGCAGTCAAGAGATCTCCCGCACCTGTATTATTAAAAACCGCAAGAGCATTTCCTGCCGCCTCAGAATTTTGAACAAGTAATTTATCAGAAAGTTGGACATATCCGCTATTGTTTGCCGTATCATTCATAATATCTGTTTCAACATAAAGCGTTCCACCTCCGGCGCCTATATTTATTGTTCCTGTTGATGCAGTGATATTGCCGTTTGTGCCGTCGTGGGAGAGATTTAGAGACTGCGCACTTGAAGAGTCGAATACCTTAAAAGTGGGAGTTCCCGTCAGAACATTTTGGAAGAGAAATTTAGCAGAAGAACTCGATGTTCCGCCTATTGCCAAGTCTACGGTTGTGTTGCCGGGGTAGAGAAGACCGCTGTTTAATGTCCAGAAAGAATCCCCGCCCGATCCGCACGTTCCCCACGAAGAAGCAGACCCGGAGCCGTTTGAGGTCAAACATTGACTTGCAGATCCATATCCGCTCGTCAAGCCAATAGCTCCTACGTTATTTACGGTGAACCGCGTAGTCCCCGAAGCGGAGGCAGAGAAGATGTCTGCTGAATTCAGCTGGTCAATGACAAGCGCCGCATTTGACCCGATCCCTGATCGAATTAAAAGAGGAAACTCGCCGGTTATCGCAGTTCCTATTGTTGTCCCTGAATCAAAGTCAGACCCAAGAATCAGGTTTCCAGTACCATTCGGGGTTATGGTAAAAGTTGCATTTGTTTGAGTGGTAATATCGGGCGTTTGTCCTCCCACCAAAGTCAAAACACCTGCATTTGAAAGGGTAAATTTAGTAGTTCCTGAGGCAGATGCTGCAATTATGTCCCCAGAATTCAGTTGGTCCACCACAAACGCGGCATTTGAGCCTATGCCCCCCGAGATTGACAATGGGGCTGGAGTGTTTGTGGATGCTCCGATATTGACACCGGTGTTAAAGTCTGAAACAAAAGTTACATCTGCTCCTGTGCTTGTCAGGGTAAGCGAACCATCAGAGGCCAATTCAAGGTCTGTATAGTTTGCGGCAGAACCGTCACTGTCATTGTAGGTGAGGCGTAATGAATCACCGGTGGCGTGATTGATCTCAAGACGGGCATCCGGAGCAGTTGTCCCGATACCGACATTGCCTGCGGAGGTGATAGAAACTAGTGGGTTTACGGCGTGAACTGCTTGATTAGCAGCCCCACGTCGTATGTTTAGGGCATCGCCCTCGAATATTATCGCCCACGGCGGTACAGTGGTTGTATCTAAAGCGTCCGTCAGAGATTGTCCGAACGAAATTCCGTAAGCGTTCAATCCTCGTCGCGAAATGTGTATTCCCGCTTCGCCGGATATTACTTCTCTTAGAACATCTCTTGAAACAGCCCCACCCGCACCACCGACAATATCCAGTTTTACTTGCGGACTGCTCGTCCCGATCCCCACATTTCCGCTACTGCCTCGTTTGTCTATAAACAGTGCGGTTGTCGCTCCCGCGTCTCCCCCGACAGAAGTTCGAATGTTAAGCGTGCTGTTATTGAAGAGATCCAGTGTGTTTGCGCCTGCTGTAGTTGGCACCGCGAGAGCTAAGTTTCCGGAAATAGTTGCTGTTGGATTCCCGGAATTAACATTAATAAAGGCAAACTTGGCAGAAGCGGTTGATTGTCCACCTACCAGGAGATCAACTGTGGAATTATTTGGAAAGAGTGCTCCTGAGCCTTGATTCCAGAAGGCATCTATAGTTTGCGCTCCCCCGGGACAGGTTCCCCAGGTTGGGTTATCGGCGGCCGAGAGAAGACATTGATTAGTGGATGCAGTGGTGGCCTGAGCCAAAACACCCGTTCCGTTTGTGCCGTAAAGAACTCCATTTTGAGATGTAAAGCCGGGAAGAGTGATGCCTTGGGTGCTTCGACCAATTGATATTGTTGTAGCAGTTGCTCCGCCAATTGATAAAGTTCCTGTTGAGATTGTGTCAAGGGTACCCCCTGCCATAAAATTAACATCACCATCATTTTGCAAGACAAACCTTGTTGTTCCTGAAGATGAGGCAGTAAATATATCTCCTCCGGTTGTATTGTTGTTGACTACAAACGCGGCAACCGCGGATTCTGTTGCCAAAACCCCAAATTTATCATCCACCTCAACTCCTCCAGGAGAAATATTGCCGGTAGCAGTGGTATTTGCGAGAGGTTTTCTAACATCAACTTTTCCGATTCCGTCGGGGTCAATTATGACATTGTTACTGGTTCCCGTATTTGTTGTCAGAAGCAAAGGTTGACCGGAAATCTTGAATTGCCCACCTGTTGCTTGGAATGTGGGAGCTGTTGCTCCATCCATAGTAAGGTTTCCGCTTGAATCAAGCGCAAGAATAGTATTTACGTTATCTGTGACTGCCGCATCGGTTATGGGAAGCATTCCCTGAAGACTCTCGGAATTAGCAGCATACGCAACGGTTGCTAATCTTTGTCTGGGGGTGAGCTCCGCCGTGTTTTCGACTGAAATACCAAGATAGAGCGCAGAGTTATCGGTAAATACGCTTGAGGGGATCGCGCATCTTGTCTGCTGCACTGTCAGGGGCTGGCCGGTACAGGTTGAACCGTTTCCTAAAAGTTCCGAAAATATTCCATCCTGGTCAGGCGAAACCTCAATTACTTCCTGCCAGAGAAGATTTCCCGATCCCGTGGTTGATGAATCGTCATATACTTGAAACCTGAGATCTGTTGCCGTAGTTATCGGGTTATCATTTTGGTCAGTTAATCTTCCTTGAAAAGAAAGGATTCGAGGCGGCGCAACAGGGGCCGCCAATGCCTGTTTGTCCTGGGTTTCAGAGAATAGAGCGGTATAAATTAGGAATCCGATAAGTGAGGCATAAATAACCAATATCGCAAAATGAAAATAATGCGTAAATGCATAACTATGATACCTTTTGTACCAGTTGGGTCTTGTATAGCGGGCATGGTGGAAAAGTTTTTTATGCCAGGCCTTATTTGCCAAAGAAATCTGTTGAGGAGCATAGGCTACCTTTGGGATATTTCCTATCGGAAAAGTTCGTCGTTTGTCGTTCGTCGTTCGTCGAAATGCGAACTTCGAAACGCGATTTGCCAATCTAAAGTTGCGGATTGCCCTTGCTATTTTTGAAGACAGGCGATCTTCCAAAAGTTCATAGGGTACAAACATTTTTTGAAGAAGGCGGAGGGGAGGGAATTTGGAATATTGATTATTTATTATTGGTTGTTGATTGTCTTCAGTTTCTTTTAGGTCATCCAGATTTAGCCCTGTTTGTGCTCGCAAGCCTCGCAAGGTCTCACCTTGCGAGGCTACGAAAGGAAGATCTTTGATTAGGTTTTGGGCAACTGCGAACTGTAAATATTTTCTGATCGAAGATAATTTTCTATTGACGCTCTTGGGGGAAAGTTCCAAAACAGAAGTAAGTCTTTCTTTATAGTCTTCAATAAGCTCCTGGTTTATCAGCGATATACCCTGTCCTTGCAAGGCCTCACCCCTCGAGGCTAAAACGGTGATTTCGATCCATTTTGTGAAAGCAAGAATATCAACCGTGTAATTTTTGATTGTTAATTTTGCCGCGCCATAGACATAGAGGTAGTCGCGAAACTCTTTAAGGTGCCAGGGATCCTGCTTAGTATTTAGTATTTCGTATTTAGTATTTAGTATTTCGAATGGGTCGGCATCAATTAATTTTTCTTCGACCAGAAATTTGGCGAACTTACGCAGGGCGGAGAGATAGCGCTCCAGGGAACGACTCGAGTATTCTGTATTTAGTATTTCGTATTCAGTATCATTTTTGTTCTGTATTGTTGCGCCTTTGGTTTTCTCAAATAGTTCAATTACATCAACAGTTAAATCAGTGGCTACAAATAATCTGCTAAACTGTGTCTCAAACCAAGTGAGGAATTTCCTTATATCGGACAGGTAGTTCTTAGCGGTGATTTTAGATACCCCTTTGGAAGATAAATAATTCCTGAATTGTTCTAATAAGGGCAGGTACATATTGTATTTTGTATTTAGTATTTTGTATCTAGGGAATTGGAATTCTTAATAGATCGAATTAGACCATTTATGAGTTTATGGACAACAATTGTTTGTTCTGCAATTATCTTGAATTCTGCCTGATCTAAATACTTGATGTCTTTTGATACAAGAAGGAGATTTTGTACCTCTGTGAGTGAGCCTTTTGAGATGTAATAGAATTGAATTTTTTCTTTTTTGCTTTGTCTCGAAAAACCTTCAGCAATGTTTGAGCTTATGGATATGACTGCTCTTCTTATTTGGTCGATTAACGAATAGGCGTTTTTTGGAAATTTTGCACTAGACCTATAAACTAGCAAGACTAGCTTGTGAGCCTCCTGCCAAGCTCTAAGATTTATAAAGCTTTTTATCTTTTCACTCGGCATATTTGCTTTTCACATACCAGATACAAGCTACCAAATACTAAATACTTTATTGCCGCTTGCGGGAATAGGGTTAGGCACGAGATTATACGGATTATACGGTTTATATTGCTCATATCTTCTAGCGTAAAGTATATATGTAGCTTTTGTCAATAACCTAGAGTATTTTCGCAAGGATCAGTTGATATTCTTTGATATCTTAAACGGAGCGAAATACTGGCGTGAAACCCAGCTTCAGAAAAATAAAATATACTTTTCATAGAGTTTATTAAAATTAATTTATGCTCAAGATACATATCTATAAGTATCATAATATATCAGTTTTACAGTTTTTGCTGATGTTATTTTTTGATATGGTTTATTATTTCCGAAGGTAAAAAATATTAATTATTAGACCTTACGAAAAACTATATGATTCATTTAAGAGTTTTGTAAGAACTTAGTAAGTAAAAGCAAAGCCCAATGTTGGCACTTAGTCCCTTTAGGTGACACCATTTAAACATAGGCGTTTTCTCCTTATATAACAGCAATTTCTAAAATTCCTTTCGATAACAGTACCAATCCGAATGTCTGGTATCTGACCAGTTAGCCTTAAGAGGTTGAGTTTAGGTGGTATATGTTAATAAGTTTTTACTAGAGGGTAGTTGGATATTTATTATTTTGGACTCCAAAAAAATAATCTACAATCTACAATAAATAATCAATAGTTTTAGAGTCTTTTTCTCACGCGGAGATATATTCCCAGGAGGATGAAGGCAAAGAAGGAAATTGCAAAGATGATATAGAGCGGAAGAGCAACGAATGTGAGGGAAGTTTCAAAATTAGGGCCGTTCTCGGAAAGCTTGACAAATGCTTTTGCGGTATATATTCCCAACAGGAATTTTTCAGGCCAAAGCAAAGTCTGACTGGTTTGCGCGCTTGAGGTAGCCTGATTGGTATCTCTCATGTATCTTTCTGAATTTGAGAGAATATATTGCGGTAATATTTCAAGTTTTCCGGCATCTTTCCCAAACATGTTTTTGATCATAATTCTTCCCCTGGGGACAATAAAGTGCTCGCTATTATTTCTTAGCAATAAAGTAAAAGGTACCGGCCCGCTTCCTAAAAAGAAAGGGCTTGAAAACTTAACAATTTCGCCTCGTGTTTCGCCCTTTTTGCCTACCGACAGAATTACATTTGTTCCGATGCCTCCGGGAAGGATGCTTTGAGAAAAAGATCCCAAACTTTCCGCTTGAGAAATAAAGATAATAGAGAAATAATAATCCCCGATCGGCGCTCCGGGTTCTATGCTTATCTTCATTTTAAGCTCCTTGGTCTCAAAGGGTCCGAGGCTGATCTTGCTGACTTGTCTTTCTCCTTCATAAATTCCTATCTTTTGGAGAATTAAGGGATCGGGTCCCTCAATTTTATTTTCGGCAAGATATTCTATTTGCCCGTTTTTCTGGTCTGACGGCCTAAAAGATCTGAATACAATATTCAAATCCCGTGAGTTGTCGTTCAGATTGTGAACGCTGATTATTGATTCTATTTTTGCCGGGGGGTCGGCATTAATCTCAAGAATTGGAGGAAGGATTCCAACGGAAAATTGACCCTCTTGAGCATAAGCATCAGGTGTATTCAGGAGCATTGTTAAAGTCAGAATAAGAAATAAGACGGGCATATACATGAATATAGTATCCAATATTAAAGGAAAAGAATCAAATAGCTAAATGGCTAAATAGCATGGCTTGAATTTCTCCCAATTCTTTCTCTACATAAAAGTCCACGATCGTGGACTTTTATGTAGTTATTATCTTAACCATTTTAACCATTTCGAGCCATTTCAACCATTCCTTTCTACTATTCGAGGCTGTGCGGTAATAAAAAGGAATTTAAAAATTGACTTTTCACGGCAGAGAAGATCAAAGAAACTTGAAAATTTCTAGAACAGTGTGGATATCCTAATCAATAATTTACTAACTATATCAAACTATAAAGGTAAAAAAAATATTTAAAATAGCAATTAGGAGAGGAAATACCATTAATTGGTCAAATCGTTTTAGATTGGTAAATCAATCTATTTTGATTTCCTGTTTGGCTAGCCATCTCCGAGCAAAACAAATGTACAAAAGTAAGTTTTCGAAATTAGACCATTTAAGGCCATTTGCTTTCGTGAAAATGTGGATAAAAAGGGGAAATTAATACTGCAAATACTACAAATATTTTAATGAAATAATTGAATTATTGGTATTTATTGGTAGTATTGGTACTGTATTTGTAGTATTAAATCGTGGGGGTTGCGATATACATAATTACATTTTGATATGATCCCGCCGGTTGAGTTGCCGAGATGTTAACTTTGTAAGTTATTTGAGTTTCTTGACTCCTTCCCACATTTGTTCCGCTCATAACTATTTGAGCACTTGGCGAGGCAGAGAACTGCTTGTAATATGTGGAGTCTGAGAATCCGCTGGCGCAGTCTGTGCCTGTCACATTATCGCATCTATACCCAAAACCATAAGTCAGCGGACTCGTCCATGCAGCGGACACGGAATCCGTGCAAGTTCCGCCATCGCATGTTGTATTTGGAATGTCGACTCCCGTGGACAAAACTCTAAGCGGGTGATCCTCTGACGCGGTGACCTGATACCCTCCGGCCGTGCCATTTGAAACAGTCAAATTGTTGGTTCTTGTTATCGGTTCTCCGGGATTTAGCACTCCAAAATTAATTGAGGTACTTGAAATTGAAAAACTGAAGGGGATAATAGAATAAATGTATTGGAAACCTGCCTTTACTTTGTAGTTTGAGCCGGTATAAAGGCCAATGGCATTTTGGCCTGAGGTCATGGTTAAGGTTTTTCCGCCGCCCGTTGACTTCCCCGCAATTGAATTGAAATTGCCGTATTCAATTCTATATTTGTCATTTACCATCACTTGCGCCTGGCTGTCTAAAGTAAAAGTGAGTATAAATAGACCAAAAGAGATCAATGCAGCAAAGCTGCAACAATTGACAAATTTCATTTTATTCCTTTTCCGCTTCTTCACGCAACTCTTCAGCCTTTTCGGCAATATCATCAATTTCATCAATTACTTCCTCATTGTTGGTCTGTTCGCGGAGGGTTTGCGCGTCCTCAATTATTTGGCCGGTTTTATCTTTAATTTTTTTCTCAAGCATTTCCCTTTTCGCAAATTCCCTTCCAAAAAAGAAAGATACGGGTGACAGTAAAGCAAGGGAACCAAGCTTTATCAGGTTTAATAATAGATCCCCCTCTGAAAGAGACTGGGAAAAAACAAGGATCAGGCCGAGGAGCAGAACAAAAACAGTCGCCGGTTCGTACAAAAATACAATTCCAAAAAGAAGGAAGTAGAGAAGGAAAAAAAGGCCGGAATTCGAACCTCCTGTTAAAAAAACGGCCAGAAGAAGAGATGTTATTATCACAAAGACTTCGGGATTTGAGCCCATGAAAAGTTCCTCATCTTTTTTTTGCCGCTTTTTGATTATGATAAAAATCACTGAAACTAAGATCACGAAACCTAAAATTTGAGTCATGTAGGTTGATAAGGGGGTGGAGATAATAATCAAGACAAAAAGCAAAGCCAGGGTAATTGTCAGCGACTGGTTAAAGAGCCTCATGATATATAGTATACAACTGACAACTGACAACTGACAACTGACAATCGAGCCTGCTTTTGATATACTATCTTGATATGAAAGATAAAAAAGTTGAATATAATCCCAATAAAATCGAAGCACACTGGCAGAAGGTTTGGGAGAAAGAGAAAACCTTTTCCCCTGATTTGAAAGCTGCCAAAAAGCCTTTTTATAACCTCATGATGTTTCCGTATCCATCAGCAGAGGGTCTTCATGTTGGAAATATGTATGCTTTTACCGGAGCAGATATTTACGGCCGATACAAGCGGATGCAAGGCAATGATGTTTTTGAACCAATTGGCCTTGATGGGTTTGGTATCCATTCTGAGAATTATGCGCTGAGGGTAGGTCGCCATCCTCGTGAGCAGGCAGAAATATCGGAAAAAAACTTTTATAGGCAACTTCGCGCAACCGGAAATGCCTATGATTGGACGCGGACTTTGGAGACTTATGATCCGGATTATTATAGATGGACACAGTGGATTTTTGTCCAAATGTTCAAAAAAGGCCTCGCCTATCGTAAAAAAGCTCAAGTTAATTGGTGTCCGTCGTGTAAAACCGTTCTTGCGGACGAGCAAGTTATCGAAGGTAAATGCGAGCGTTGCAGTTCGATCGTCGAAAAAAAAGATCTAGAGCAATGGTTTTTTGCAATCACGAAATACGCTGATCGGCTGCTTTTGGGTTTAGACAAGATTGATTGGCCTGAGAAGATAAAAATCGCCCAAAGACTTTGGATTGGAAAAAGTGAAGGAGCAAGAATAGAGTTCGTCATTGCGAGCGGAGCGAAGCAATCTCAAAAAGAGACTGCTTCGTCGCCTTCGGCTTCTCGCAGCGACACGATTGAGGTTTTTACAACACGCCCGGATACATTGTTTGGAGCAACATTTATGGTGCTTTCACCCGAATATCCGATTGTAAGTTCGATTAAAGATAAAAAAGTACAAGATTATGTTCGAGCAGCCAAAAAGAGGACGGAGCGGGAGAGAATAGAAGAGGGCAAGGAAAAGACGGGAGTTTTTTCGGGTTTATACGCGATAAATCCGGTGAATCATGAGAAAATTCCGGTTTGGATTGCGGAGTATGTATTAATGGCCTATGGGACTGGGGCGATTATGGCCGTTCCGGCTCATGATCAGCGAGACTTTGAGTTTGCTAAAAAATATGGCCTTCCTATTAAAAAGGTAATTGTAGAGCCCAGATTCGCAGGCGTAATCGAAAGACACCCCGAAGGTGTAATAAATGTAGATGAAGGTGTAAATGGAGTGAACGAAGCTTATGAAGGAGAAGGGGTAATAATAAATTCGAGTGAATGGAATGGATTGAAAGTACCGGAAGAAATTTCGAAAGTGGTTGATTGGCTACAAGATACGGGAATTGGGAAAAGAGAGGCGCATTATCATCTTAGGGACTGGCTGATTTCACGACAAAGATATTGGGGGCCGCCCATACCCATGATTTTTTGCTCGACTTGCGAAAAAAACGGCATAGGTGAACATGAAGACACGCCTGGATGGTATAGTGTCACCGAGGATCAGCTGCCCGTGTTGTTACCGGACGTTGAGGATTGGAAACCCAAAGGAGAGGGAACATCTCCTCTTGCAAACCATCCCGAGTTCCATGAAACAAAATGTCCGAGTTGTGGCTCGAAAGCGCGAAGAGAGACTGATGTTTCAGACACCTTTTTGGACAGCGCCTGGTATTTTTTCAGATATATCTCGACAGACGATAAAACTTGCATTTGGGATCCGGAGCGCGCACGGAAGTGGCTTCCGGTGAACATGTATATTGGTGGAGCAGAGCATTCAGTGCTGCACCTTTTGTATGTTCGATTCATTACGATGGCATTTAAAGATTGGGGATTAATTTCTCATTTCGAGGAGCCTTTCCCCCGCTTTTTTGCCCATGGTCTCTTAATTAAAGAGCGCGCCAAGATGAGTAAAAGCCGCGGAAATGTTGTAGTTCCTGATGAATACATTGCAAAGTATGGCGCGGACGCCCTGCGTTTGTATCTGATGTTTTTAGGGCCATTTGATCACGGCGGAGACTTCCGTGATACAGGAATTGAGGGAATGTACAGGTTCGTAAAAAGAGTTTGGCGACTCGTAACACAAGGATTAAGTAGTAAAGATCAATTATCGAGTATCAACAATCAGGAATTGGAACGGGTTATGAATAGAGCTATTAAGGAAGTGAGTGGGGACATAGAGAATCTTCGTTATAATACAGCAATCGCTCATATTATGGAATATGTTAATGCTCTCATAGACTTTCATACGAAATACAAAATACTTGACACTAAATACTGCAAAAGTTTGCTTTTGCTTCTTGCGCCGTTTGCGCCCCATATGACGGAGGAGCTGTGGCAGCGGTTAGCGGTTAGCGGTTTGCGAATCGAAGAAACAAATCAAACCAAGCGCCAACTGCCAACTGCAAAAAGCATACACTTTGAGCCGTGGCCGCAATACGATGAGAAGTACCTGGTTGAGAAAGAGGCAACTATTGTTATTCAAGTGAACGGAAAGAGAAGAGGGGAAATTAGAATTCAGAGTTCAGAATCTAGAATTCAGAGTTTGGTTGAGGGAAAGGCACGAAAAGAAGTCGAAAAGTATGTGGAAGGTAAAGATGTAAAAAATGTGATTTATATCCCGGGCAAAATTATTAACTTTGTAGTCTAACCGCTTCACCCGTTCTGACCGCAATGCCCCACATAAACCTGTACGATCGTGGAAGTTAATGTGGGGGATGCATAACTCTCAAGCCTGCAGTAGCCAAATAACTAATTCCATAGAATTGCAAATTGAAAACTAATAGCTTATTCTAAAAACATGGAGGATTCTGTGCCCACATCATTTCAGGAAAAAATTCTCCCCCTTGTAAAAGAAAATCTTCTTATTATAGCTTTGTTTTCAGGAGGATTGATATTGTTAGGTATTGGTGTGATACAGATGACAGGGCAGAAACAGGCGAAAATAAGATTTGAGTCAGGGACCAAAGTAGAAGGCTCTCCGGTTGCCAAAATAAAAGTGGATGTTGAGGGGGAGGTTATAAAGCCCGGCGTCTACGAATTAAGCTCGGATGCAAGAGTTCAGGATGCTTTAATTTCGGCAGGCGGTTTGACTTCAAATGCCAATAGAAAAGCCATTAATCTTGCGGCAAAACTTGCGGATGGACAAAAAATCTATGTGCCAGCCCAAGGCGAGGCAGTTATGACGAGTACCACGGGTATCAAGGGTATCACGGGTTTAGTTTCGATAAACAGCGGAACGCAGGCTGAGCTTGAGGAACTGCCGGGGATAGGGCCTGTGACAGCAGGAAAAATAATCGACAATCGGCCATATGGTTCGGTTCAGGAACTTTTAGAAAGAAAAATTGTGGGCAAAACGACATTTGAAAAGATAAAAGATTTGATCACTCTGTGATCAAATACAACTGACAACTAACCACTAACAACTGACTTTTAACTTTGTCAGTTGTCAAATGTCAGTGGCCAATTGTTTAATAAACTATGTTCCGCATTTTAATTATCCTTTCCCTTCTCCTTTCTGTTCGCGCCTTGCTTTTTTATTCCCAAGATCAAACTTTCTCAAACAATCAGGAATTGCGTCTTCCGGTAATTTTTGAAACAAAAGAAAAAATTGCCGATACCTTTAATAAGATCCTGCCAAGCGAGGAGTCTGCTTTGCTTTTGGGGATAGTTTTTGGAGACAAGGGAAATTTTGATCGCGGCTACTTTGAGGCAATCAGGAGAACGGGAGTGCTTCATGTTATTGCCGCTTCCGGCATGAATGTAACTATGGTAGCCGGTCTGATATTTGCCGTTCTGGCGTATTTAATGAAGAGAACCCACGCTCTGATCTTTGCTTCCTTTGCAATAGTTCTTTACTCGGCTCTTGCCGACTTTGAAGAATCAATAGTTCGCGCCGGAATTATGGCAATCCTGGCTTACGGGGCAGGCCTTTTCGGCCGTCAGAACACCTCCCTTTTTGCCTTATTTATAGCAATATTCCTTATGGTCTTCTTTGACCCGCGAATTCTAATAAAAGCCGGATTTCAGCTTTCTGTTGCGGCAACATTAGGTATAATTCTATTGGATCCTGTCTTTAAAAAGCTAGGCAAAAATATTTTCTTTGAAGACCTGAGAACAACTTTATCAGCCCAAATTGCTACAGTTCCAATTCTTCTTTTCTATTTCTCGACATATTCTCCAATCTCGATAATCGCTAATCTTCTTATTCTTTGGGTTGTGCCGCCGCTTATGATTCTTGGAATCCTAGCATCAGTTTTGAGTTTGATCGCAAAAGCCTTGGCCGTTCCGGTATTATGGCTTGCGCTTCCCTTGCTTTTTTATTTTAAAGGAGTCATTTTGCTCTTGAATAAATATGCTGTTGAATTTGGAACGGAAGATATTCCCGCGGCATTAACTCTGGGTTATTATTTTATAATTTTAGCCATTATTTCCTGGCTTTATAAGAAGCTAAAAATAAAGATATAGAAGCAAATTTATGAAGAAAATACTGATTCCAATCGTGATTTCAGCCCTGGCTCTTGTCTTCCTGTTTTTTTATCAAACCGGTCAATTATCTGATAAAGTTCTCAAAGTGGTTTTCTGCGATGTGGGGCAGGGCGATGCGATTTACATTCGAACGCCCGGTTCGATTGACATATTAATTGATGGCGGACCGGATAAAAAAGTTTTAAATTGCCTTTCGGAGAACATGCCTTTATGGGACAAAGAAATAGAATTAGTATTCGCCACGCATCCTGACTCAGACCATATTAGCGGTCTCATAGAGGTTCTGCGAAATTATAGGGTTAGTTCCTTTAATACAGTTTCAGCGTCCAAAGAAACGAAGGTGTTCTCAGAGCTTTCAAATCTTATTAAGTCGGGGAAGATTCCGTATAAAGAACTGACAGCGGGTGATAAATTCAGACTTTCAGACGGAGTTTCGATAAATACTCTTTGGCCTAAATCCGGCTTTTTGTCAAATGACACAAATGATTTCTCTTTAGTACAAATTCTTAAATTTGGCAATTTTGACCTTCTTCTGACAGGGGATATTTCTTCAAAAATTTTGGATTCGCTTGATTTCTCAAACCTTTCCGTCAAAGCTTTAAAACTTGCCCATCATGGTTCAAAAACAGGGACAGACGAGACAACAATTCAAAAAATCCATCCCGAATTTGCCGCAATCTCTGCCGGAAAAAATAACTCCTACCATCACCCCCACCCCTCGGTTTTATCCCACCTAAAAAAGTATAATGTTGAGTATAAAAGGACGGATCAGAGCGGGGATATAAAGATCGTCACCGACGGCAAGACGACAAAAGTTTTGAATTGAATAGTCCCTATGCTACCGGATCGAGTTCTCTTAATGCCTGGCATGTAAGTTGAGAGAAGTTTTTTTGAGGGGTAAGAACTCTAAATCTCCTTTCTTTTTTGCCTAATTCCTTTCCAACAAACCAATATTCCGCATTTCTCCCATTAATATCCAGTTCCTCAGCCATCTCTTCATCCGCCGCGCTATCCCCGAACACTCTAAAAAGCTCGGGTTTTATCCTTTTCTTTCTTAGCCACTCCAAAAACTTTTTTGTTCCCAGTCTTTTACCGGCAGTCGCATCTTCAATATCCGTAGCAATTGTAGTATTATCAACCCTGATTTGATTAGTTAATCCATTTGCCGCGATAAGAGCTTTGACATCCTCATAAAATTCTTTTTGTACTTCTTTAAATTCTTCCAAATTAAATCCTGGATTCATTTCCGCGGAAACCATTGTTTTTTTATCCTCATCATAGAACATAGCATATAAATATTTGTTTGCGATCATTCTTCTTATTTCTTCCTGAAATTGTAAAGGAATCGAAATGTTTTGATTCATATACACATATCCGTTTCCCTTTTTATCAAACTCCATCCAGGTTCCTCCATATTCCCCTGATAGAAAGATATTCGAAAGCATTTTGAGGCTTTTCTTTCTTTCCAGGATCCTTTGTCTAAGAGGATTAATTACGCGTTCAGAAACCCAATTAATAGCTCTACCGGTATTAAAGCCGATAGGATATCCAAGTTCAAGGCGTCTTATTATGCTGTCAAGAAGTTCTACTTGCGTAATTCTTTTCTCATCCGGGTCCGTAATTACACCATCGATATCAAAGAGAAAAGCTTCCTCAATAGACTTTTCTATATCAGACTCCAAGTGAAGCCTTACAAGTTCTGAGTTAAGGGATGGAAGCCCCTGATCTTCCGGAAGAAAATCCGCGTCATACCCATTTGGATTTGCTCCGGCATTCCTTTCAAGAGCTTCCGGATGTTCAAGGTAATAGTTCTTAACAATTTCATCAATTTCAGTCCAATTTCTTTGAATCTCTTGTTCCATTCCTGTTCTCCATTGCTCTGCCTGTTCCACGCCTTGATTTTCAAGAACCATATTGTATCCTGCGGCAACAAAAGCGGCAGCATGAGTTGGCGGAAGAGGACACTTAACTTTTGCAAGAAGGCTTTGGATTGCTTGGGGAGCCGCCTCTATAAAAAAGAAAGACTCCGCGAAATCGTATCCGGTTTTCTTTTCCTGTTTTTGGGCTCTTCTTGCTTCCCTCAAAAACTCATTTGCGTCAAGTCTGGATTGCGCAAATAACATAAATTCAAAATGTGGCTTAACCCGATCTCTGGCAAACCCTGTGATTTTCAGATCTGCTATGTCTCTTTCCCCGGATTCAGATTCCAATTTTTGAGCCGCAAATTCCTTTACAGATTCAGTATCAACGGAAGGTTCAGGCCCAAAGTAATTTACCCCTATCTCTTGTTTTGCCTCAAGCATTGCATTTCTAACAACCTCTCCCGTACCAACCCTTTGAAGAGTTCCAGGATCTCTCCTGTTGAGAGTCCCATCAAAAAGTCCCGCAGCGCTTGCTCCCGGAATATCGCCATATGATTTATTCTGGTCAGACCTATGTTGAACCACAAGTTTTCCGTCTTTAGTCCTTACAATAACAGCAGTCCCTGCAAGACGGCATCGTCTCAATATTTCCTCTCGCTGATCTGCCTTTGAAAAAAGGCTGTAGAGAGCAAACGGTACGGGATATTGCTCATCAATTACAAGAGCATTGCCTTCTTCATGTACTCTTCCAATTCCGACTTTACGGGATTTTCCCATTGCCTTAAGGTATTCCAGTTGTTCCTTTGATCTCTTATGTTCAAATCTTTCCCTAAGCGCTTCTTTTCTTAATCTTGCTTCAAGTTCATCTTGAATTTCAGAGATCTGTTCGGGAGTTAAATATTCGCTTTCAATTCTATTGCGAATTGATTGAATGTGAGGATCTTCGCTGGGGGTGGAAATGTCTCCGAATGCCGCTCTTATTGCAAACTCAACATCTCCTACCGTTCCTTCCCGAAGGATTGTTTTTTCCTCGGGCGTAAGATTAAGTTTTCCCATTTGGGAGGGAAGAAGAGTTTTCTCCGTCCTTACTTCGAAGCCAGCCGGATTGCTTGAAAGGAATTCAATAGTGAATGCCCCTCCATCAAAAACAGGTTTTTCCGGGGACTGGGCCTCTCCGGATTTATGTTGAAATTCAGGCATTACCATCAT
>MFPJ01000021.1 GCA_001782675.1 Candidatus Levybacteria bacterium RIFCSPLOWO2_12_FULL_39_17
CAGATGCTACAAAATATTCGTTTTTACCAAGACCCACAACAAGAGGAGAACCGTTTTTGACCGCGATTATCTCGGATGAGGAGGCATTCATAATTACCAAAGCGTTCATACCGCTAAATTTATCGAAAGCTTCCCGAACAGCCGTGGTAAAGCCGACATTTTTCAAATTTTCCTCGATCAAGTGGGAGGCAACTTCCGTGTCGGTTTCAGAAATAAAGCGGTGCCCTTTGCTAATAAGTTCCTTTTTAAGTTCTGCGAAGTTTTCAATTATTCCGTTATGAAGGACGGCAATTTGTTTCTTGCAGTCCAAATGCGGGTGCGCATTTTGAACGGTTACCCCTCCATGGGTTGCCCATCGAGTATGTCCAATTCCCATATTGCTCGGGGTAAGATTCGTTTTTGCATCGCCAATCTTACCAATATGTTTGTCAATATCGATTCTGCCCCCTTTTTTAATGGCAATTCCCCAGGAATCGTAGCCTCTGTATTCGAGTTTCTTAAGACCCTCCAGAATAGTTTCAGCGGCGTTGTTTTTATTTCCTATATAAGCAAAAATTCCGCACATAATTTATGAATTAAGAATAATGAATTATGAATCATGGGCATATTATTTGTCAAATTCGTCATGTGCAAACACAAAACACCTTCGGGGTGTCTTTCGATTGCACCTAGGATACCTTAGGGGTGTGGTAAAATAGAAACCCTCGACATTATGAAAATAACATTTTTCTCGCTTCTATTTATTGTGTTTTTTGCTTTTGCTCGGCCAGTTGATGCCATCTATGATTCGTTGAGTCGGCCCAACAATATCTTTGGGATTCATATTTTGTTTACTTATGAAGTACCAAAAGCAGCGGAACTTATCAACTCGTCTGGCGGGGACTGGGGATATGTAACTATACCGATTCAAATCCGGGATTTGGATCTTGAAAAGTGGCAGAATTTTATGAATGAAGCGGAACGAAACCATGTTATCCCAATAGTGAGACTCGCAACAGAACCACTTTATAACAATACAAGCGTATGGAGAAAGCCAACTTTTGCCGATGTGCTGGATTTTGCTAATTTCCTTGCTTCTCTCAATTGGCCCGTAAAAAATAGATACATAGTTGTTTTTAATGAAGTTAACAGGTCAGATGAGTGGGGAGGAGAACCTCCGAGTCCGCGAGAGTACGCGGAGTTGCTTAATTTCTCAACGGAAGTTTTTAAACAAAGAAATCGGGATTTTTTTATAATCTCTGCAGGACTTGATAATGCTTCTCCGAATGACGGAGTTAAGCACTTGGATAATTTTGTCTATTTATCCGTAATGGGAAGCTTCATGCCTCAAGTTTTTGAAAGGATCGACGGAATCGCGAGCCATTCTTATCCAAACCCCGGTTTTTCCCAGCCTCCTTCAAGCGGACCCGAGAGCACATCTACATACAAATTCGAACTTAACGCAATAAAGCAATTTACGAATACTGAAAAGCCCGTTTTTATCTTAGAAACAGGCTGGGATTCAAGAATTTTAGGTGAGGACAAAGTTTCTTCTTATCTAAACCAGGCTTTAGAGTCATGGAAGCAAGACCCGGGGATTGTTGCAGTTACTCCCTTTTTATTGAATTCCGAGAATGGAAGTTTTGACCAATTTTCTTTCTTAAAAAACGGAAGCTTAACAAAATATGCAAAAATTTACTCGGACTTCTTAAAAACAAAAGGCGAGCCAATTTTAGTTCCGCACCCCGCAAAACAAGTTTTGGCCGCAAGAACTTTTAAAAAAGAATTTAAATATTCAACTTTTGCCCCTCTTGACCTTTGGTCAAATCCACTTCTCAAGCTTTACTTTAAAACAATTTTGGGATTGGACCATTAAGAATATGGTATCAACGATAAACACCTTCGGGGTGTCTTTCGATTGCACCTGAAGGGTTACATTGGTGTGTTAGAATAATACTACTATGAAGTGGCACAGGGACGAAAGGCTTCAAGGGGATTTTCAGAAAATAATAAAGAGCTTAGGTTTTTCACATATAAATTCTAAGCAGGTTCATTGTTACAGAACTTATGGTTCCAAAGCGCGGGCATATGCAAGAATCTGGTCCTTTCCAAAGATTTTTCAGGAAGTGCTAAATGTTAAACCGGCTTACATAATTGAAGTTCTTTCCGAGAAATTTGATAAATTGTCGGAGGATAATAAATCAAAGGTATTAATACATGAGCTGTTGCATATCCCGAAAAATTTTTCGGGAGCGCTCCTTCCACATAAAACTCGCGGAAGAAGAATAGGAAAGGAAGTCGACAAGCTTTTCAAGATGATGAAGAGTAATGACCAATAACCAATTGACCAATCATTGGTAAATTTAAAATATGCTATATATTTTAAGCGGCGAGGATAAGGTTTCATCAAGGAATAAATTAATCGAACTAATCGAAGGCGTTAGGGATACTCTGCGAATTGATGGAAAAAAACAGAGCGTTGCGGATGTTGAAAACCAACTTTCAGCTGGAAGCCTTTTCTCAAACAAAAAAACACTTGTTATTGAATATTTCAGCAAGATAAAACCTCAAGCCGAGCTCATAAAAATTATTAAAACTTTCGCGCCGGATCAAAATGTCAAAATTATAATGTGGGATGAGGACGATTTAGACAAAAAGTTGATTGAGAAGTTTGGGAGCGCAAAAACTTTCCCCTTTCCTTTTCCAAAACTTTTCTATTTATTTTTAGACGGTTTTTCACCAAAATCAGGAAGGGCCGTAAGAGAATTACTAGACCGATTGCTTAAAAATGCGAGTGCCGAACAATTGGTTTATTCATTGATTAAAAGATTGAGACAATTGATGATTTTAAAAACGGGAAAGTATCAGGAATTTGAAGAGTTTAAAAAAATGGCTGATTGGCAGATCGGAAAACTAACAAAACAAGCAGTCCTTTGGACAGAAGGAGAATTAAGGGAAGCATTTTTAAAATTCGCTGTAATTGATGAAAAAATCAAAACCGGAGGTTTAAGCTTGCCTTTAGCAAAACACCTTGACATTTTATTGCTTTCAGAATTAAACTAATTGCTACAACAAAATATGCCTCTTCTTAAAAAGACAATGTTTCGCGAATACGACCTTCGCGGAAGAGAATCAGAAGACGAGCTTAATGACACCTCTGTTTATTACTTAGGCCGCGGTTTTGGAGCTTTCCTCACGAAAAGGAACCTTAAAGAAACTGTGGTGGGACATGATGCGCGTGCTACATCTGAAAGCTTTCATGCAAATATGATAAAGGGGCTAACCGAGTCAGGAATTTATGTCATTGATATCGGTACAGTTACAACACCCATGAGTTATTGGTCGCAATATTTTTTAAAAGTGAAAGGGTTGGTTATGATTACGGCAAGTCACAATCCAGCAGGATGGAATGGTGTTAAATTTGGAACAGACTTTTCCTACACATTGTTGACTGATGAAATGCAGGAACTCTACGATATTATTGCCAAAGATAAATTCGTAGATGGGAAGGGATCAGTAACTAAAAAAGATATAAGAGACGATTACATAAGGGATTTATTATCTCGTGCAAGTATAACTAAAAAATTTAAAATTCTGTTAAACACAGGTAATGGTACTGCTGGTTTATTTGCTCCAGAACTACTAAGGCAAGCAGGATGTGAGGTAGTTGAGCATTTTACAAACGTTGATCCTTCTTATCCAAACTATACTCCTAATCCTGACGGGACAGCAATGATGGAAGATACTGGGAAGCAAACAGTTGCCAATAAGTGTGACTTGGGGTTTGCCTTTGATGGTGACGGAGACAGACTTGGTTTGGTCGATGAGAAGGGAAATATAATTTGGCCCGATAGATACATTATTCTTCTTTCTCGTCTTGTTTTATCCAAACATCCAGGAGCAAAAATAGTGTTTGACGTTAAAGTTTCGGAAGCGCTTCCCGAGGACATCAAGGCGCATGGCGGAGTTCCTATAATGTGGAAGACAGGGCACTCCTATATAAAGGCAAAGCTTGCAGAAGAAAATGCTGCAATGGCAGGGGAGATGAGTGGACACATTTTTTTTGTTGATGATTTTTATGGATTTGATGACGCATTTTTTGCGGGACTTAAGATGCTTGAATATTTATCCACCGAAGATAAACCACTCTCAGAGATCATTGCAGACACCCCATATTATGTTTCAACACCTACTATTCAAGTAAAAACTACTGACGAAGATAAATATAAAGTTGTTGATGAGTTGGTTGAAGAATTCAAAACAGAAGGTTATAAGGTAAATGATATAAATGGTGCAAGGGTATACATTAAAGATGGTTGGGGTTTAGTTCGAGCATCCTCAAACACCCCCACTCTTGTACTTCGATTCGAATCAAAAACACAAGAAGGCCTTGATAAAATTAAAGATATATTTAAACAAAAACTTGATCGTTTTGATGTAGTAAACAAAGAATGGGATACAACCGGCCATTAATTTAGCACATGAAGTTTAGAAAAATGATATATTTAAAAAATGGCTAATTCTTTGAATCCTATCGATAAATCAAACCTTAGGCAGGTGATTTTGGAGACGCTGGGACAGTTTGAGGTAGGATTATCGCTTGCGAAAAATATTAAAGTCGAAGGTGAATTTTCGAATGTGACGATTTCTGGAATGGGCGGTTCAGCTTTGCCAGCGAACTTATTACGAACTTATTGCAATAGCTTATTTAAAACGCATCCAAATTATAAACCATTTGAAATATACATAAATAGATATTACTCTCTTCCTCCTGAAAGCCATGCTTCAAAAACTTTGAACTTTATTGCTTCATATTCGGGAAACACTGAAGAGACAATAAGTTCTCTTGAAGAAGCGCGGGAAGCGGGTTTAAAATTCGTAGGTTTTTCAAGCGGCGGCAAAGTCGAAGTATTATGTAAACAGTACGGCGCTCCCCACATAAAACTGCCGATTCCCAATCCCAATTTTCAGCCCCGAATGGGGACGGGATACTTTTTTGCATCAATGTTCCAGCTTCTTGTGAATCAAGGGTTGATTCCTGACACAACTAGCAAATTACTCACGCTTGCGGAGAAACTTAATAGTCATATGGGAGAGCACGAAAATAAAGGCAAAGAATTAGCGAGTAAAATTCGTGGAAAAACTCCAGTTATATATTCGTCTCCAAAATATAAACCTGTTGCTATGATCTGGAAGATTAAAATAAATGAAAATGCAAAAACGCCCGCTTTTTGGAATTTTTTCCCGGAACTTAATCATAATGAAATGATTGGATTTACAAATTCTCAAGGAAAGTTTTTCATCATAATGCTCAAAGATTCCGATGATGATCCTCGCAATCTTAAGAGGTTTGAGGCTACTTCGAAGCTATTGCTAGAGAAGGGTGTCGAATCCGAGGTTATAGAGATACGTGGAACAGATGTTTTTTCAAAGATGTTCTCATCGCTCAATCTTGCTGATTGGACGTCTTATTATTTAGCGCTTGAGTATGGCCAAGACCCTACCCCTGTTGACATGGTTGAATCCTTCAAAAAAATCCTCGCCACTTAATTCTAAAAACCTCTGAAAAGCAAGATAACAAGGGATAACAGGGGGTAATAAGGGGATAATAAGGAGTATCCCTGCCACGCATAACAAGGATACTCCTTGCTAGGATCTCCTTGCTAGGATTGGAAATAGTGGTTGGAATATTCATCACAAATTGCGCGATCGCGAAAAATGCGATACGCAGTTAACTCACTCTCCTTAGGTCAGCAAGTCGAGGGTGGCAAAGCCGGGCATTGCCAAACCTTTGCCGAACTTTTTAATTACTAATAGAAAGACTTATTGCAAATTTTGTTTGCTTTCCTGTACGATTGATATATGGTGAGGCCGCATGGTTTTGTAGTGCCTTTATACGATGTAGATAAAGATGATACTGCCTATGTCGGAGGCAAAGGGGCTAATTTAGGCGAGATGATAGAGGCCGGATTTCCCGTTCCCGGAGGGTTTGTTGTAACTTCAAGTGCATATTTTGAATTTCTAAAACAGAACAATTTGGACCAAAAAATACTACATCTACTTGCAACGATAAATTTTGATAAGGATGAGTCATTAAACCAAGTATCAAAACATATTAAGAATTTAATTCTGACGGGAAAAATTCCCGATGAAATTGTAACTGAAGTTTTCGATGAATATGAAAAAATCGGTGAGGGGTTGGTTGCGGTTAGGTCTTCTGCAACGGCTGAGGATTCCAAAGATGCCTCATTTGCCGGTCAGAACGAAACTTTTCTTGATGTTAAAGGGGAAGCGGTTTTAGCTCAAAAGCTAAGGGAGGGCTGGGCATCAATGTTTTCTCCACGATCAATTTTCTACAGACATGAAAAAAAGATAAGTCAATTAAGAGCAGGGATCGCCCTCGTTGTTCAGAAAATGATTCAATCAGATGCTTCCGGAGTAATATTTACAGTTGATCCGGTTACAGGCGATAAGAATAAAATCATAATTGAGGCAATATGGGGTTTGGGAGAATATATAGTCCAGGGAAAACTAACCCCGGATCACTATGAGGTAGACAAGAAAGCTTTTAAAATTCTAACTTCAAATATTAATCCCCAAACAGTAATGTTAGTCAAGTCCGACAAGGGCGTCAGGGAAATAAATGTCCCACTTTTAAAGCGGCAAAAGGTAAAACTTTCAAATCAGGAAATTATTGATTTGGCAAAATTAGCGGCAAAAATAGAGAAGCATTACTATTTCCCCCAGGATCTTGAATGGGCAAAAGAAAAAAACAAAATATATATCGTGCAAACAAGACCAATCACTACTATAAATCAAAAATCAACCCCGATTAAATCGGGGTCAAATATCAAAAATCAAAAAGAAATTCGAAGCTCAAATACATTGGGAAAGGCAATCTTGATTGGGAGTCCGGCGAGTCCGGGGATCGGGACTGGGCATGTTAAAAAGCTCAAGTCCGCCTCGGAATTATCAAAAGTAAATCAAGGGGATGTCTTGGTTGCTGAGAACACAAATCCGGATTTTGTGCCTGCAATGAAGAAAGCTTCTGCAATTATCACCGAGCAGGGAGGAAGGACATCTCATGCCGCGATTGTCGCAAGAGAGTTTGGAATACCCGCTGTTGTAGGTACGCCCAGAGCGCTTAGCATGCTTCGTGATGAAGAAATCGTAACTGTTAACGGCACAACTGGCGAGATATTTAAAGGAGGTTTTTTAATCACTCAGGTTCACAAAGCAGACAGATTCTCATCAATTAAAACAGCAACGAAGCTTCTGGTAAATATTGCCGACCCTGAGGCCGCAGAGAGAGTTGCGGGGAAAAATGTTGATGGCGTTGGATTACTGCGGGCGGAGTTTATGATTGCGGGCATAGGTACGCATCCTAAAAAATTAATTCATGATGGAAAAAGTAATTTTTTTGTAGACAAATTATCTGAGGGTATTGAGAAAATTTGCCGGGCATTTTATCCCAGGCCGGTTCTTTATCGAGCAACAGATTTCAAAACTAATGAATACATGAACCTTTCCGGCGGAAAACAATATGAACCTCAGGAATCAAATCCAATGCTTGGATACAGAGGAGCTTTCAGGTATATCCATGACCCGGATGTTTTTAAATTGGAACTCTGCGCCATAAAGAAGGTCCAGGAAAAAAAGGGGCTGAATAATTTGAATCTCATGATCCCTTTTGTAAGAACCATTAAGGAGCTTCAGGAAGTAAAAAAAATCATAAGCCATGAGAATCTAAAGCGGTCCCATACATTTAAGCTCTACATGATGACCGAGATTCCATCAAACATCATTTTGATTGAAGACTTTATAAAAACGGGGATAGATGGAGTGTCTATTGGTTCCAATGATTTAACCATGCTGATTCTTGGCATTGATAGGGATAATAGAGAGGTCGCTTCCGAATTTGATGAAAGAAATGAAGCTGTCATGTGGGCAATTGAACGAGTAATAAGAGCTTGCCGCAAAAATAATGTATCGGTTTCTATTTGTGGACAGGCACCTTCTGTCTACCCCGGACTAATTGAAAAACTTGTTTCTTATGGAATTGATAGTATCTCCGTTTCTCCGGATGCAATTGATGACACAAGAAGGCACATTTATCTTGCGGAAGGAAAAATTGTTAAAAAATAATGGCCAAAATTAAACACATAGATTCAAGAGAAATTTTGGATTCAAGGGGCAATCCTACAATTGAAACTGAAATTACCTTAACTGACGGTATTGTTGAAAGATCTTCAGTGCCTTCAGGCTCATCTAAGGGAACCTACGAAGCATTTGAACTCAGAGATGGGCAGGATCGATACAACGGAATGGGTGTTTTGAGGGCTGTCGCGAATGTAAATAAAATTATTGCACCAAAACTTCAGGGAATGGATGTGCTCGATCAGCAAAAAATAGACCGCGCAATGATTGAAATAGACGGCACACAGAACAAGAGCAAGCTCGGGGCAAACGGAATCCTTTCCGTGTCGCAATCGGTAGCAAAAGCCGGAGCAAAAACTTCTCTTCTTCCGCTTCCACTATATCTCAGGCAATTTGTGAGTGGAAGCTTAGGAAAAAAAATACCCATACCCATGTTCAACCTTATTGAAGGAGGCAAGCACGCGGCAAATACTTTGGATTTTCAAGAATTTCTTGTTGTTCCTGCCAGCTCAAAATCATACAGCCAAAGTCTTGAGTTGGGAGTTTCCGTTTACCAATCTTTAAAAAAAGTATTATTTGAGAGAAGCGAGAACACATCTGTCGCGGATGAGGGAGGATTCGCGCCGAATCTTGATATAAACCAAAATGGGCTTGCAATTACAAAAGAGGCCATAGAGCGGTCCGGTTTTTCCTTCTCGCTTGACGCATTTATCGGGCTTGATGTAGCGGCAAATTCATTTCGCGCCGGGAAAGTTTACAAAATAAAAGACAGAGCAATTCCTTATGATCAGGATGATTTAGTTGAATTATACAGAACCTTGTTATCTGATTATTCGTTATTGTATATTGAAGATCCATTTGCTGAGGATGATTGGGAAGGATGGAAAAAGATTTACTCCGCAATTGGGGATAAAACTTTAATAGTCGGAGATGACTTAGTTACGACAAATCCATATAGGCTCCAGCTTGCGCTTGATAATAAGGTTGTCGGAGGCGTAATTATTAAACCTAACCAGATAGGCACAATTACAGAAGCAATTGCCGTCTCGGAAATCGCAAGATACACAGGTCTTAAAATTATTGTTTCTCACAGAAGCGGTGAGACAATGGATACTTTTATTGCGGATTTTGCGGTTGGAATTGGGGCAGATTATGTGAAGTTTGGAGCGCCGGCAAGAGAAAGGGTTTCGAAATATAACAGATTAAGTGAAATAGAAACAGATTTTCAAAACCTTTAGCTTTTGGCGGAAAAAAGAACCGTGAGTTCTCCGCGGGGAGGTTTTTGTTCAAATCTTTTGAGAATTTTACCGGCTTTATTTCGAATGATCTCCTCGTGAATTTTGGTTAATTCTCGAGCCACAACTATATCAATATCTCCCAAAGCATTAATTAAGTCCTTAAGTGTTTCATTAGTCCTATGCGGCGATTCAAAAAAAATAACAGTTGATTTGCTATCTTTACTTTGGATTAACAGTTTTTTTCTTTTTGCTTGAGACTTGGGCAAAAAACCAAGAAATATAAATTTATCGGTAGGCAAGCCGGAAGCAGACAAAGCGGCAATCGGAGAAGAAGAACCAGGGACAGGAACTATTTTAATATCCCTTTTTATTGCCTCCCTAACAATCCTAAACCCCGGATCGGAGATGAGCGGCGTTCCTGCTTCGGATATTAGAGCCACATTGTTTTGTTCGACTATTTGAACAATCAAACTCATCTTATTTTCCTCCTCCTCCTGCGTTAGGGAAATTATTTTCTGACCGGTTAACCTTTTTCGATTAAAATATTTTTCGAGAAATTCGAGCAGGATTCCCGCTTTTGATGTCGATTCCGCGACGATTACGGGAGTAGACAACAAGATATCCGCGGCCCTAAGAGTTATGTCTTGCAAATTTCCAATTGGTGTTGCTACAATGTATAAAGTTTTCATGCTTGAGCTCATTGGGCAATATATTATACAGCTAATTGAATCGACTTCATATCTTGGGATTTTTATTTTAATGGGTTTGGAATCGGCTCTTATTCCAATTCCTTCAGAGATTACGATGCCATTTTCAGGATATCTGGCCTCAAAAGGCCAACTTTCTTTCGTTCTTGTTGTAATTGTCGGAACTCTTGCAAATCTCGCAGGTTCACTACTCGCTTACTACATAGGGTATCTGCTTGAAGAAACAGTTCTTCTCGGTCTGATCCGAAAATATGGAAAATTTATATTGCTTTCAGAGCACGACTATCACAAGACAGAACATTGGTTTCGCAAATACGGTGATAAAATAATCTTTATTACTCGGCTTTTACCCGGAATTCGTACGGTAATTTCTCTTCCCGCGGGAATGTTTGAGATGGACATTAAAAAATTTATTGTTTATACAACGGCCGGCTGTTTGATTTGGTCAATCTTTCTGACATATGTTGGCTATGTTTTAGGAGAAAACTGGAATTCTCTAGAGCCATATTACAGAAAATTTGAGATCATCATTGTGGTTTTATTAATTGCCGGAATAATTTATTATATTGATAAGCATTTAGGTCTTCGCAAGCTCTTAAGGAGAGGGTAGGTTAATACATTCCGAACCTTCGCACCAGGGAAACGACAATTCCTTGAATTCTTAATTCATTGGGGTAAATGGGATCCATTTGGCTGTTTGCAGGCTTCAGAATTACGCGGTCTCCTTCCTTATAGTACTTTTTTAAGGTTGCAAGACTATCGTCTACGAGAGCAACCACAATATCTCCATTTTTAGCGGTTTCGGTTTTTTCAATTACAACAAAATCTCCATCTAAAATTCCGTCTTCAATCATTGAAGATCCCTTCACCTGAAGCACATAGGATGTTTTTTTGCCGGAAATCATATCTGAGGCAACAGCAAATGTCGCTTCAGGGTCAGTGTATGGCTCCAGGGGTTTTCCCGCGGCAATATAACCCATTAGGGGCAATGTCATTGTGGGACCTATTGCTTTTGGTGTTGCCCCTAAAAGTATACCTATATTGTCTCTCTTTAAAATCTTTAAAGTCCGGGAGTTGCCTTCAACTTTTTGTATGTATCCTTTGTCAACAAGCGAGCGGATAAGGGCGTGAATTGTAGAAACGCTATTCCTGTTCATTGCATCAGCCATTTCCCGAAGAATTGGAGAATAACCATGCTGTTCCTGGAATTGGATTACATAATTTAGAAGTTCTCTTTCTCTTCTGTAAAGTACCGCAGTCATGTTATTTAAGTTAAAAGTTTAAAGTCTAAAATTAAATGTTGAAACTAATTAATAATTTACTAGAAAATTACTCGAATTGTCAAGTGATGTAATCTTAGGCAAAATATATCAAATATAAAGTATTAAATATTAAAAAATACATATGAAAAATAAAATATTTTAGATCTTTGATATTTGATATGTATATTTGCTATTTAATATTTAATTTTTAATATTGGGCGAATTAGCAAGTGCGCATGTTAAAATAGGAAACCATGAGATTTGAATTAGTTTCAAGATTCATGCCAACCGGGGACCAGCCGGAGGCAATTGAAAAGCTTACTAATAATATTTTAGGCAAAAAACCATTCCAGGTTCTGCTTGGGGTAACCGGGAGCGGTAAGACTTTTACAATCTCAAATGTAATTCAAAACCTAAACATTCCTACGCTTGTTATGACACATAATAAAACATTGGCGGGACAGCTTTATCAGGAGTTTCGCGATTTTTTTCCGAAGAATGCAGTTTCTTATTTTGTTTCCTATTATGACTATTATCAGCCGGAAGCATATATTCCCACTACCGATACTTACATTGCGAAAGAGACTGAAATAAACGAAGAGATAGACAAGCTTCGATTGGCCGCGACAACAAATATTCTGACCCGTCCGGACACAATTGTTGTTGCATCGGTTTCCGCAATTTACAATCTTGGGTCTCCGAAAGAATATGGCAAATTCGCCATGGAAATAGCCCAAGGTGTTAAGTTGTCTCGAGAAGCGCTTATGGATCGCCTCCTGGATCTTCAATATTCAAGAAACGACTATGCTTTCAAAAGAAGTACATTCCGTGCAAGAGGGGAAACAATAGAAGTATATCTCGGATACGAGGATAAACTAATCAGAATAACGCTTAATGATAATTCGATTGCTAAAATTGAGTCTGTAGACCCCCTTAATGGGAACATTATCGAAGACAGGAAGTGGACTATGATTTATCCGGCAAAGCACTATATTACAGATAGGTCTTCCTATGAAGATGTGTTTGAGCAGATAAGAAGAGATCTTGCTGCCCGGGTGAAAGAGTTGAAAGACATGGGTAAATTGATGGAAGCAGAAAGACTTTCGAAAAGAACGGAGTATGACATAAAAATGATAAAACAGATAGGTTATGTTAATGGAATTGAAAATTATTCCAGATACTTTGACGGTAGAGCACCCGGCCAACCTCCCTTTACCCTGCTTGACTATTTTGAAGAAACCGGAAGACCTTGGTTGTTAATTATTGACGAATCTCACATGACAATCCCTCAGATAAGAGGAATGTTCCAAGGGGATTTATCAAGAAAAAAACTTTTGGTTGAATATGGATTTCGTCTTCCATCGGCCTTTGATAATAGACCGCTCACTTTTGATGAATTTATATCACGAGTTAAGCAAACGATATTTTTATCCGCAACACCCAATGAGTGGGAGATAAAAAAATCAAACAATAATGTTGTTGAGCAACTAATTCGCCCCACCGGAGTCGTCGATCCTGAAATAGAGATAAAACCAACCGAAGGGCAGGTTGAAGATTTAATAAAAGAAATCGAGAAGACGACCAAGAAAAAAGAAAGGGTTTTAGTAATAACATTAACAAAACGAATGGCAGAGGATTTAACATATTACCTTGAGGATCATGGGATAAAAGTACAGTACCTTCATTCGGAGATCGATACGCTTCAAAGACAGGATATCTTAGATGAGTTAAGGGAAGGAAAATATGATGTAGTGGTGGGTATTAATCTGCTGCGAGAAGGTCTTGACCTTCCTGAGGTGTCACTTGTAGCAATAATGGATGCTGACAGGGAAGGTTTCTTGCGTTCAAAAACTTCTCTTATTCAAATCATGGGCAGGGCCGCGAGAAGAATTGAGTCAAAGGTTATATTGTATGCCGACGGGATCACGGGATCCATGAAGGGAGCAATGGAGGAGGTGGACAGGCGACGAAAAAGACAACTCGAATACAATAAAAAACATGGAATTACACCTCGTTCGATTGAAAAAGAAATACGGGCAAAGCTTGTTCAAAAAAAAGAAACGATTGAGGATCTGAAGCCTTTACTTGCAAAAGAGGTTTTACTGCCGGATGAGAAGGAAAAAGTAATTAAGAGATTGCGGCGGGACATGATGGATGCCGCAAAACTGCTTGACTTTGAAACCGCCGCGCTGCTTCGAGATAAGATTAAATACCTTCGCCAACACTAACTTTATGGATCTTTTGGTGGAGAAACCCCTGTAAAAGCGGCATGAGACCTTGCCGCTGATTCAATCCAATGTTCATAAAATGCCTCGGCATCATTCGTCCACTCATAATAGCCATTCTCGCCTTTCGATAAAATTCCATTTCTTAAGAAATAACCAGCTGAGATATCGATCACGGCTAAATCTCGTAAATCAGCCTCGTCAAGCCTCCCCTGCTCTTTCGCTTTTAGAAAGTCTAGGGTCATAAGATAGTGAGCCCACATGTCAGCCATGAAGGGGAAGGGCATCGGGCTATATCTGTTTATTCCTCCTCGTTTGAAAAGGTACAAGATATAGGCATCACGCGAACTAGCATTTTGTTGAGAGGCTACTTCCGCAAATGTGGCTATATAATCAGCTACCATTTGGAACGCCCTGACATTCATGACTTCTTTCGCAATAATAAATTTAATATAAAAATCGGAGTTATCCCTCGATGCCTCCGGGTTTATTATAACCCTTCGAAGTTGAAACCGAGTTTGATTTTGCGATTCTTGTGGAGGCACTCTATCCGAAACGAATCTAGCAACAGATCCGGTTTCGCGAATATTCGTAGCACCAATTTTGCCCCAGTCTTCATTAATGTTACTAAGAGGCCCGGTTTCTATGTGAAGAGGGCTGTCGACGAAAAGTCTATGGTCTTCTGAAAAACTTTTTTCCCCTTTTGTGTTTTTTAAAATCAAGGAGCCAGCATATGGAATTTCCCTGAAATCTCTTTCATCAAGCATTAATCTTGCAACGTTCTCAACTTCATGAGTCGTCCAGACACCTTCTCCTCGTCTTATTGGTTCTAGAGTGAAATCATTTTCAACAAGATTATTAGTATTCTTGGGAAGTTGTTCCTTGCCGACCGCGATCAAAATAGCGCCACCTACTAACCCCCTTCCTAAGATTTGCAGAAACCTTCTCCTGTCAATTTCCATACGATTCGGTAATTATACTATAGTTTAGAATCAGCGTCCCCATCTTACCATTCCGGCGAAACCGCAATAAGTACAATAAGGATCAATCTTAAGATATGCGTAAATTAAGGCTGGTCCTTATTCGCTACAGTTTTCCTCAAGAATCGTATCTCTAAGGATTTCTTTCGAGCCTTGATTCATGTCATTAACGAAAGATTCGTATGAAGATAAATCTCCAATCGTTCTATCTCTAGCAGATATAAAATAATCTAGGATCTCTTGGGGTTTAACCCAGCTCGCCTGCTTATTTCCTAGATAATAGGGGTAGCTTGAAAACTCGGCAAACTTTATGATTGACTTTATTCCAGATGCATTTAAGTGAATATATCGCGAAAGGTGAAGTAGGTAAGCATCTGTTTCAACTAAGCATGCTTTAAAGATGTTTTGAAAAAGCGGACCAAGTCTATTATATTTCTTGTTAAAATACATTACATATGCGGTCGTTAATCGCTTAAGTAATTTAGTGATGCCATCCTCTATGTTCTGTTTTAGAAGCAAATGAAAATGATTAGGCATTAATGCAAAAGATAAAAGCTCGATTTCCTCGGAGAGGTTTAGATTTAAGAATCTCATTCCGACCTTGTCTTCTAAAACTCCTTTCTTTATTTCCTCTATTGGCGAGAGGTAGAGTTTTAAATAATGTAGAAATACGGAGCAATCTTGCTTATCAAGGAAAATCGACCTTTTGTCTATACCCCTATTATAAGCATGATAATAACCACCTTTTATATACGCTTTAATGATATTTCTTGACGGCACACCCTAATTATTAACAAGGTTGATCCTTGTGTCAAGCACGATTTTAAGGATCAACCTTGAATTAGCAACCTTGAATTAGCACAATCCACACCTGGTGTGTATGGAGAAGTAGGGTTTTGGGAGCTTGAACATGACTTGTGTTTCGGGGTATAATATTTAGTTCAAATTTTTTCTAACTTCTCTCCACTATTAGTTATGAATGACAAAATAATTATAAAAGGTGCTCGAGAACACAACTTAAAGGATATTGATCTGGAAATTCCCAAATATAAGCTCGTGGTTTTTACGGGTTTGTCTGGTAGTGGAAAAAGCTCCCTGGCGTTTGACACAATCTATGCCGAAGGACAACGAAGATATGTAGAGTCCCTCTCTTCCTACGCGAGGCAATTTTTGGGAATAATGAAAAAGCCGGATGTTGATTTGATTGAGGGTTTGTCGCCCTCAATTTCAATCGACCAGAAAGGTGCCTCCCACAATCCCCGTTCAACTGTTGGAACAGTCACTGAAATCCATGATTACCTCCGGCTTCTCTATGCAAGAATCGGCCATCCGCATTGCCCGAAAGACGGAATTGAGATATCAAGAACCACAAAAGAAAAGATCATGGATGACATAGTTTCAAAATTTGTCAGAACAACTCCCACAAGAATAATGATTCTCGCCCCTATTGTGCGCGGGCGAAAAGGTGAGTATACGGATTTATTCCGGGATCTTAAAAAACGCGGATACCAAAGGGTCAGAATTGACGGATTAATATACGGAATTGATGAAGATCTTGTCTTAATTAAAACTAACAAACATACAATAGAAGCGGTTGTCGACCGTATAAGTTTGGACCGCAAGCATGACAGGAAAAGATTAATTGACGGTATCGAGCAGGCTTTGAGCCTTGGCAGCTCTGAAATGATAGTGTCTGAAATAAAAGATAAGGGATTTTCAATTCCCGAGAAACCAAAGGAAACTATTGACACTTTTTATTCGGAGAAGTTTGCGTGCCCCGCCTGCGGCGGGGCAGTATCTGAGATTGAGCCCCGACTATTTTCTTTCAACTCGCCGTACGGCGCGTGTTCAAACTGCAATGGATTAGGTGTTATTCAATCGGTTGATGAAGCCCGTGTATTAAATCCATACTTAAGCATTGCGGAAGGCGGAATATTGGCTTTCTCAAACATCTGGAGCCAGGACACATGGATGACTCGAACCTTGCGTCAAGTATTTAATGAAAATAATATTCCTCAAAATGTTGAAATTGCAAAACTTCGCGATGAGCAGAAGAGGGTTATTTTGCATGGAACAGGAGATAGGGTCTATGAGGTCAAAGGGCTAAATAGATTCGGAGAAAAAACCCGGATACATGAAACATATTCGGGGGTAGTTAGTTATTTGCTTCAAAAATTTCATGAGACCGATTCTGAATTAGTCAAGAGAGAGATTGAGAAGTTTATGACCGAACTTGTGTGTGAGAAATGTGAGGGAAAGAGGTTAAAAAAGGAAGCTTTGTCTGTGACGGTCAATGATTTATCGATTTTTGACCTTTCGGATTTATCAATTGAAAAATCGCATGAATTTATAGGTGAACTTGAGGCAAAACTTACGGATCGTGAAAAAGAAATTGCGAGAGTGATCCTGCGCGAAATTGAAGCTAGAATGAAATTCCTCGTTGATGTTGGTCTTTCATACCTGACGCTTTCAAGAAACGCGCGGAGTCTGGCAGGGGGAGAAACCCAAAGGATAAGGCTGGCATCGCAAATCGGCAGCGGATTATCGGGCGTTTTGTATGTTTTGGACGAACCCTCAATTGGCCTCCATCCTCGGGACAATTTAAAACTAATAAATACCCTTAAAAGACTTCGGGATTTGGGAAATTCGGTAATTGTTGTTGAGCATGACAGAGAAATGATGCTTAAAAGCGATTACATTTTTGATATAGGGCCGGGAGCGGGAGATCAAGGCGGAAAGATCGTGGCAAGGGGTACCCTTGCCGAAATAATAGGAAATTCTAATTCCATTACCGGGGAGTATCTTTCCGGCTTAAGGAAAATAAGGAATAGAAAAAGCGATTTTAATTTTAACAAAATTGAAAATTTTCTGGAACTTAAAGGAGTTTCCGCTCATAATCTTAAAGATATAGATGTAAAATTTCCGCTTGGGGCATTTATTTGTGTTACAGGAGTTTCGGGAAGCGGGAAGTCAACCTTGATCAATGATGTCCTTTATCACACAGTGGCTCTTCGCAAAAATCCGTATCACAAAGAAAAACCCGGGCAATTCCGGGAGATTTCAGGGGATGACGCGCTTAAGAGGGTATTTATGATTGATCAGTCACCAATTGGCAGAACGCCAAGGTCAAATCCGGCAACTTACACCGGAGCCTTTACATATGTTCGCGATATATATGCCAACTCAAGAGAAGCAAGATTAAGAGGCTTCGGACCGGGAAGATTCTCTTTCAATGTAAAAGGCGGCAGGTGTGAGACTTGCGAAGGTGAAGGGCAGATTAAAATTGAAATGCAGTTTTTGCCGGATGTTTTTATAAAATGTGAGACTTGCCAGGGAGCTCGATATACAAAAGACACTCTTGAGATAGATTTTGAGGGTAAGAATATTTCGGATGTGCTAGATATGAGCGTAGACCAAGCCTTGAAATTTTTTTCATTCCATGAGGGTTTAGTAACAAAACTTATAACATTAAAGGAGGTGGGATTATCCTATATCAAGCTTGGACAATCGGCAACTACCCTTTCAGGAGGGGAAGCGCAAAGAATAAAACTGGCAGCGGAACTGTCTAAGAAAGGCATGGCAAGAAGTTTGTATCTTTTAGACGAGCCTACAACAGGTCTGCATTTCGCGGATCTTGAAAAATTAATTTCAGTTTTAAGAAAGCTTGTTGATAAAGGAAATACTGTTATTATTATAGAACATAATCTTGATATTATTAAGAATGCCGACTATATAATAGATCTAGGGCCGGAAGGAGGTGATGGCGGAGGAAGGATAGTTGCCCAGGGCACGCCCGAACAAATTGCTAATTCCCCTTCTTCATATACGGGAGTTTATTTAAAAAAAGAGTTATCATAATGAAACTAAAGGTTTTTATCGCACTTTTACTCCTGCTTCTTTGCTATCCCGCAAAAGCAAACGCTATCCAAGAGTTTGATATCTTGACAAATTCCACATATGAAGCATTTGAAAGCGGCGCAACAAAAGTAAAACAAATAATTGCCATCAAAAATAATACCGATTTTACTTATACGCCGTCATATTCAATTACTTTAGGACTAAAAGACTTAAAAAATTTAAAAGTATTTAATAAGGAAGGATCACTCCCAAACACTTTGAGAGATTTAGGGGAGAGGGGAGAAAGCATTGAGATCACTTTTCCAAATAGGATTGTAGGGATGGGCCTTAAAAATGAATTTGAGCTGAGCTATGAGACTGATGAAATCGTTGAACAAAAAGGTTCCATATGGGAAATTAACATACCCGGACTGTCAAATCCCGATGATTTTGGAGAATATAATGTTAGTTTGATTATTCCTGAAACCTTCGGCAAGCCCACGATTGTTAAACCCTATAAAAATTTATCTTCTGGAAGAAAATACACATTTAACAAGCAGGATATTGGAAAGTCGGGGATATTCATTATCTTTGGAGACAATCAAACTTACTATCTTCGCCTTTCCTATCACATATCAAATCCAAAAGTAATACCCGTTAAAACCGAAATTGCCCTGCCGCCTCAAACTACCTATCAGGATACGAGAATTAAATCAATAAACCCCGAACCGCTTGATGTCTATGAAGATCAGGATGGCAACTGGCTTGCAGTTTATAACCTCGCGCCCGGCGAAACAAAATCAATTAACGCGGAAATCTTAGTTCGTGTCTACTCAAAGCCAATATTCGAGGAAAAAGAACCCTCCGAATATCTTGCCGCTTCAAAATATTGGGAAGTAAATGATCCGGAGATAAAAAAGGTAGCGCAAGAGCTTAAGACTCCAAGGGCGATTTATGACTATGTAGTAAAAACTCTTTCGTACAATTACCAAAAAGTATCGGAGAATAATGTAAGACTTGGCGCCCGCGAATC
>MFPJ01000022.1 GCA_001782675.1 Candidatus Levybacteria bacterium RIFCSPLOWO2_12_FULL_39_17
CGGGTTTGGATTTGAAAATTTGACAGCGGATCTAAAAAATAGAAAACTTAGGCCTGTATTTGTTTGGCTCGGAGCATTCGTTTTAATATTTATTACACTGTGGACTATTTCTTTGTCAGGATTCTTTTTTCCGGAAGGCAAATCACAAATATCCTTATCAAACTTAAAACTCCCCACACTTCTTCTTTTGGCATCGGTCTTTATTATTTTGTCAGGGCTTTTTATAAAAATTAAAAATATTTTTATCATTATTTCAGCCTTATTAATTTTGTTAACGGCTTTTGATGTCTTAAGATTTGCCATAAAATGGCAGCCTTTTAAACCAAGAGAGCTGGTGTATCCTGAAGTTCAAATCTCAAAATTCTTATCAAAACTTTCAGGATATGACAGAGTTTTGGCGAATTTCGGCTCTGAAGCCTCTACCACTTTCAGAATTCCGTCCGTTGAAGGGTACGACCCGCTCTATATTAAAAGGTATGGAGAACTCGTGATTGCTCTCTCGGATGGACAGTATCACAAAGCGGAGCGATCAGTTGTTTTATTTCCCAAAAAGGGAACATATACGGGTACAGCATTAAACTTGTTAGGAATAAAATATGTTGTCCATAAAATTGCCGATGGGAGAGAAGTTTGGGCTTTTCCTTTTTGGACTTATCCCACAGATCAATTCAAGATGATACATGAGGACCCAAATTATCAAGTATATGAGAATCAAAAAGTTTTCAGGAGGGCATTTCTGGTAAATAATATTAAAATCGAAAAATCGGAAAAAAAGATACTCGGATTAATTTTAAAAGAGGGAGTTGATCTTAAAAAACAGGCGGTTGCGGAAGAAAATATAGAACTCACGGGGAAATCAATCGATATCGGTGAAGCTGAAATCAAAGAGTACAAACCCAATAAAATAACTATAGAGGCAGATTCGAAAGGAAAAAATCTTCTCATATTGACAGACCCTTTTTATCCGGGATGGAAAGCTTATGTCGACAATAAGTTTTCGAAAATTTACAGAGTAGATTATGCTTTTAGGGGAATTGTAGTCCCCGATGGGAAACATAGGGTTGTATTTAATTATGCTCCCGAGAGTTTCAGAATAGGACTTTTATTGGCGGGGTTGGGTATAATTGGAGCAGGAGCACAAAGCTTTTATCTTAGAAAAAAATGATTTCAGCAATAATTATTTCAAGAAACGAGGAGAGTGTAATTTCCGATTGCATAAAATCAATAAAGAACTTGGCAGATGAAATAATTGTTGTTGATGATTCGGATGATAAAACCGCTAAAATCGCAGAAGATTTAGGAGCCAAGGTGACTAAAAATAAACTTCAGGATTTTTCTTCCCAAAGAAATCTGGGAGCATCTCTAGCAAAAAATGAGTGGATTTTTTACATTGATTCGGATGAGAGAGCAACCCCAGGGTTTATTGCCGAGGTCAAGGAAAAGATAAAAAATTTTGATTATAAAAAAAACATCGCAGGTTTTTTTGTCAGAAGAAAAACCTTTTTTTATGGCCAAGATTGGGGATTTGAAGACCGCGTTCAAAGAATTTTTTATAAGCCTCGTTTAAAAGGTTGGAAAGGCAGTGTTCATGAGACTCCGGAAGTTGTAGGAGAACTTTTGGAGATTGAGAGTCCTATTCTTCATTATACACACAGGAATTTAACTCGAATGGTTGAAAAAACTAATGATTGGTCTGAGTTTGAAGCTGATTTGAGATTTAAGTCAAATCATCCGAATATGAGTCTGTGGAGATTTTTCAGAGTGATGATTACGGCTTTTTTGAAATCATATTTCAAAGAAGGAGGATATAAAAATGGAACACTTGGAATAATTGAGGCAATTTATCAATCCTTTTCAATGTTTATAACTTATGCAAAATTATGGGAAAAACAATCCGGTAGGAAATAGATACTAGGGACTCTACAAACTAGTTACTTGCTGGGCTGGATCCAGGAACGAATTTCTTTTAGTGTTAATCTTTTTTCGGCAAATCTAAAAAGATAAATAATCTCAAGTATTCCAAGAGTATTCAATACGAGGATTGCGATAAACCAGTTTCTCTGAGAAAGGTTTGCCGTTCTCCACAAGGCGAGTCCCTTCCATATCAAAGACCAAATGTAAATTGCCAAAAGAAGGATAGGATTTCCAAAAATTTCTTGATTCATATAAACAATTTAACATAGCAATTCGAATTTGGCAATAGTTCTTCTCTTTGTTCAAGGCAAGGGTTTTGGTACAATTGATTTAAATATGCGAATAGGAGTCTTTGATCCTTACCTTGATGACATGGGAGGAGGAGAGAAGTACATGCTTACTATAGCTCAATGCCTATCTTCCGACAACGAAGTGGTCTTATTTTGGGATAATCAAGAGGATTTAAAAAAAGCAACAGAAAGATTTTCCGTTGATTTATCAAAAATAAGGATTGCAAAAAATATCTTTTCTCCACAATTCGGACTTTTGAAAAGATTGCTGGAAACGAAAAAATATGATGCAATAATTATTATCTCTGACGGAAGTATCCCTTTTGTTCTCTCAAAAAAACTCTTTATTCATATCCAGCAGCCCATACCTAATGCAAAATCTGATTTTAAAACTAGAATTAAAATAAAAAGAATAAGAAAGGTCTTTTGTAATTCTTATTTTACAAAATCATTTGTTGATAAAGATTTTGGAGTAGAAAGCTTAGTTGTTTATCCCCCCATTGTCCTAAAACCAAAAAAGGAAAAGAAAGAAAATATTATTCTTCATGTCGGAAGATTTAGAGTGAAAAATATAGCAATAGGGGATTATAAAAAACAGGGAGTAATGATCAAAGCTTTTAAATCAATACTTAAGAAAGGATTACAAAACTGGCGTTTTGTTCTAGCGGTAAGCATAAGAGATAGGGATTATGAAGAATTTTCCAAAATGAAAAAAGAAACAAAAGGATTTCCTATTGAGTTTCTGATAAACAAATCAAATGATGAGCTCTGGGATATTTATTCAAGGGCAAAAATATATTGGCATGCTGCGGGATTCGGAGAGGATTTGGAGACTCACCCAGAGTACGCCGAGCATTTTGGTATCTCAACGGTTGAAGCAATGGGAGCGGGGGCAGTACCGGTAGTGATTAATGCCGGAGGGCAAAAGGAAATTATAGAGGATGGAAAAAACGGATTATTATGGAATACTCTTTCAGAACTTCAGGAGAAGACTCTAATGCTGACTCGCGAGGATAAAATCCTTGAAAAAATGTCCAAAGAGGCAAAGAAAAGAGCAAATGATTTTGCAGGAAAACGATTTTGCGAGGAAATTAAAAAAATAATAGAGAATGATTAAGTTGTTAACTAAAAGGTTTTATTTAATTCTATTTTCAATAGTAGTATTGATTTTCTTCTCAAAAACTTTATTTTCCGCTCTTCTTCCCATTCCGGCAGATACTATTGTGGGACTATATCATCCTTTTCGTGACCTTTATGCAAAAGAATATCCCCGCGGAATTCCTTATAAAAATTTCTTAATTACCGATCCGGTTAGACAAATTATTCCATGGAAAAATTTATCGGTGGAATCATTGGCACGCTTCGAATTTCCCTTGTGGAATCCTTATGAAATGGCAGGGAAACCCCATATTGCAAATTTTCAGTCCGGCACTTTTTATCCGCTGAATTTAGTCTTATTTATTAAGCCTTATTACATCTCTTGGTCAATTTTTGTAATGCTTCAACCTGTTCTTGCAGGATTTTTTATGTTTGCTTATCTCAAAAATCTTAAATTAGATTCACGGGCAAGTATTTTGGGAGCAATTTCTTTTTCTTTCTCAGGTTTTTCTATCGCTTGGTTTGAATGGGGAAATATCGTGCATACGGCGTTGTGGTTGCCACTACTATTGTTATCTGTGGATAAAATTTTCGAACACTTTCAAGAAATATCAAATATTAAATATAAAAAAGCAAATATACATAGCAAAAATAAAAAATTATTAATTTGGTTCGGAGTTTTATTGTTTTCGAGTATCTTTTCATTTTTTGCAGGCCACCTTCAGATTTTCTTTTATCTTTCGGTCATGTCGATAGCTTATTTTATTTTTAGATGGTTTGAGTATGGGAAAAAGTTTAGAACGATAGGTCTATTTATTATTTATTATTTATTATTTATTATTACGACAGCAATACAGTGGATTCCGACTCTTCAATTTATTAACCTTTCGGCTCGAATTCAGGATCAAGCATGGATACAGGAGGGTTGGTTTGTTCCACTGCAACATCTCGTTCAGTTCTTAATACCGGATTTTTTTGGAAATCCTACGACTCTTAATTATTGGGGAACATGGAATTATGGAGAATTAATAGGTTATGTGGGAATCATCTCCTTGGTTTTTGTTATGTTCTCATTGGCTTCAGATCTTAATCGAAATAAATTATTTTTCTTAGGTACAATTGTTGTTGCGTTATTGTTTGCGACAGAAAATCCCATCTCTAGGCTTCCATATGAATTCGGAGTTCCCTTTATCTCATCTTCACAGCCCACGCGATTAATATTCTTAATCGCTTTTGGGTTATCAGTGTTATCAGCGATTGGATTTGATTTTTTAATCAAGCAGAAAAAGATGACAAAGAGAGTTTTGGTTTCGGTCCTCATACCATTAGTGGTTTTAGTATTGGTTTGGGTAGCTTCAATTGGGAATCCGTTCGGCATCTCTCAAGAAAATTTATCGGTTTTAAAAAGAAACTTAATCTTTCCTTCGATGATTTTTGTTGTTGGGATTTTTTTAATAATAATCTTCTCAATGGTGAAGAAAGATAGCTTAAGGAGATTTGTTTTGCTGGGTATTATTCTTGTTGTTTCTTTTGACTTGCTTAGGTTTGGGTGGAAATTTACTTCCTTCACAAAATCCGAATATTTTTATCCGCAGACAAAAACAATCAAATTCCTGAAAAAGGACAAGGATGTTTTCAGGATTGCGTCAACTGATTCCCGGATTTTTCCTCCAAACTTTTCAACATATTATAAAATTCAATCGATTGAAGGGTATGATCCTCTCTACCTTAACTCCTATGCAGAGTTAATGGCTGCATCAGAACGAGGAGAACCAAATATTGATCCGCCTTTTGGGTTTAACCGGATCTTAACACCTCATAACTTAGATTCTAAATTTATAAATTTATTAAATGTTAAATATGTACTTTCCTTCTCGGATCTTGATCCATCAAGATTTGAGAAAGTATTTGAAGAAGGAGAAACAAAGATATTTTTAAATAGAGAATTTTTAAGCAGAGCTTTCTTTGTAGAAAAAATAATTGTTGAAAAAAGGAAAAATGCCCAATTAAGCGAAATGTTCTATCAAAATTTAAATAAAACTGCTATTGTTGAGGATCAGGTGGATACAAAAAACCTCAATATTGGTAAAGCAAAAATTATGCAGTATTCCGATAATAAGGTTATTATAGAAACAGAGAATCCAGGCGATGGGTTCCTATTTTTTGGAGATGTTTATTATCCCACCTGGAAGGTTTCAATAGACGGAAAAAAATCAAAAATATATAAAACGAATCACACTTTTAGAGGAATTTTTGTTCCTCCGGGAAACCATAGGATAGTATTCTATAATTCACTTTTCTAAATATGAAATTCAGTGTCATTATTCCAAATTATAACGGTTTTGAACTTATAAAAAAGAATCTTCCAAAAGTTATAGAATCTTTAAGCAAATTTGATGCTGAAATAATTATTGTTGATGATGCGTCCAAGCAAAAAGAATACCAGGAGCTTAAAAATTTTGTAAGTGAGTTAGATAAGAGAGAGAGGATTACTATTAAACTAATTAGGAATGAAAAAAATCTAGGATTTTCTTCAGCGGTAAATAAAGGAACTTTGGAATCAGAAGGAGAATTCCTGGTTTTATTAAACACAGATGTTGTTCCAGAGAAAGATTTTCTTAACCCTATAATTGCCGATTTTGAAGCAGATGAAAAATTATTTGGAATTGGATGCATGGACAAAAGTATTGAGGGAGGAAAAATAGTTTACAGAGGAAGAGGGGAGGCCGTATGGGAAAGAGGCTTTTTGGTTCACAGGAAAGGTGAGGTTGATAAGTCTGATACATTCTGGATATCAGGTGGAAGCTCCATAATTCGGAAGAAGTTTTTTGAGGAACTTGAAAGATTTGATCCGCTTTATAACCCCTTTTATTGGGAGGATATAGATTTATCATATAGGGCTAATAAATCAGGCTACAATCTCTTGTTTGAAAAAAGGAGCGTGGTTGAACATAAGCATTCTGAAGGAGCTATCAAGCAATATTATTCGGATTTTAAAATAAGAACTATTGCATACAAAAACCAATTTATTTTTGTTTGGAAAAACATTTCAGACCAAAATTTTATTTTATCTCATATCTTTTGGTTGCCGTGTCATTTGTTCTCGGCCATTATAAGACTTGATATTGCTTTCTTTTTAGGATTCATTCTTGCCGGTTTGAGCCTTCCTGCTATAATTGGGAAAAGGTTCCGGCAGAAAAAACTATATAAAAAGAAAGATTCGGAAATTATAGCAATCTCATGAAGTTATCAATTATAATCCCTGTTTTTAATGAGGAGAAAACAATTGGAACTGTAATTGAAAAAGTATACAACCTCAAAATAAAAGGAGCCAGTAAAGAAATTGTGGTAGTCGACGATGGCTCAACAGATACTACCGCAACTGAAATTAAAAAATTAAAATTAAAAATTAAAAATTTCGAGTTTTTTCGTCATAAGAAGAATATGGGGAAGGGGGCAGCGGTGAAAACCGCAATAGAAAATGCAACAGGTGATTATATAATAATTCAAGATGCCGATTTGGAATATGATGTCAATGATATACCAAGACTTTTCAGTAATATAAAAGGCAAAAGGGATGTCATATATGGGACAAGACTAAATAGACTGCCAAATCTCAAGAAAGAGGAAAGGAGGATAAGATTTCTCATACATTACTTGGGAAACCGTTTCTTAAGCCTATTAACCAGTATTTTATATGGACAGTGGATTACGGATATGGAGACATGTTATAAATTATTTCCCAGAAGCGAGGCAAAAAGCATAAGACTAAAATCAAAACGCTTTGACTTTGAACCGGAAATCACTTCAAAACTTCTTAAAAAAGGATTGAGGATAAAAGAAATCCCAATTACCACAAATCCCCGAGGTTATGAGGAGGGAAAAAAATTAAATACCTTTAGGGATGGAATAGTTGCATTTTGGAGTTTAATTAAATATAGATTTATTGATTAGAGCTTCGGGGGATTTAATTTGTAATTTAAAATTAATAGAATCATATTAAGTCCAACCTTTACAGATTTTCGAAATGACCCCGTTATTTTTGAGATACCCACTCTTCTATTATAATGAACAGGCAACTCAAGAATTTTTCCTCCTAAAATGCTGGTTAAAACTACTGTTTCGGGTAGAAAATGAGAAGTGCCTACCGTAAAATATGGAAGCATTTTTTTAACAAATATCTTCTTAAAGACTCTAAAGGTGCACCCGCAATCAGACATATTTCCGGTTGAGAACAAAAACTGCATGAATTTTGCAACCGAAATATTTCCATACCGAAGCATAAAACCCATATTTGCCCCATTTCCAATAAATTTTTTATTGGTTCTAGTCCCAATTACCAAATCGTATTTATTCATTTGCGAGAGAAGAGTCTTTAAATCTTGAGAAGAAAAAGTTCCGTCGGGTTCACAAAGGACTATATAATCTCCATTTGCTTGCTTAAGTCCATGTCTTAACGCAAATCCATATCCTTGTTTCTTTTCAAAAACAACTTTTGCCCCCGCTTTCTTTGCTATGTCATTTGTCCTGTCTGTAGAATTGTTGTCTACAACAATTATTTCGTCTACTGATTTTGTTGCTTTGAAATCCTTAACCGCTTGCGCAATATTTTTCTCCTCATTGTAAGCGGGGAAAACAATACTGACTTTTTTTCCTAAATACATTGAGCTTATTATATAGAAACTGAGTAATTTACTCAATTGATAATCATCATCAATATTGCTTATAATGTTTATTAAATTATGACCCCATCTAAATATAAGATTTTGATTACAGGAGCAGCAGGATTCATGGGGAGCCATCTTGTCGATGATTTACTTGATATGGGGCATGAAGTATATGGCGTTGATGATTTATCTGGAGGGTATATGGATAATGTAAATCCCAAAAGCTATTTTACAGTGCTTGATCTAAGGGATCGCGAGAAAACAGAAGAGTATATCAAAAAGGTAAAACCGGAAATAGTTTTTCATTTAGCGGCAGATGCGACAGAAGGAAGAAGTCAATTTACACCCATTAATTGCACGCAAAGAAATTACATGGCCTATCTTAACCTTCTTGTTCCATGTGTAAGTACAGGTTTTAAAAAAATGATTTTAACTTCTTCGATGAGCGTTTATGGCTCACAGAACCCTCCTTTTGAAGAGAGGATGGAAAGATGTCCTGATGATGTTTATGGCGTTTCAAAGGCGGCCATGGAAAAGACGACTGAAATTTTAAGTGAGGTTCATGGATTTAAATATGTAATAATCAGACCTCATAATGTATATGGTCCGAGACAAAACATGGCGGATCCTTATAGAAATGTTATCGCAATTTTTATTAACTGCCTTCTAAATAATAAAAATTTCTATATTTATGGTGATGGAAATCAAAAGAGGGCCTTTTCTTATATTGATGATTTTACTCCATATATAATCAGAGCAGCATTTATTAAAGAAGCGGAGGGAGAAATTTTTAATATTGGCCCAACAAAAGAATATTCAATTAATGAGCTGGTGAGGGTAGTTTTAAAAAGTTTCTTCCCTAATGGAAACATCCCTAAAAATCTAAAACCTAAATTTTTGCCAATAAGGCCAAAGGAAGTAATTAATGCTTGGTGCACGGTAAGCAAGGCGGAAAGAAGTCTTGGATATAAGACAACGATAGGTCTTGAAGAAGGTGTCAAGAAAATGATTGAATGGGCAAGAAAAAAAGGAGCTCAGAAATTTATGTACCTGGATGATCTGGAAATAAAAAATGACAAAACTCCCCTTACATGGAAAAAAAAGCTTATCTAGAATTATTAATTATTTTTTTTATTTTTACTTTTCTTTCTCTTTTCATTTTTCACCCTATTTTTTTGGACAAAATTCCCTTCAATAGTAACCTTTTGGTTGCCTTCTGGTCTCCATGGAAATTTATCATTTGGGAAAAATTTCCCACAGGTATTCCTTTTAAATTTATGAGTGTAGATGAAGTTAGGGAGTTTTATCCTCTTTTGGATTTTACTTATGATTCGATAAAAAACAAAACCGTACCGCTTTGGAATCCTTATAATTTTTCAGGCTATCCCCATCTTGCTAATTGGGCAAGCGCCGTTTTTTATCCCCTCCACCTTTCGATGTTATTTTTTTCAAAAGTTCAAACTTTAATATTTTTGAAACTTAGCGCCGTTATTTTATCAGGATTTTTTACATATCTTTATCTAAGATCAATACTTTTATCCAAATACTCTTCTTTTGCCGGAAGCCTCTTCTTTTCTCTATCATCCACTATGCTTATTTGGAATGCCGAAATTTGGCAATCAGTTCATTCCTTTTTATGGCTTCCTCTTGCGCTTTTTTCAATTGAAAAATTTGCTCGAACAAATAAATTATCTTTTTTGATTCTTCTTTCAATAAGCATTGCTTTGTCTATTATGGCCGGATACATTCAGCCTACGATATATCTTTTAATTTTTGTTTTTACCTATGCCTTATTTAAAACATTTTTGTCAAAAAAAAAGAGGGTTGGAGATTTCATTAAACTCAGCGTAGGTATTCTGCTTGGGTTCGGAATATCTGCGGCTCAACTTGTACCGGGAATTGAATCTTATATATTGTCTCCCAGAAGTTCCGTTGGTCTTAAAGATTTAAACATTAGCTTTCTTATTCCCCTGAATCAGCTGGTAACATTTATTGTCCCTGATTTTTTTGGCAATATTACTACCCAAAATTGGTTTTTATCAAGACCGGGGCAATATTATGAAAACATGATTTATGTAGGGCTGGTTCCTTTGATCCTTTCTTTTTTTTCTCCTCTTTACAAAAAAGCAAAATCTTATTTTGTCTTTTTTTTGTTTTCCGCTCTTATATCTTTGTCATTAGCCTTGGATTTTCCTACCTCAAGAATGTTATATGATTTTTCCGTACCCTTTCTATCTTCGGCAATTCCAATAAGGGTAGTGTTTGTCTTAAGCTTTGCGGTTTCTATCTTGGGCGCTCTGGGTCTTGAGTGGTGGATTGAAAACAGCGACAATAAGAAAAAGCTACTTGCCATACTTCCTCCTTTTTTGATCTTTGCGATTTTAGGGCTATTTTTAATCTATGCCATTCGGACAAATCTCCAAATTAAAGGTTTCCCAAACGATTGGTATATAATTTCAGCCAGAAATTCGGCTATCCCCTTTGCTGTTTTTATTTTTTGTCTTTCGATTGTTTTGCTCGGGTTTTTCAAAAAAAGTTTAAGAAAACCTTTGGTTTTGGTTTTGTATTTGATATTCGCATTGCAATCATTTGTTTTTGCGCAAAAATATTTTGCGTTCTCGAATGCCGAATTTCTTTATCCAAGAGCGCCTTTTCTTGAATTCATAAAGAAAAATCAAGGCTTACACAGGTATTGGGGTTATGGTTCCGCATCGCTTGCCAATAATTTTGCAACAGTTTATAAAATATATTCACCGGAAGGGTATGACCCCGTTAACATAAGAGCATATAACGAATTGCTCTCTTCTTCAAGAAAAGCAAAATATGATGGAATATTCTCAAGATCAGATGCTCTTCTTTATCCGGTCTCAGATTTTCCTTTTGAAAGCGCAATGAGTACAAAGTACAGGATAATGGATTTATTGGCTATAAAATATATAGGTTTTGAGAAGTCGGAGTTTGAGAAAATAAATAAGCAGAGGCTCTCTCCTGAAAGATTTAAGAAAGCATGGGAGGATAAAAATTTTATTGTTTTTGAAAATCTGAAAGTTTATCCAAGAGCGTACCTTTCATCTTTTTACCTAAATATTCAGGATCAGAAAAAGGCAATCAATAAATTGTACGAGCCTTCATTTGATAGCCGTAAAACCGTAATACTCTCAGAAAAAGTTCCCCTAGCCGGAAAGGTTGGGGTAGGATCGGCTTCAATAGTATCTTATTCCCCCAATAGAGTAGCAGTAAAAGTTGCAAGTGAAAAACCTCAGGTTCTGGTTTTGTCAGATGCTTTTTATCCGGGTTGGAAGGCAGAAGTTAACAATATGCCATCTAGAATATTTCTCGCAAATTCGGCGCTTCGAGCAGTTGTTGTCCCGGAAGGAAAAAGTAATGTAATTTTTGAATATAAGCCTTTAAGTTTTTATCTCGGTATATTCATAACTCTTTTCAGCCTGGCTGTTTCGGGAGGAGTAGTTTTTCTATCCGGCAAAAAACACCTTTAATTTTATGGCTTTTAAGAATAAAGTTCTTTTAGGTTTTATTAGTTATCAGGAGAAAGTATCTATGAATTTGAAACTGGACACCGTTCTTGCTTACGCTCTTATAATCCCCTACATACTTTCCGTCGGACTTGCGCCAAAAAGTACTCCTTTTTGGCTTTTTACATTAATTTTTATCGGGTTAATTTCTTATTTGGTTCTTGACCTTTCAAAATTAAAACAAGTCTTTTACGAAAGAGCTAAAAACATACTTCTTTGGGCCCTTTTAATTGTCATAATAGGTAGCAGTTTCTTTTCGACAATTTTTACAAGGTATACAACTTTTCCTACATACCAAGTTCACGATATTATTATTCAGCAGGAGGCAGCAATTCGTTTTCTTTTGATTGGAAAAAATCCATATTCCGAACATTATCTTGAAACTCCTCTTGCCAAGTGGCGCTATTCAGATAATCCAAATGAAAAAAATCCGGCACTATGGCATTTTGTTATGGAACCTTTTTATCTCTTGTTCTCTTTACCATTTTATTTTATAAGCGGGAGGCTATTTGGATACTTTGACGGAAGATTTCCTCTAATTTTTCTTTTTTTTACTACATTATTTTTCGCTTATAAATTAATAGCAGAAGGGGAGAAAAAACGCTCCTTCCTGCTTCTTCTGGCATTTAATCCGTCCATGATATATTACACTCTGGAAGGACGTTCCGATTACTTCATGTTTGGATTTCTTTTCGCAGGATTCTATTTCTTGTTTAAAGAGAAGTTGTTTTTATCAGCGGTCTTGATGGCTTTTGCTTTTGCCGTTAAGCAATCGGCTTGGCCTTTATTCCCCTTTTATTTTGCATATTTATTTTTTAAACATAAAAACAAAATTTTTAAAACTCTTAGTCTTTTTTCTTTTACTTTTGCAAGCGTCGTATTGCCTTTTGTTCTCTGGAATCCTAAGGCATTTTACAAAAGTACAATTCTTTACCTTTCCGGCAACACAGAATTCAGCTATCCTATTTCAGGGTATGGTTTTGGAATGCTGCTCAATCAATTCGGAATCATTAAGGACATTCATGACAAGACTTTCCCATTTTTTATCTTCCAGCTTGTCGTGGGACTGCCTCTTCTTTGGTTTCTGATCAAATATCTTAAAAAAAATCTTTCGGTTAAAATCCTTGTTATTGTTTATGGAATATTTCTATTTGTTTACTGGTATTTTTCAAGATACTTTAATAATAATCACATAGCTTTCTTGTCTTTACTTTTCACCTCCGCCTATTTTTGGCCTCAAAAAAATGAAGTTGTTAATAAATAACAAATTTAAAAACATCTTTTTCTTAATTTTAGTGTCATTAATATTTGTAATTCCTCTTTTTTCCTCAAATTTTTATGCTTCTCACGACGGGGAGGCGATAATTGCAAGATTTGGCGCTTATGTTAAAGCATCTAATGACGGTCAGTTTCCCCTGCGTTGGGCGGGGGATCTAAACTTCAGATATGGATCGCCTGTTTTAATTTTCTATTATCCCCTTCCGGGAATCTTTTTGATTCCTTTAAATGCTATAGGTATAAGTTTGGAAAATACTTTTAAAATAATTATCGGTTTTTCATTTATCCTTTCATTCGTCTCATTTTATCTTTGGATTCGTGAATTAGTGAAAGACGAATATGCCGCTTTGCTTGGGGGTATATTATATGGTCTGACCCCATATCATTTTCTTAATTTATATGTTAGAGCCGGAGTTGCGGAGCTCATGGCTTTGTCTCTTGTTCCATTGGTCTTTTTATTTATAGAAAAAGCATCAAAAAAAGTAGACCTAAGATATGTTATCGCCGGAGGAGTTCTCTACGGGCTTTTAATTCTCTCCCACAATTCTGTCAGTTTATTATTCACTCCAATTTTCTTAGCATATTCTTTTTTGAGAGGCAAAAACAAACAAGCTATTTTCCAGAGCTTATCGATATTAATTCTGGGACTTTTTATTTCTGCTTTTTTTTGGCTTCCTGCAATTGTTGAGGCAAAATATACAAATGCAAAATTATTTATTGATATGTTTAAGCTTCAGTTTCCTTCTTTTTGGAAGCTTGTCTATTCCCCTTGGGGTTTTGGACCGGAAGTAAATAGGGAGAGAGGGCTGTCTCCGCAAATAGGCCCCATGAACCTATTTTTAGTCATAATTTCGCTATTATTTCTGTTTAAAAAAAACGAATCTAAAAAACTTTTTATATTCTGGTTCGTAGTTTTTCTGCTTTCGACTTTATTAATACTTAATATATCTACTCCTGTTTGGGAAATTGTTCCCTTTTTGAAAAGCCTGCAATATCCCTGGAGAATTGTTGGAATTTCAAGTTTTGCAGCTGTGGTTCTGGTTTCTCTTTGGTTGAGGTCTGTTAATAATTTTTTTCGACTCGCGATCCTCGCAGCAATTTTAATCTATTCTATTCAATTTCTGAAAGTAAATTACATTCCTTCAAAACCAGACTCTTTCTATTTTAATTATTCATCAACAACTTATTATCATAGCGAGGCAAGTCCCATTTGGACAGCAGGGGATTTCGGAGATTATCCCAAAAAAAATATCGAGATAATATCGGGTCAAGGTTCAATAAATGCCTCAAAAAGGAAATCAAATATTCATGAATTCACAGTGAAAGGCGAAACGGCTTTGGAAGTCTTGGACAATACAGTTTATTTTCCGGGATGGCAGGTCTTGGTAGATGGGGGAAAAACACCGATAGAGTTTCAGAACGCCTATCATAGAGGATTAATAACTTTTAGAGTTCCAAAAGGAGAACATCTCATTAAGGTTATTTTTGGAGAATCTCCTCTCCGTTTATTTGCTGATTTGATTTCGTTGACTACTTTGTTTTGCATCTTCTTGCTGATTCTTCTAAAATCTAAATTGGAGAAACTAATTTTAAAATTTTGAAGTATTTTTTTCTTCCTTTGTTATTTGTAATGCTTTTAGGTTTAGTCTTAAGACTTGCGTTTTTGGGTCAAATACCGCAAGGGCTTCATAGGGACGAGGCATTTTTGGGCTACAATGCTTATTCAATTCTGAAAACAGGCTCCGATATCAGCGGGAATTTTTTACCGATACACCTTGAGTCTTTTTACTTTAGTCCAAATGGGTACTCATATTTTTCGATTCCCTTCATATTGATTTTCGGTCTTAATTCTTTTTCAATTAGGCTTGCCTCATTTTTATTCGGTTCCCTTACTATTCCATTAATCTACTTTTTATCCGTGAAACTATTTGAAAAAAATAAGAACAAAAGATTAATATCCCTGCTTTCAGCTTTGTTTTTGGCAATTTCTCCCTGGCATATCAATTTATCCAGAACCGCAACTGACAATGTCATTGTGCTTTTTTTCATAACCTTAGCAGTATGGATTTATGTTTCCTCAAATAAAAATGTTTACTTAAGAGTTCTTTCTTATCTATTTTTCGGAATAAATACTTTTATTTATCAAGCTCCTCGAGCTTTTACGCCTCTTTTAATTCCAATATTGTTTTTATTTACTTCATGGATGCAGAAGAGAAATCGCGGAAAATTATTACTTGAGATTGTTTTATTCTTGGTTATAATTATTGCTCCGATTTTGATAATACTTTCAAATAAGAACTTGACGGCAAGAATTAGTGATTTAAGCATTCTTAATCATCCGCAAACAAAATTGGTACTTCAAGAGCAAATCACGATAGACTCGGTAGCAGGACTACCTTACCCGTTGATTCGGCTTTTTCATAATAAGATTACCGGATATTTTTTGACGATGAGTGAAAATTATTTCAAACATTTTTCATTCGATTTTCTCTTTTTGGATAAAGGTTTTCCTGACAGATATAGAATCCCGGGATCGGGACTCTTATACATCTTTCAACTGCCCCTTATTTTGATAGGATTATTTTTACTCTTTAAAAAAGAAATAAGGACAGGAATATTTTTATTGCTGTGGCTTTTAATTTCTTTTGTAGGCTCGGCTCTGACATTTGATGATATCCCGAATCTTCAGCGGACATTATTTGCTGTTGTACCTTTTTCTATATTGTCAGCATATGGAGCAGTATGCTTTGCGCATCCTGCCAGCCCGCTTCGCCGAATCGAGGCGAGCAGGCAGGTAGTAAATATGCATATAAAATATTTAATATTTTCTTTATGTATTTTATTTTTAATGTTTAATTTTTTATATTATATTGTCCAATATTATATTCAGGGGAAGGTTTACAGACCATGGTATAGGCAAGACGGATATAAAGAATTAGTTGAAAATGTAAATACTTACATTCCCAGTTATAAATATGCGATTATTACTTCAAGAGAAACAGCTCCTACAATATTTTTCCTTTTTTTCGGCAAATATGATCCGGCTCTTTTCCAAAATCAAACTAAAAATATAGATATGGAAAAGTCGGATCATGTAAGCTTTGCAAATTATAGATTTTCTGAAGAAGAATGTCCGTTGAAAGTCGATCCTAAAACTGAAGCTTTAACAGGAGAGAAGGGAATCCTATATGTGAACAGTTCTTTATGCAAAGACCCTAAAGGAGCCAGGGTAATAGATGTAATAAAAAGGGCAGACGGTTCGGAAGTTTTCCGGATTTTAGATTTAAAATAGTATGTTTAAGAGGATAAATTTTTTATTACTTTTAATTTTCTTTTTAGGTTTTGTTTTACGATTTTGGAACTTGGGAAATATCCCCTCTGGTTTTGACGCAGATGAAGCAGCTTTTGGCTACAACTCCTATTCAATATTAAAAACCGGTGCCGATGAATATGGAAAAATCCTGCCGTTAACACTTAAGTCTTTTGGAGAATACAAGCCAGCTTTGTATTCATATCTTGCGATCCCTTTTGTCTATTTTTTTGGACTTACCCCTTTTGCCGTAAGATTGCCCTCTGCTATTTTTGGTTCTTTGACTGTGGTTCTTTTTTATTTCTTCATTTCAAATTTATTCAAAGATAAAAAGCTAGCGTTTTTTGCATCTTTTATTCTTGCGATTTCTCCCTGGCACATTAACTTATCAAGGACGGTTAGCGAAGTTGTAGTTTCCATTTTTTTTGTTTTGTTAATGCTTTATTCTTTAAATGTTTTTACAAAAGAAAATAAAAACAAATGGTTTATAGTCTCCTTTATTTGTGCTATTTTATCGGTTTTGTCTTATACTGCTTCGCGCATTTTTATTCCTATGCTTCTGTTGATTTTTCTATTCTCCTTTCAAAAGAAAGACAATTTTTCAAAAATCAAGAAAAAATACTTTGTTTTTTTTGCAGTAATTATTTTTTTTGTCGCGGCATATACTCTTCTTGATTCTGCCAGTAGAATTCGCCAAATAAATATCTTTGAACATCCCCAAACCAAACTGGTTTTAGAAGAACAAATAAGGGAGAACGGATCGATTCCTGCGATTGTAACGAGAGTATTTCATAATAAGGTGATTAACTATTCCAGAACGGCCTTTGAAAATTATCAGAAGTATTTTACGCTTGACTATTTCTTTCTAAACGGAGGACTGCCGCAAAGAATGAAAATTCCCGATTCTGGATTAGTTTTTTTCTGGCAATTACCATTTGTTTTGTTGGGTTTTTATTTGGCATTTAGGAAAAAAATCCCCGAAGTAATGCTTATGATATTATGGTGGCTTGTTTTGCTGATCCCCGTTTCACTAACGTTTGATGAAGTACCAAATGTGTATAGATCTGCCATTATAATTTTTCCTATATCTCTTCTTTCTTCTTTTGGACTAGTATCTTTTTTTGAAGGCAAAATTCCATTTATTAAAAAGGTCTTGATAGCTTTTCTTATAATATTCGCATTTTGGGAACTATCTTATTATTTGTTGCAGTATTACGTGAGACAGGAAAATCATAAGCCATGGTATAGAGGATATGCTTTTAAAGAATTGGTGGGAGAAATAGGCAAACAATATCCTCGCTATCGAAAAATAGTAATAACAAAGGCTCACCCTAGCCCATACATATATTTGCTTTTTTACAGTCAATTTGATCCTAATAAATACCAGAATATGGGATCGCCCAAAGATATTGGAGGATTTGATAAGTTTGTTTTTATTCCTTATGATTGCCCTTTATCATCTGAATACAATAGTGAGGGAGAACTTAACGGCGAGAAGAATGTTCTGTATGTTAACAGCGGAGCATGTCCGATACCTGCAAAAAATGTGAAGGTAGTAAGAATTGTAAAATGGAAAGATGGATCAAGCGCTTTTAATATGATGGAATATTTTCCACCAAACAAATAAATTTTGTTGTTTCGGGTTTCATATATAATATCAGTAATGAGGAAGTACTTCTTTATAGCATTAATTTTAATGCTTGCGATTTTTCTTCGCTTTTTTTCAATTTCAACCAATCCTCCTTCTCTAACATGGGATGAGGCTGCTTGGGGATACAATGCTTATTCTTTGGGAACAGACGGGAGAGATGAGTTCGGGAAATTTTTGCCTTTGACATATATCGAATCTTTCGGCGACTATAAACCTCCCCTTTATGCGTATCTGGCGGTTATTCCGGTAAGAATATTCGGTTTAAACGAATTTGCAACCAGATTCCCTTCCGCTTTCTTTGGAGTTTTAACGGTTTTAATAACATACTTTTTGACGAAGAGAATATTTAATGTGAGTTCGAAATTGGAAATTGGAAATTGGAAATTGGAAATTCTGCCGCTTTTGGCGGCAGGACTGTTAGCAATTTCTCCCTGGCATATTCTTTTATCAAGAGCGGCTTTTGAAGCAAATGTTGCAACTTTTTTTATAGTTTTGGGAGTTTTTCTGTTTTTCAGTTCGCTTAGCAATAAATGGCTTCTTCCTCTGTCTGTAATTTCTTTTATCATTTCAATGTACACATTCAACACTGCAAGAATTCTTGCTCCTCTTCTTCTCTTGGTTCTTCTAATTTCACAAAGAAAATATCTTCTTTTTGCTTTGAAAAAGCAACTTTTCGTAAGTTTAATTTTGGGGGCAGTATTTTTTTTGCCCTTGTTTCTTTTCCTTTTAACTCCCCAAGCCAAGCTTAGGTTTCAAGAGGTAAATATTTTTACGGATAGCCAGGTTGTTGATAGAGCAAATCAACAGATAGCAAATGACAACAATGCTTTCTGGTCGAAAATAATTCACAACAGAAGATTAGGCTTTGCAGCTTCATTCCTTAATCACTATTTTGATAATTTCTCTCCCGAATTCCTGTTTATAAAAGGAGATGGTAATCCTAAATTTTCGATTCGTGATGTAGGGCAAATGTACATTTGGGAAATTCCGTTTTTTATAGCAGGAATTCTTTTGCTTTTTAGGAAGCGTGAAGGATACTGGTGGATTATTCCGATTTGGTTGATCTTAGGAATAATTCCGGCAGCAACAGCTCGTGAGACACCTCATGCTCTGCGTATTGAAGCGGTTCTGCCGACATTTCAGATTCTTACAGCTTATGGCCTCTACCATTTAATTTCAAATTTCAAACTCCGTCCAATTTTGAGCGGATTAGTTTCGATAGTCGCTATTTTTAATTTCCTATACTTCTATCACAATTATTTTGTTCATTATCCTCGTGAATTCTCCAGTGAGTGGCAATATGGATATAAGGAGGCTATAGGATTTGTAAAGAATAACGAAGCAAAATATGACAAAGTAATATTAACAGAGGATTTAGGGAGACCATATATTTATGCTTTATTTTACACAAAATACGACCCTTCAGGCTTCAGGAAAGAAGCCCGAATAGAACGAGAGGTTTACGGATTTGTGCATGTTAGGGAATTTGGGAAATACAAATTTTCCGAATCGGTGAAAAATAATATTGACAGAAGCAAAGAAATACTTTATTTGGATACTCCCGGCAAAATTCCAAGCGATGCAAATATTCTTAAAAAGTTTAAACTTTTGGACGGAAACGAAATTTTGGTTGCATATGAATAAATTATTCTTGCTTACAATTATTGTAGTAGCGATTCTGATTCGATTTTGGCAAATAGGAAATGTGCCTCCTTCTCCTGATTGGGACGAAGCGTCTTTAGGATATAATGCCTACTCTATAATGCTGACCGGAAAAGATGAATATGGAAAATTTTTGCCTATTATCCTAAGGTCTTTTGACGATTATAAGCCTGCATTATATGCATATTTAATTATCCCTTTTATAAAGATTTTCGGTTTAAATATTGTTGCAGTCAGACTTCCTGCAGCAATATTCGGGGTATTGGGAGTATTAGGTACCTACTTTCTAGTAAAGGAGCTGTTTAATAAAAATTCGAAACGATTAGAAATTCTGCCGCTTTTAGCAGCAGGTTTATTGGCGATATCCCCTTGGCATGTGCAGTTCTCCCGTGTTGCTTTTGAAACGCAGGTGGGACTGGCTTTTAATATATTTTCAATCCTTTTCTTTTTAAAAGGTTTCAAGCAAGGAGCTTATCTATTTATTTCTGCTTTTTTTGCTGCCCTAAGTATTTATGTTTATCAAAGCGAAAAAGTCTATATTCCTATTCTCTTTTTTGTTTTTGCATTAATTTATTGGAAAGATATTTTGGCTATACCGAAGAAATGGTTAATATCGGCTTTACTTTTCGGAGCCATATTTGTATTCCCTATGTTTTGGACTCTTGTATCAGACCCCAATTCCTTAATGAGAGCACGAGGGGTGAGTGTTTTCTCGGACCAAACTCAATTTTTAAAAAAAAATGTTCAAAAACTTGAGCAGGATAGGAAAAATAATGACTATTTGGGGCTCATTTTAGACAACAGAAGGGTTGAATATTCAAAGTCTATAATTTCGGGATACATATCTCACTGGAACTTGAACTGGCTGTTTATAACGGGCGATATAGAGCGTCATCATGCCCCATTTATGGGTCTAATGTATTTGGTTGAACTTCCATTTTTGCTTGCGGGAATTTATTTTCTGCTTTTTGGCAATTATCCTAAGAAAACTAAGCTTACGATCTTGGCACTGTTCTTAATTGCGCCAATTCCTGCGTCTGTGACAAGCGGAGTTCCGCATGCCGTGCGAACCATAAATTTTTTACCAACATTTCAAATATTCACAGCAATAGGAGCGCTTGCTGCCGCAAGCTTTATATCAAATATAAAATATAAAATAGTAAATATAAATATAAAATATTTAATATTTGCTTTATGTATTTTATTTTTTATTTTTAATATTCTATATTATCTCAATCAGTATTTTGTACAGCAAAATTATTATTATTCTCAAGCTTGGCAGTATGGATATAAGCAGGCCATAGACTTCATTGCTCCTATTAAAGGTCGCTATCAGAAAATAGTAGTTTCAAATGTAAGCCCTTTGGATCAATCCTACATGTTTTTCTTATATTATTTGAAATTTAATCCTGCCTCATATCAAAAACTAGGAGGAACATTAAGCGGAGGATTTGCGCAAGATCATAAGGGTTTTGATAAGTTTACATTTAAAGAAATAGTCTGGGATAGTGAGAAAAAAGAGAAGACCCTTTTCGTTGGGACCATGGATGATTTTGGAGATGGAGCAAAAATACTTAAAAAAATTAATTATTTGGACGGAAAATCAGCTATTGTAATTGCAGAAGTTCAATAAGACTATTTTTTTCTTGCAATTACAATTAAAGAAACTCCCAGTGGCGGCTTTATGATCCCCTCAATTATTTTAAGAACAGGAACTAATTTATCAAACAATGCAACTTGATAAAGTTTTAATGTGTGGCCCCTTTCAATTTTATCCCTAACAATCCAGCTAAACAAACCGATAAAATTGAAAAAATAAGTCTTTTCTATAGTAAATCCTGCCGATTTTATTTTTTCGATCAATTCTTCTTTTTCATACCGTCTATAATGCCCGAGTGCTTTATCAAGCCCTGTATATGCGAATTTTTTTGCGGGAACCAGAATAAAAAGCCTCCCTCCCTGAACAAGAAGCCGATGCAGATTTCTAAAAGCTTTCCCATCGTCATTTATATGTTCCAAAACGTTTATAGCTATCGCGCTTTTGAAATGCCCTTGTAAAGTTCGTAGTATTTCTTTTGAGATATCCAGAGTGTTAATTTTTATATTTTTTCGTTTAAATTTATTTTTTAAGTGAGTAATTAATCCCGGGTCTTTATCTGTTAAAAAAAGTTCTTTTTGTTGCGAGAAATAAATGCTTATATTTCCCGTTCCTGATCCTACTTCTATAACGGGAGATTTAAGTTTTTTTATAAAATTTTCGGCAATCCAGGAGTTATAATTTGATGCACCTTCCAATATTTCAAGGGTAGAGAAGCCTTTATAAGAAATCATATTTGGACAATAATATAGCATTATACTATACTCTAAGAGTTCTTAGTAAATGAAGGCATTCAATATTCTTATATACATATTTTTAGGAACAGCTCTTGTTTTTGGGATTATGCTTAGGTCTGTTGATCTCCTAAGCGGGAATTATCTTTTTGGATTTGATCAGGGGAGAGATTATCTCGCGGTAAAAAAAATCGTTGTAGACCACAAACCAACACTGATAGGATCGGAAATCGGTGCGGGGGCGGCAGGGTTTAGGGGAATATTTCAGGGACCATTTCATTATTATTTTCTCTCCATCCCTTTCTTATTAAGCGGAGGAAATCCATACGGAGGGATTATTTTAATGTTTCTTTATGGGATATTAACGATAATCTTAGGCTATCTGTTGGGAAAAGAGCTGTTCGGTAAATTAGGAGGCTTATTGGTTGCTGCTTTGATTTCGTTGTCTCCGCCGTTTATTTCTCAATCCAGGTTTGTATGGAATTCTCATGGTGCTCCGGTTTTTATCTTACTCGCATTTTACTGCGCTTATAAGTTGTCTCTTGCCAAAAATAATAAGTATATTTTTGGAGCGTCATTTTTTTCCGCATTTATTTATAATTTTCAATTTGCTATTGCTGTACCAATGTCAATTGGACTGCTTGTTTACTTGGCTTTAATTTTAAAAATTAGAAGTTTTAAAAAATATTTAGTCGTGTTTTCCGGATTTGTATTGGCATTGTTGCCAATGGTTCTGTTTGAAATAAAACATAATTTCATGGCGATAAGGGGATTTCTGGATTACTCCTCAAATCCGGATAAAACAGAGATTACACTAATGTTTATTAAGCTATTACTGCGAGACCATCTGGGATCATTCATTTTTAATGTTTTTGACAGTTTTCCCAAACAGAATTTTGCTTCGGGAGAATTTATCGCTATTTTTCTTCTGGCATGTACTTTGTTCTTTATTGTTAAAGAAAAGGATAAAGATAAGAAGAGTTTCATTATCTACTTACTATCGTTGCCTTTTGTAACTTTTTTGATTTTGGGATTTTTGAGGAATGCAGTTTATTCCTACTATCTTTTGCATTTAAGTCTGGTTTATGTGGTCTTATTGGTTTATATTCTGATCTCGTCTATCCAAGCGAAGAAAGTTCTCCCTCAAATTATAGTTTTAATTTTCATATCAATATCTTTTCCGCAAGCTTTTCCTAATATAATAAAAACATTCGTCTATGATTATAAAGATTACGGAGGGACTGCAAAGATTGCCGGCAAGAAAAACGCTATGGATTATATTTACAAAGATGCGGGGAAAAAGGAATTTAACTTATTAATATTTTCTCCACCCGTGTATATTTATCCATATGATTATCTTTTATGGTGGTACGGGAGTAAAAAATACGGATTTGTTCCGGGGAACAAAAAAGAAGGAACTTTTTATCTTTTGATGGAGCCGGATTCTTCAAAACCGTGGTCTCATAAAGGGTGGCTTGAAACTGTTATAAAAGAAGGAGAGGTTGTTTGGGAGAAAAAACTTCCGAGCGGCTTCATTATTCAAAAAAGAATTAATGAATAAGCTGAAAACAGCCTGCCTGCCGGCAGGCAGGGTTTTATTAATTATAATCTTTATTCTTGCCTTGTTTTTTAGGTTTTTTAATCTTTCTTCAATACCTCCCCAACCTACAGTAGATGAAGTTTCAATAGGTTACAATGCTTATTCAATTCTCAAAACGGGAGCCGATGAATATGGGAATAAGTTTCCTATTTTACTTCGTGCTTATGACGACTATCGACCGGCTCTTTATGTTTATTTGGCAGTTCCATTCGTTGGTTTATTTGGTTTAAATCCGCTTGCAGTTAGACTTCCCTCCGTAATTCTTTCAACGCTAAGCGTAATAGCCGTCTATTTTCTCATAAAGGAGTTAGCCATAGGTGCCAAATCCATTCGACTTGGAAAATCACAACTCGATCTGTCCTTTGTTACGACTTGTCTATTTGCTATTTCTCCATGGCATATTTACATATCAAGATTGGGACACGAGGTAAATGCTTCTTTTTCCTTCTTAATTTTTGGACTACTGTTTTTTTTAAGGTTTATTAATAAACAAAAGTGGAATCTTTATTTATCTGCTTTATTTTTCGGGCTTTCTTTCAATTCCTACCAAAGCACTAAACTTGTAGCTCCATTAATTTTAGCTGTTTTGGCTATATTGCATTTTAAAACTTTAATCGCAAATAAAAAAACCGTAATTATTTCTGCAATTATTGGATTTATCGTTGCCCTGCCTATACTTTCAACTTCATTCGATCAGAACGCACTTATCCGCTTCAAAGCAACAAATTTATTAGAATATTCAGTCGATTATTTTAAAATACAAAAAGAAAGGCTTGATGAAAATAGGGCAAAAGGTGATTTAGTTGGAGTTTTATTTGATAATAGAAAAGTAGCATCCGGTCTTTTGATATCAAAAGCCTATCTTTCACATCTTAATCCCCAGTGGTTGTTTTTAAACGAGGGCGGTGAACAATTTAAAGCGCCGGCACTCGGGCTTCTATATTTGTTCGAACTGCCGCTATCTATCCTAGGGCTTCTGTTTTTAACTCGGACTGGAATTCCTACAAAAACCGTAATATTTATTTTTGCTTGGAGCGTAATTGCTATTATTCCAGGGGCAATAACAACAGGTTATGCTCATCCAATGCGAATTTTTTCTATCCTGCCTGTTCCGCAAATCTTTGCAGCGGTTGGGTTTTTGATTTTTATAAATTATTTTCAAAAGTTTCGGCCGGTAGTTTTAGCAGGATCGGTGTTCGTAGCGTTTATATTTGCCCTGTGGTTTTTTCACTCGTACTTTACTTTGGTTCCAAGGGAGCTGTCGAGCCATTTTCAATATGGAATTCTCAATGCTTTTGCCCGGGCAGAAAAAATTGAGGATAGATATGAGAAAGTAGTTGTGTCAAACACGGACCGACTTTTTGAAAGCTATATGTTTTATCTGTACTATAAAAGATATGACCCGGAGCTTTACCAAAAAATAGGAGGAACAGTATCGGGCGGGTTTGCAGAAGAGCACAGAATTGACAATTATGTATTCGGGAGAGTAGATGATAAAATCAGTAAAAATACTCTATACATAATAAATCCTCATGAAGAGAAAGAGTTTATGCGTGTTCTTTACAGAATCCCATATCTTAATGGAGAAACAGCATTGCTTGTGGCGGAAATAAAATGAAAAAATTATCAGTAGTTCTTGCTGTCTATAATGAGGAAGAAAGTATCGGAAGATGTCTTGAGTCCGTAAAGGACTTGGTTGATGAAATTGTGGTGGTTGATGGAACATCAAATGACAGGACGGTTGAAATTGCCAGAAGATTTGGAGCCAGGGTAAAAATAACGACTAACAAGCCTAATTTTCACATTAATAAGCAGATGGCAATAGATATGGCAGAAGGTTCATGGATTCTTCAAATGGATGCCGACGAGGTAGTATCTCCCCGGCTTGCTTCGGAAATTAAGTCCAAAATCCAAAATCCAAAATCTGAGATAAACGGCTACTGGATGCCCAGGAAAAACTATTTCTTAGGAAGGTTTTTAATGAAGGGCGGGCAATACCCGGATTACACACTTCGTTTATACAAAAAAGGGAAAGGTAGGCTTCCTCAAAAGGATGTTCATGAACAGGCTGTTGTTGAGGGAAAAGTGTCTTACTTGGAAAATGCCTTGCTTCATTATCCCTACAAAAGCTTTAGTTTCTATTTATTAAAATGGAACAGATACAATGATTTGCTCGCAGGGCAAATAAGAGAAGAGCTCGGGAATAAAAATAAAATTGAAAGAATTGCATATGCAATAGCATATTTATTTATCAAACCCTCGCATTGGCTCTTGACTACTTATTTAAGGCACAAAGGTTTCATGGATTCATGGCAGGGTTTTGTATTTTCTTTTTTTTCAGCACTTCGTTTCCCCGTTTCTTTTATTGTATATTTGACATCTAAGTCATGAAAATGGCAAAATTTTTTTTGTTTGGTTTATTTTTTATTTGTTTTTCTTTTCTGCTTTTTTATAAGCTCGGAGACAATTATTTTTCAAACTGGGATGAAGCTTGGTACGCGGATATTATTCGAAATATGGCAACTGACGGTAATTATATGAGGCCCATTTGGAATGAGGAGCCTTTTCTTGAAAAACCGCCCCTTTTCTATTGGATTTCTATAATTCCTTTTAATTTTTTAAAAGCAGAGCTTTCTACAAGATTGGTTTCGGCGATATCCGCTCTTGCTACCGCACTTTTTTTATTTCTTCTTGCAAAAAGATTATATAATTTCGAAGTTGCTTTAGCCTCCACTATTATTCTCTTTTCATCTATCGGATTTATTTTTAGGGCTAGAACCGGCAATATAGATTCTCTTTTGTCATTCTTTATCTTCGCGTCTTTGTTTTCATTTTTTATGGCACAAAAAAATAAAAGATGGTATGTATCATTGGGATTTTCGATAGCTTTGGGATATTTAACCAAAGGGTTAATTGCTTTTTTGGTAATCCCCGTAATTTTGCTTTATTTTATTATTTCAAAAAAAGCCAGAGAGATTATCAATCCGTGGTTGATAAGAGGCTTAATAATTGCTCTTCTAGTTCCTCTTTTATGGATATTTGTTTCGATAATTTTAAACGGAGATGAGTTTGTAAAAACATATATATTCAAGCAAACAGGTAAATTTTCTACAACAGCATTTTTCTGGAATAATTTTTCTTTTGATTTCATCCCCTTTTTAAAAAGCGGTCTTAAATATTGGTTTGTAATTTTTCTTCCCGGTGTTTTTTATATGTTGATTAGGGAACGGAAAAAGTCTTCTATTATATTTCCATTGTATTTTTTGTTTTTCTTTTTTATCCTTCTTTTTTCAGAAAACAAAAGCAATTGGTTTTTGGTTCCTCTTTATCCTGTAGTAGCTTTAATTACCTCTTGGGCGATATTTGATATAAATAAAAGATACATAAGGATAAATTCAGGAATTATAGTTTTTATTATCTTGGCATTAGCGGCATTTATCAATTTGAAGTTCAAAAATGAATTTATGGTTCCTGATATTGTAAGAGATGAAGTAGCGGTTGCCGTAAAAGCAAGAGAATTGACAAGTGAAGGAGATTCTATTTTTATGACTAATCATTATTACCCGACAACTGTTTACTATAGTCAAAGAAAGGTATATTCTTTATTTTCCGATAAGCATAGCCATGAGTGGTGGATTAAAAATAGAGGGGAGTGGAAAAATATTTTAAAAAAATCAAACCTATTTATTATTTCTACTCCTTCTGAATTCGAAAGTTTAAAAAGAAATTACCCTAGGTATCAATTTGAAACGATCTTCAAATCAGAAGAGAAATTACTTATAAAAAAGATATAATTAGAAATATGAAGATACTTGTAACTGGTGGTGCAGGATACATAGGAAGTTTTATGGTCAAAAGACTGCTTGACCAAGATGATCAAGTCACGGTTATAGACAGCCTTGAGCGTGGACATCTTGAGGCAGTTGACAGAAGAGCTGATTTTATAAAGCTTGACATCCGAGACCTCAAATCGCTCACGGATTTCTTTAGCGGAAAACATTTTGATGGTCTCATACATTTTGCCGGATACATTTCAGTTGAAGAATCTTCAAAATACCCTAAAAAATATTACGAAAACAATGTGGAGGGTTCGAAAAATGTATTTTCAATTGCAGTTGGTTCGGGAGTAAATAAAATTATATTCTCTTCAACAGCGGCAGTATATGGAAATCCCATAAAAATTCCGATTCCGGAAGACCATCCTAAAAACCCCACGAGCCCATATGGCGAAACAAAACTTGCGACAGAAGAAACGCTTAAGGCGTTGAGAGAAAAAAATGCCAATTTGAGTTTTGCTGCGCTTCGTTATTTTAATGCGGCAGGCGCAGCTTTAGACGGTTCAAATGGAGAAAATCATGATCCCGAAACCCATATTATTCCACTTGCAATGAGAGCATTGTTAACCGGTTCCGAATTTAGCCTTTATGGAACAGATTACGACACGCCTGATAGAACATGTATTCGGGACTATATCCATGTTTTGGATTTGGTAGAGGCCCACATCAAGGCTTTTAATAGAATCGAAAAAGATCGAGGTTGCTACTACTATAATATTGGAACAGGGCAGGGCCATTCAAATAGGCAGGTTTTGGATATGGTTGAAAAAGTAACCGGGCGCAAACTTAAAATTCGAGAGGAGGAGCGGCGGGCGGGCGACCCAGACCGATTGGTCGCAGATCCCTCGAAGATAAAGTCTGAACTTGGATTTTCCCCAAAATACTCGAATTTAGAAGCAATTGTTAAATCTGCTTGGACTTGGCACACTAGAAATTTGAAATTTTAAATTGAAAATTGGAATTACACTTATTTACTTATTCTTGCTAGCAAGTCTTTTCTTAGTTACAGCTAAAGAATCATTTGCTGTTTCAAGTTATGTTCTTCCTTACCCTTCGGTAATGCCGGGAAATATTTTTTATAAATTAAACCTTATTCAAGATGAACTCTTAAGATTTTGGTATTTCGGGGATTTTGGAAAATTCCATTACAATTTGAAACAATCGGACAAATATTTAGTTGAGGCAAAAACTTTGTTTGAGTACAAGCAATATTTACTGGCACATAAAGCTCTTCTCAAATCAGATTTATATTTCAAAAATTTAAAACCAATTCTAACAAAAGCAAAAGAACACGGAAAAGACACTTCCGAGAAAAATGTTCTTCTTGCTTTCGCTTCGGAAAAACATATTGAGATTCTCACTAAATTAAGAATAGAGGTGCCTCAAGTTTTTGAATGGAAGCCTGAAGGAAAAAAACCAAAAAATTTAAAATTAATGGAGAGCTTGGGAGAATCCATAATGATTCGGGAGTCCATATGATAAGTTTTTTCCTTTTTATTTTTTCTTTAATTTTATTTTCTCTTTTTTCATATGGTTTTATTGATCCAAACTTAATTTACTTTAGAAATATTTTTACAAATTTTGCCTTCCAACAAAGGGAACTTACTACTTTTATCTATGGCGCTCTTGTTTTGTCTTTGTTTATTTCTTTTTATTTCATTTTCAAGAAACCAAAATTCGATTTTAAGAATATAAGGAATCTAATTATTTTAACTACTATTATTCTCCTTTTCTCCTATCCGGCAACCTTGTCTTATGACATTTTCAACTATATAACTACGGCAAAAGTCACTTTCCATTATCAGGAGAATCCATACATCGTTTTTCCAATCGAATTCGTTAATGATCCATACATTCTTTTTACGAGAGCTGCCAATAAAACCGCTCTCTACGGACCGTTTTGGATTTTACTTTCAGCAGTCCCTCATTTTGCGGGACTTTCAAATTTTGTTTTAACTTTATTTTCATTTAAAGCGTTTATCGCTTTATTTTATATAGGAACGGTTTATTTACTTCAAAAAATCGATAGAAACGCGGTTTTGTTTTTTGCTCTTAATCCTCTTGTCATTATCGAGACTTTAGTTTCTGCTCATAACGACATTGTAATGATTTTTTTTGCACTTCTTGCCTTTTATTTTATTAAAACAAAAAAGCTTTTTTCAATATTTGCTCTTATCGGTTCGATTTTAATAAAAGTTGGAACCATTTTCCTAGTTCCGGTTTACCTACTAACACTTTTGAATAAAGTTAAGGGAGAAAAAGTTTACATTTATGCCACAATTTCAATGTTTTTTGTTTTTCTTCTTTCGCCACTGCGTGAAGAACTTTATCCTTGGTATGCTATTTGGTTTTTAGCTTTTGTTTCTTTAATTCCCGGAAGAGAAAAAATGAAAGAATTATTAATATTCTTTTCGCTCGGGCTTATGCTGAGATATATTCCCTATATGTGGAGCGGCAACTATTTTGGCGCAACTCCTTTAGTTCGAAATCTTTTAATGGTGATTCCTCCTATTTTATATTTATTTAGTTTATGGTTAAAAAGAATTTATCGATCATAGCAGTAATTATTGTTTCAATTATTGCTGTCCTCGACCTTTCAAATTATGGGATTCCTCCGACACATGATGGAGAATATCATGTTATTCGCTTTCAGCAATTCTATAAGGTTTTGAGCGAAGGAGTCCTATATCCTCGTTGGTCGCCTGATTTTAATAATGGTTTTGGTATTCCCTTGTTTAACTATGTTTATCCTTTGCCCAATTACATGGCCGCGATTTTCCATGCTTTAGGTTTTGGGTTCATAGACTCTTTCAAACTTAATATGGCAACGGCAACTATAGCAGGGGCGATATTTATGTACTTATGGGCAAAAAAATATTGGGGAGATTTAGGCGGGATTGTTTCTTCTGTTTTTTACACTTTTTCGCCATACCATTTCTTAGACATTTACGTGAGAGGTTCGGTTGGAGAGGTATGGAGTTTAGGTTTGGCTCCGGGCCTTTTCTGGTCATATCTCAATTTTCTTGAAACAAGGAAAAGGTTTTTTTTAATTTTGTCAGGAATTTTTCTCGCACTTTTGGTTTTGGCGCACAATATCCTGGCGCTCGTATTTTTCGGATTCTTTGTTATTTACGCTGCGTTTTTGATTAGTAACGGATTTAGGAAGATTGGGAAAGTTGGGGATGTTAGGGATTTGGGGTTGATCGTTTTTACGGGGTTGGGGTTGGCGGCGCCTTTTTGGTTGCCGGCACTTCTTGAAACAAAATCTGTTCAGGGTCTTCAAATATTCAATCCCATAGAACATTTCCCAAAGCTTTATCAATTAGTCTACTCGTCATGGGGTTATGGATTTTCAGGAATCGACCCCGCGAACGGGGTAAATAGGGCTGGGCAGATGTCTTTTCAAATAGGTATAGCCAATCTAATAGCGTTTATGGGTTCGATAGTAGTTTTATTCCTTTCAAGAAATAAAAAGATTTTGCTCTTTTTCATTGTTTTATTTTTAGCGACAGTATTTTTAATTACTCCTTTTTCCATCATCTTATGGAAAAACATTCCAATTATGGCATATATTCAGTTCCCATGGAGACTTTTAAGCGCTGTTGTCTTGATAACTGCATTCTTAGCAGGAGCCCTTGTTCATGCCGCTTTATATAAAAAGAAGAAAAAATTGCAAATCGTTATTTTTATAGCGTTGATTTTTAGTCCCATAGCTTTAAGCATTGGATATGCAAAAGCCCCCTTTTATCATAAGCGAAATGACATCCACTATTTAACCAGAAGTAACTTTAAAGACGGAACCAATAGTCCCGGCAACTCTTTTAATACAAGGTGGCTTATGGGAGCGCCCAAGAAACGAAAAGATAAAATTGAAGTTCTTTCCGGTTCCCCTAAAATAAAAATAACCGAATTCAAGTCGATATCTTATTCCTTCACTATAGATTCGAAAGAAAATTCGAAACTTTTGATAAATACAGCCTATTTCCCCGGCTGGGCAGCAGAAATCAATGAGAAACGAACAAATATAAGTGAAAATGAAGGGAGAATGGTGCTTGCTTTACCTTCGGGGACCAACAAGATACGAGTCTTCCTTGATAACACCCCAATCCAAAAACTCTCATACATTTATTTCCTCGCTTCAACTTTAATATTGGTATTATACCCAGGTGTCAAGCTAATCCACCCTCCAGGTGGATTACGCAGGCACGTGGATTTCTCCGGTGCGTAATTAGTACGGAATGCAGATATGCTGATATAATTAACGAATGAAGATCGCAATAGATGTTTCGCCCATAAGCAAAAGTTCAACTTCTGCTCACAAAATTCGGGGTGTAGGATTTTATATTAATTTATTAATTGAAAATCTTGCTAAATATGATAAAAAAAATAAATATTATTTTGTTGAAGATAAAAAATTTCCGGAAGACGCGGACCTAATCCATTATCCTTATTTTGATCCTTTCTTCTTAACATTACCAAGAAAATTTCGAGCCAAGACGGTTGTTACCGTGCATGACTTAACGCCAATTGTTTATAAAGAACACTTTCCGGCAGGTATTTTGGGAAATATAAAATGGATTATTCAAAAAAACAGACTTAAAGGGGTAAGCGGGGTTATCACAGACTCGGAATGTTCAAAAAGAGATATAGTTAGGATATTAAAATTCCCGGAGAGAAAAGTTAAAGTTGTTTATCTTGCCGCAGACCCCATTTTCAGGAAATTGTCGAGCGAAGCGAGATCCCGCTCTGCGGGAGAAATTAGCAAAAAGTATTCGCTTCCCGAAGACTTTTTGCTGTATGTGGGCGACGCAACCTGGAATAAAAATCTTCCCAAATTAATAGACGCGGTTTCAAAAACTTCTTTTAGACTTGTTCTCGTAGGAAAGGTTTGGGAAAATAAATCGTCCGAAATCCCAAAAAATCCATGGAATGATGATTTGGCCTCGGTTCTTAAAAGAATTGAAAATGATTCACGATTTATTCGGTTGGGATTCGTTCCAACAGAGGATTTAATAAGAATATACAATTTAGCAACATGTTTGGTTTTGCCTTCAATATATGAAGGGTTTGGTTTGCCTATTCTTGAAGCAATGCAGTCAGGGTGCCCTGTTATTTGTTCCAATTCCTCAAGTCTTTCCGAGATTGCTCAAGATTCTGCCCTTTTTTTTGATTCTCAAAATACTGATTCGATAAAAGATGCTATTCTTAGGGTTTTTCAAGACAGTTTGCTACGAAAAAAACTCTCACAAGACGGACTCAAGCAAGCACAAAAATTCTCATGGAAGAAAACCGCGGAAGAGACGATAAGAGCATACGAAGAATTTGCAAAATGAAAAAGAAAATATCTTATCTTGTAAATCATCCATTAATTTCGGGAAGCAGCATAATCTTTCTGGGATTGTTCTCCTCTTACTTTGTACATTATCTTTTTAATTTAGCAATGGGCAGACTACTCAAGCCGGCCGAATATGGATTGGTTACATCTCTGGTTTCCGTTACTATTCTTTTTGCCGTATTTCAAGCAAGTCTTACAGGTATTTTTGCCAAGTTTTCCGCAAAGTTCAATGCGCTAAAAGATCAAGGTGCTTTACTGGGGTTATTTAATCAGGGATTTAAATTCACCTTCATTTTCTCAATGATAATAGTAGGTATATTACTGATTTTCTTTAAACCATTCATGGATTTTCTTCATATTTCAGATTTCAGAATGGTCGCTCTTACCTATTTTTATATTTTTCTCTCCATTGTTGCTTCTGTTCCAAACGGTTTGCTTCAGGGTGAGATAAGAGTTTATCTTTTCTCCTTTTTGAATATTTTCGGGGCTTTGCTAAAAATTTTACTAGGTATAGTTTTCGTATTGATAGGATTGAAAGCATATGGCGCAATGTTTGCTATAGTGGTTTCGGCTTTTATACCTTACGTCCTATCCATTATCATAATTAGAAAAGGTATTAAAAAAAATGCTGCCGGCGATTCAAAAGTGGATGCCTCCTTTATCAAGGAACTTAAAGGATATAGCTTAAAGTTTTTCTTGGCGACTTTGGGTATAACTGTTTTTACAAGTATTGATACCATTTTTGCTCGCCATTTTTTCAGTCCGGTTCTTGCAGGTCAGTACGCAGCTTTATCTTTAATGGGAAAGTCAATTTTTTATTTTACATCTCCTATCCATTTTGTGTTATTTCCATTAGTTGCTCAAAAGAAAGAAAAAAAAGAAAAAGTAGCTGAAATATTAGTGTTGGGAGCATCTTTGGTTGCGCTTACTTCAGTTGCAGCTTCCTTTTTCTACTTTCTTTTTCCGGGATTGGTTTTGGCAATTTTTTTTCCCAACCCCGAATATAAAATGCTCATTCCTTATTTAGGCCCATTTTCTTTATTTATAATTGTATTTTCTCTTGCATATTTGCTTAATAATTATTTATTATCTTTAGGCAAAACCGAAGTATTTAAAATAAATATTTTTTGCGCCCTTCTTCTTACTATTCTTTTTTTCTTTTACCATTCATCTTTTTTCCAGGTAATAGGAGTTTTATTTGGAAGTGCTTTTTTACTTTTGGTTCTCCTTCTTTTATACTACTGGTACAATGGGAGAGATTAAGCTTTTGTCCTTAGTTGTTCCATCATTCAGGCAAGAAGAAACCATTGTTGAAGACATTTTGAAGATCAAGGAAGTTCTTGAAGGATTATCATATAGCTTTGAAATAATAGTGGTAATAGATGGTGCTCCTAAGAAAACATATTGTAAATTACTTCCTTATGTTAGACATTCGAAAAAAATAAAAGTTTTTAAGTATAAAAAAAATAAAGGAAAAGGATATGCGGTTAGATATGGGATGTTAAGGTCAAGGGGAGACATAGTGGGTTTTATAGACGCGGGGATGGAGATAAATCCGAGCGGAATAGTAAGACTAATAGATTTTCTTAAAAATTACAAAGCAGATATTGTAGTCGCAAGTAAGCTCCATCCTGATTCTAAGGTTAAGTACCCAATCTACAGGCTGCTTTTTTCATATATATATAGGAAAATGACTCATTTGCTTTTTGGATTTCAAGTTAGGGATACACAAGTCGGTTTCAAGATATTCAGAAGAGAAGTAGTAGATACCGTGTTTCCCAAGTTGGTTGTTAACAATTTTGCTTTTGACATAGAGGTATTGGCTATTGCTTATTCAAAGGGATTCAGGAGAATTGTTGAGGGACCTGTCGAACTAGACTTTAATAGAGCAAGTAGCATAACTTCTGCCAATTTTTGGAAGATAATATCTCACATGATAATAGATACAATACTTATTTTTTATAGAATAAAATTTACTAATTATTATTTGAGATAAAATTTGTTAGAATATCAAAATACTTTTCATGAAAATTTTAATATTAAACTGGAGGGACATTAAGCATGAGTGGGCGGGAGGGAGTGAGGTTTATATTTTTGAGCTTGCAAAAAGATGGGTTAAAATGGGACATAAAGTTTCACTATTTTGTGGGCAGGATATTCGAGAAAAATTACCGGATGAGGATTTAATTGATGGAATAAAAATCTATAGAAAAGGCGGGCGCTATTCGCTGTATTTTTGGGCCATTTGGTATTACTTCAAAAAATTGAGAAAAGAATGTGATACCATAGTGGATGTCCAAAATGGAATCCCCTTTTTCTCTATTCTTTATTCAAGAAAACCAAAAATTGCTATTGTTTACCATGTCCATGGCAGGCAGTTTTTCATTGAGCTTCCATTCCCCCTCAATCTTATAGGTTTTATTACTGAAAAATTTATTTTTCCTCTTTTCTATTCGAATATAAAAATCATGGCTATTTCTGAAACTACTAAAAAAGCTTTAATAAAACTGGGTTTCAATAAAAAAAATATTAACATAGTCTACTGTGGAATAGGAGAAAAAAACAGGAAAATTTCAAATAGTTTTTCCAAATTTTCTCAGCCTACAATTCTATACTTAGGAAGAATCAAAAAATATAAAAGAGTGGATTTACTTGTAAAAATAATGCCTGAGATTTTAAAAATTGTTCCTCGTGCTCGTTTATTGATAGCAGGTTGGGGAACTGAAGCTTCCGCAGTTGCTGATCTTTCCATGAGGAGTATCCAAAGAAGGAGGGTCCGAATAATTGGTCCCGTCTCAGAATTTGAGAAAAGGCTATTATTATCAAGATCATGGGTTTTTGTTAATCCATCAATTGGCGAAGGATGGGGAATATCAATCATTGAGGCAAACCTTTATGGTTCTCCTGCTATTGCTTTTAAAGTTGCAGGACTTTCTGAATCAATAAAGACCGGAGAAACCGGATATTTAGTTTCCAACGAAAAAGAGTTAATTGAGAAAATATGCTTACTTTTAAGTAATGAAAAAAAGAGGGTGACATTAAGTAGAAACGCAAAAGACTGGGCATCATCATTCAGCTGGGAAAACGCGGCGAATGAATCAATCGAAATTATCGAAAGGACAGCGAGAAGCAAATGAGTATTATAAAAAAAAGGTTTAACCTAATTTGCTTGATAGGAATTATTCTGTTGGGTTATTTTCTCAGGAACCATAATATAAATACTTGGCCGAGATTGGGAGCAACATTTGACGAGTATGCATGGGCATGGCAGGGCATAAGCTTAATTCAAAATAAGGTTCCAACCTCCTGGTCTTATCATCCTCAATATAAAAATAGAAAATTGGTTATCTATCAAAAAACAAATTTTATATTGGTTACTCCATACCTTGAGCACCCCCCACTTTTTGGTCTTGTTGCGGGAGGCTACGCGTTGCTCTCCGGATCAGAGGGAATGTTTGACATAGATATTAAAAATATTCGGGGACTTGCTCTTATTTTGGGAACACTGAGCATATTAATGGTTTTTCTTCTTGCCAGTAAGCTTTATGGGAAAGGTATTGGGTTGTTGTCCGCTTTTTTGTATGCAACCATTCCAACAGTGGTGGTAGGGTCAAGAATTGTTCAGAATGAAAATTTTTTTATTCCCGTTTGGCTCGCCTCTTTGTATCTTGCCGCATCGTATCTTAAAAACAAAAGAATTTGGATGAGAAATTTGGCGGCAGTACTTTGCGGACTGTTAATCCTGGCAAAGGTCCCGTGGGTGGCAGCACCTTTTTCTATTTTTATAATTTTTCTATACCATAGAAGGTATAAAGATGCTTTAATTACTGCGGCTATTGTTATTCCAATTTTTCTTACTTATTTTGTCTACGGATTTTATTATGACAAAGATGTGTTCCTAGGACTGTGGGGACTACAACTAAATCGTTATGACATATCATTTTCAAGCGTTTATGCTCTATTTCAGAAGCCTTATTTGGCAGATAGATTCTTCCTAGACGGGTGGATATACTGGGGATGGTTTTCCTTTATATTGCTGCCATTAAAAGAATTTAAAAAACATCTATTTGTTATTTCAGCACTTATTTCATATTTCTTAGTATTCATTATAGCCATTCCCGATGAAGGGGGGCATGGTTGGTATCGTTATCCTTTTTATCCCTTCCTAATTATATCGATCGCTCTGTTTATAAAGGAATATCTTGCTAGGAATTTTCTGTACACTTTTCTTTTCCTTGTGATAGTAGGCACGGGTCAGCTGGAGCTTACATGGAAAGTGACTTTTGGATTTTCATATCCGATTTTTAGACTCGCAATTTTTTCATGGGGGTTGGTTTTGATACCCCTATATCTTTCAAATAAAAAAACGTTAAAAATGGGAAAGGTTGTTTCTTATGCCTGGTTTTTTATTTTTATCTTAATGAATATTTGGGCAGTTATGATTTATAACGAGATGTAATATGTTTGGTTCCGAATACTCGAATCAACCTGAAATTCTTCTTTCCTCATTTGAGGAAATGTCTCACGATTATAAAAAAAAGACAATTAATCAAAAAAAATTAGGAATTCGCTTCTTGCAAAAACTCTATATAAAATTATTCGGTATCCCCGAAGTAGGATTCCAAATTCGTAGTTTATACTTCGAAAACATAATTAAGCCTCTTTTTAATAAAAAGTTTAAACATATTCTCGATGCCGGAAGTGGAATAGGAACCTATTCTATGTGGTTAGCAAGAAAATATCCTGACGCAAGGATTTTTGGTGGAGATGTGAGTCGTGAAAAAATAAAATTTAGCACCGAATTTGCTAAAAAAACGAATGTCTCAAATGTTGACTTTGGATACCTTGATATTACAAAGGCTAAGGTCGGCAAGAAGTTTGACTTGATAGTAAACATAGACGTTTTAGAGCACATAAAAGACTACAAAAAGGTTATTCACAACTTTTATAATCTACTTGCAAAGAATGGCTATTTGTATATCCATACCCCCCAACCCGGACAAAGAAGAATATTTAAGTCACTTCGTGCGTGGTCGCACGAGGAACACATCCATGAAGGGTATACGCCTGAAGAACTTACTTTAGAATTAAAAAAAGCGGGGTTTAGGATTATAGTTCTACTTGAAACCTTTGGCTTTTTTGGTAAGCTAGCATGGGAGCTTAACCATCTATCTTTTAAAAAAGGATTTATAATCTCAGGCATACTTTATCCATTTTTGTACCCCATCGCGTGCCTTGATCCTGTTTTCAGAAATAAAAACGGTTTGGGCACAGTGATTCTCGCAAAAAAGCTATGAATCAGTTACCTAAAATTACAATTATCATTGTTACTTTGAATAATGAAAGGACGATAGGAGAATGTGTGCGCACGATTATGACCCAAGATTATCCAAAACATCTCATAGAATATATTAATGTGGATGGCGGATCGACAGATGCTACAAAAACGATACTCAAAAAAAACAAGTTTCGCATAATAGACTCTCCTATTAAAAAAAATGCTGAAGCACAAAGGGCCATCGGTTTAAAACATGCAAAGAACAATTTAATTGTTTCATTAGATGCAGATAACTACCTTCCTCATAAAAAGTGGATAACACAAATGGTAAGACCATTTTTAGAAAATAAAGATATTGTTCACGCTGGGACATTGCACTTTACGCATAAAAAAAACGACCCAGCCCTTAACAGATATGTTGCATTATTTGGCGTTGTTGATCCCACTGTCTATTACATTGGTAGGCCAGATAGAGTGCCATGGTTTAAGAATAAATGGAGTGGTGGTGATATTTTAAGAGAAACGCCAGAATATTACATAGTACGATTTAACCGTGATTCATTGCCAACAGTTGGTTGTAATGGTGTTGTATATAGGAGAGATATATTGTTAAAAAATGCACAAAGCGATCCCTCAAGATTTATACATATCGACGTTTTTGCTGATTTATTTGAAAAAGGACACGATAAATATGCAGTTGTTAAAAACGATGTAATACATGATACCGCTATTAACTTAACAACTCTTATGAAAAAAAGAATAGCCTTTCTTTATGCATACTACTATTTGAATTCAAATAAAAATGTATTAAAAAGGAGATATTTAATATATAATCCCAAGAAACCACAAGATGTCTTTAGGCTTTTTGTATTTATTTTTTATACGATTACTTTTGTAAAACCATTAATCGACAGCATTAGAGGATATTTCATAGTAAGAGATGTAGCGTGGTTTCTTCATCCCATTATGTGCTGGGTATATCTTTATGCTTACAGTTTGGCAACAATTAAGAAATTCTTAGGAGACAGATGAAGAATAAAATATTGCTTACAGGTGCGACAAGTTTTTTAGGAAAAAATCTCTTGGTGAAATTAAAAGAAAGAGATGAGGATATTTTTGCAACTGCTAGCCATGAAAATATAGAACAAAACATTATAAAAATGGATTTGGTGAGGTTAGATGAAACTAAAAAAGTGGTTAAACTCATAAATCCATCTATTGTCTATCATTTAGCGGCACTAGTTAACTTATCTCGTGAATATAATGTTGCCCAACAGTGCATAGAAATAAACATTAAGGGTACGTTCAACCTTCTAGAGTCTTTTCGAATCACAAAGCCTAGGATAATGGTTTTTATTAGCACAGAAGAAGTTTATGGTAGCGGGCCAATCCCTTATATAGAAGAACAACCCCTCGATCCTCCTTCGGGATATGCAATATCGAAAATTGCAGGAGAAAGTCTTTGTCGCATATATGCCCGTGAGTTAGGGTTTAAACTGATAATACTTAGAGTAGGGACTATGTACGGTCCTGGCGATAAGGACAACAGATTAATTCCTCAGCTCATTATGAAAGCACTAAAAAATGAAGAAATTCCAGTCAATACAGGAATGAAAAAAAGAGATTACGTATTTATAGAAGATGTAGTAAAATCTCTTACAAAGGTTTTAGATATTAAAAATATAGATACACATACTGTTATTAATATTGGCGGGGGTATATCGTATACACTTCTTGATTTGGTAAATATTATTTTGGAAGAAACGCAAAGTAATTCAAATGTCGCTAGAGGAAAAATTCCTGAAAGAATAGGAGAAGCTAGTGAGTGGTTAATGAATATTGGCAAAGCAAATTACATCTTGGGATGGAAGCCTACAGTATCATTGAAAGTGGGACTAAGAAAGACTATAGATTATTTTAGAAAAAAAGTTCAATGAAAAGAAATATTTTACAATTAGGATATAGCTTGAGGAATAACACTCAACCATTTTCTTATTGAGTTTTCTATGCTATGCTTAGATCCCAAATTGTATAAAAGGGCTTTATGAAAAAAAGAAAAGAACAGATATATTTTGCAAAAACAATTTACGATGATAAGGAAATAAAGGCTGTCGTTGATTGTTTAAAAGCAGGTTGGCTTGGGACTGGAAAAATAACGGAAAAATTTGAAAAGCGCTTCGCAAAATACATAGGAATGCCACATGCAAGTTTGGTTAATTCGGGTTCGTCAGCTAACCTTTTGGCGGTAAGAGGTTTAAACCTTCCCGAGGGCAGCAAAGTCCTAACTTGCGCGGCAGGATTTCCTTCTACACTTTCTCCTATTTGGCACTCCCATCTTCAAATCGTTGCGGTGGACTTAGATCTCAAAAGCCTTAATATTAACCTTGACCAGGTCGAAAAAGCATTAAAAAAGCATGGAGACATTAGGGCAATAATTTTTGCACACACCCTTGGCAACCCGGTTGACATGAAAAGGATAATGCACCTAGCTTCCAAATATAAGCTTCAGGTAATAGAGGACAATTGCGATGCTTTAGGTAGCGAAGTGTATGGCAAAAAGACAGGTTCTTTCGGAAATTTTTCCACCTGTTCTTTTTATGCAAGCCATCACATAACCCTCGCTGGAGCTGGAGGAATTGTACTTTCAAAAACAAAAGAATCAGCTTTCCGAATTAAAAGCTTAAAGGAATGGGGGAAAGAACAAGTTACACTAGACTACGATAGGGATCATGGTGTCCACTTTGACAGTAGGAGTAATGGTGTTTCATATGATCATAGATATTCATACCCCGAAGTAGGATATAACTTTAAAGTCCCGGAGATAATGGCGGCCTTTGGCTTGGTTCAAATGGATAGACTTGAAGGAATCCATAGAGCTAGAAGAAAAAATTTTAAATACCTAGAGTCAAAACTAAAGAAATTCGGAGATTATTTTCATTTTATCGAAGCCCTGCTGGAAGCAAATCCATCGTGGTTTAATTTTCCGGTCACACTAAAAGATGGTGTTCCATTTACAAGGCAGGAGATAGTGGAATTTCTAGAGAATAATAAAATAAGGACCCGTTTGTTTTTTGCTGGTAATATCCTTCGCCAGAAAGGATTCAAATCCATTCCAGTGGATGTGGTGGATAAGTTGGATGTGGCAGACAAGGTACATAGAGATTCTTTTTTGCTTGGGGTGCATCCAACGCAGACTCGCGAAATGCTCGACTACATGGTAGATGCTATCGAGGAATTTGTTAATACTCGTAGGTAGTTATTCTAGTTTTGTGTATTATCCAGTACACATGCCAAAAATATATGCTTCTAATAAATGCAACCATTTTTTTGGTTTACTTGCCTTTATGGGTATAGAAAGGAATTTATTTTACCCAATGCAAAGTGAGATACCGGGTCACATATTTCCTAGTTCTAAAGGCGAAAGATATAATAAGACTAAATCTATTGTATTTATTGATATATTTTGTTAATATTCCCCTATTCTGAATAAGAAAGATATTCCTGTTGTTATCTTCTGCGGCGGTCAAGGAGCACGAATGAAGGAGGAAACAGAATTTCGTCCCAAGCCCATGGTGACTGTGGGTGGAAAACCTATCCTGTGGCACATAATGAAAATATATGCGTACTACGGTTTTAATGAATTCATTATCGCATTAGGATATAAGGGTGATTACATAAAGGATTACTTTCTTAACGAAGAATATTTTATTCATGACCTTACAATAGACACTTACACTGGGAAACGAACAATTCATCGTGAGAAAAAAAAGAGACACGACAAATTTAAAATTACATTCGTTGATACGGGGATCGAGACATTAACTGCTGAAAGACTTTTAAGAGTCAAGCCATACATAAATTCCGATATCTTTATGGCGACGTATGGAGATGGTGTAGGTAATATTCCTATTAATGATTTAATCGAATTTCACAAAAAGAAGAGGGTCATAGGTACAATTACTGGGGTACATCCAAAATCCAAATGGGGGCTAGTTATATCCGATAAGAACAATATCGTCGAACGTTTTGAGCAGAAGCCTCAACTAAATCAGTATGTTAATGGAGGATTTATGGTTTTTGATAAAAAAGTATTTGATTATGTTAAGCCAAAAGAAATGATTGAAGTTTCTCTAAATAGATTAGTAGAGGAAAGAAAACTTGCTGTTTATATACATGACGGATATTGGTCGGCTATGGATACTTATCAGGACATGGAGGAAATGAATAAGCAATGGAGAAAAGATCCAAAGTGGAAAATATGGAGATAACGTTGTGAAGAAAGTAATAGTAACAGGAGATAGAGGCTATATAGGGTCAGTTCTAGTCCCAAAACTATTGACTAAAGGCTATAAGGTAGTAGGGTTTGATACCGGATTTTTTGATAAATGTATTATCAAAGGAAAAAAGGATCCGGTTTACAAAAAAATAAAAAAAGATATTAGGAATATTACTGAAAAAGACCTTAAAGGAGTTGATGCAATAATTCATCTTAGTGCGCTTTCAAATGACCCAATGGGCGAGATTGACCCGAGTCTTACCGAAGAAATAAATTATAAGTCATCTATAAGGCTCGCCAAATTAGCTAAAGAATCAGGGGTGAAAAAATTCTTGTTTTCATCATCATGCAGTATATATGGTATTGCAAAAAGCGGAATTGTTGATGAAAAGTCGACCGTGAATCCGCTGACTGCATACGCAAAGTCAAAAATTAAGGCAGAAAAAGCGCTAAAAAAACTGGCTGGCAAAAACTTTTTTATTGGGCTTATGAGAAATTCTACTGTTTACGGATTTTCCCCAAGATTTAGGAATGATTTAGTTGTTAATAACTTAGTAACAACTGCTCTTGCATATAAGCAAATAAGGATTTTAAGCGATGGAACTCCATGGAGGCCATTAATTGATGTAAGAGACTTAAGTGATATATTTATTAAATTTTTAGAGACAGGCACGCAGAACTTAAATGGGAAGGTGATAAACATCGGATTCGAAGAAAATAATTTTCAGGTCAAAGATTTAGTAGCCGTAATTAAAAAGCAATTGCCTAATTGTAAAGTTGTTTATACCGGAGAACACGGAAAAGACTCAAGAAGTTACCGTGTTGACTTTGCCTTATTTAAGAAACTCTTTCCAAATGTAAAACAAAAGTGGACATTAACAAAATCCGTAAAAGACATGATTAAAAATCTTAAAAAATCGGACTTCAATAGAACAACTTTTGAATCGGGAAAATATACAAGACTGGCTGTTCTAAAAAATTTACTGGAGGAGAATAAAGTAAATAAAGATTTATACTTAAATTAAATGAAATTTACAAAAACAAAGATCGAAGGGGTTTATGTTATAGACTTGGAACCTAGGGGGGATGCAAGGGGTTATTTTACAAGAGTTTTTTGCAAGGATGAGTTGAGAAAGGTAGGAATAAAATATGAAATAGCGCAGGTAAACAGGTCATTTACTGTCGAAAAAGGAACAATTCGAGGATTGCATTACCAAAGAAGCCCGGAACAGGAAGATAAAATTATCCAGTGCGTGAAGGGGTCTATATTTGATGTTGCTCTTGATTTAAGAAAAAAATCTAAAACTTATGGAAAATGGTTCGGTTTGGAATTGTCGGAGAAAAATAAAAGAATGCTATTGATCCCAAAAGGATGCGCGCATGCATTCCAAACACTTGTGAAGAACGTAGCGGTGGAATACTTTGTGTCAGAATATTATTCTCCTAATTATGAATCGGGAATAAGATGGGATGATCCCGCATTTAAAGTGGCTTGGCCAATAAAAAAACCTAAGCTTTCAGACAAAGACGCAAACTGGCCCCTTGTCACAAAGACAAAATGAAAATATTACTTATAGGGAAAAATGGCCAAATAGGCAGAGAGATTTTAAAGCTTGGCAGCAAAAAGAATACAGTCGTAGCATTGTCAAAAAAAGAACTTGACATTACAAACTGGAAATCTACGCGGGAAGTAATAACCGAAGTTGGTCCGGAAGTTGTTATTAATGGGTCAGGTTATCATGTCGTATCTGATTGCGAGAATTTTCCCGATAAAGCTTTTGAATTAAATACTTTTGCTTTAAAAAATCTCTCCGACATATGCGCTGAGAGAAAAATTACAGTAGTTAACTTCAGCACCGATAAAGTTTTTGATGGGAAGAAAAATAAACCATATAAAGAAAAAGATGAGGCAAATCCTCTACAGGTTTATGGAATGTCCAAGCTTGCAGGTGAAATAGTTGCCCATAGCTACTGCGATAAGGCCATTACTATTAGAACATGTGGGGTATACGGAGGTCTTGAGGGAAGTCGTGCCAAAAAAGGAAATTTTGTCCTTATGATAATAAACGAATCAAAAAACAAAAAGAGCCTGGAAATATCCTCTGAACAATTCGCAAGTTTTATAAATGCTGAAGATTTGGCAAGAATAACGTTAGAGCTTCTATCAAAAAAAGTAGATAGTGGTATTTACCATGTTGTAAATGAGGGGTACGCTTCATGGGCGGAATTCGGGGATACTATAACCAAGATCGCAAATCTGCCCTTGACTGTAGTGCCCAAAGACAGATTGGGATCTTTTAGCAGCGTCAAAATCCCGCTTTTTGCCGGACTGGACGTTTCGAAAATAAAATCGATCGGAATAAAAGTTAAACCTTGGCAAGACGGATTGAAAGAATACATAAGCTTTTTAAGAAGTCAAAACGTATTATGAAAATTTTTGTTATTGGTAAAAAGGGGCAATTGGGACAGGAAATAGAAAGGCGGTGCGGAGGAGCTCCCTATAAAGTTTTTTCTTATGGTAGGGAAGATCTCGACATAACGGATCATAAAAAGGTCTCGGAAGTTGTAGGAAAGGTTGGCCCCGATATTGTGGTCAACTGTACGGCCTTGCATGCAAGTCTTGAAAGCGAAAAAAAACCTGGGGGAATGTTTGAGGTAAACGCTTTTGCAGTCAAAAATTTGGCACTTGTGTGTGCGAAAAATAAAATACCTCTTGTCACTTACAGCACCGACTATGTTTTCAGTGGAATGAAAGGTGTTCCATACAAAGAAAGTGACCATCCGACTCCGGTCCAAATGTTCGGGATCTCAAAGTATATGGGGGAGTTAATGGCTATTAATTACTGTCCGGACAGTATTGTAATAAGGACATCGGGGCTGTACGGAGGGTTGAGGGGAAGCAGGTCTAAGGGTAATTTTGTCTTAAATCTCATACAGGAATCAAAGACTAAAAAGACAATTGAAGTTTCATCAGACCAAATATTCAGCCCTACATATGTAGAGGATTTAGTTGCTGCATCTTTTGAACTCTTAAAAAAGAAAGCAAGACCCGGAATTCACCATATAGCAAATGGCGGCTACTGTTCTTGGGCGGATTTTTCTAAAGAAATTGTAAAAATAATGGGTCTTAAAACAACAATTGCACCGGTTAATAGAAAAGGGGTATGGGGTGGAATAAAAAGGCCGTTATTTGCCGCTTTAGATAATTCAAAAGTCAAAAAAATGGGAATAGAAATCCCCAGCTGGCAGAAGGGTCTGGAAAAATACGCGCATTTTTTAGAAAATAACATATGAAGAAGAATCCCTTAGTGTCAATAATTATTCTCAACTGGAATGGTAAGAGATGGCTAAAAGGATGTCTGCCCACAATCAGAAGAGTCAAATATGAACCGATTGAAGTAATCGTAGTGAACAATGGTTCAACAGACGATAGTGCTTCCTTCCTTCATAACAATTTCCCCGAAGTAAAAGTGGTAGAAATAAAAAAGAATGTCGGTTATGCCGCAGCAAATAACATAGGAGTTAAAAATGCTTCTGGCGAGTACGTTTTATTAATTAACAACGATACTAAAGTTACGGCCAATTTTCTCAAGCCCCTAGTAGATGCATTAGAAAAAGATCAAAGCATTGGTGTTATCCAGCCACAGGTGCGGAGCTTAATTAATACTCGCCTTCTCGATTCTGTTGTTTCTTATCTTACATCTACGGGTTTCATGTACCATTTTGGTTATATGAAGCCGTGGAAGAACAAAAAATATCAAAAGAGAATGTATGGTTTTTCAATAAAAGGCGCATGTTTTATGATGAGGCGAAAAGAATATATCAATCTCGGAGGCTTAGATGAAGACTTTGTTTGCTATGTTGAGGAATCAGACCTCTGCTACAGGGTTTGGTTATCAGGGAAGAAGGTAATGTATGAACCAGGAAGTATCATGTACCATTGGGGTGGAGGCGATATGCAAGTCATGACAAAGGATGAGGTTACAATGTTGCGGTCTTATAGGAATAGATTTTTGTTGTTTGTAAAAAATGCCAGCATTACTCAGTTGATAAAAATACTTCCAATTCTTTTTATTTTTTGCGAAGGCTTTATACTAATGTCCTTAATCAAGGGCAATTTAAAAAGTGCTCTCGGTGCTCAACTCGGGGTATTATCTGTACCGTTTACCCTTCCTAAAATGCTTAAGAAGAGACGTTATATTCAAAAAAACATCAGGAAGGTTACAGATCAAGAAATCAACAAATATGTGCTTCGCAATCCACGCCTTTCTTATTATTATTTTTTCTTCAATAATCCAAAAGGATACAGAGATTAGATTGCAATGAAATTTTTTATAAAGCAGAAATTTGTTTTGTGTGAAATTATTATCTTGTTCGTTTTAAGCTTGATTCCTTTTTTATGGTTTGCGCCCAACCATATTATAGTAGGATTGGACTCCGGATATCCGGTAGATTACGAGAAGTATTTGGATCAACGAGTTTTCACCTGGATGGCGTCACATAATTTTGGCGTAGATTTTTCTGCGGAAGTTGGCGTCCTTCCTTATAGTTCCCTAGCTGCATTGCTTAGTCATATTGGAATACCGTACTTTTCTATTCAAAAAGTTCTTTTCTCTTTCTGGTTTTTTGTTATGCTTGGATCGACATACCTTTTTTTAAGGTACTTATACTCTCAGGATAAATATTGGTTTGTACGACTAGGCGGTACATTTTTCTATATATTTAATCTTCATTTATATTCTTTTATGATTCAAGGAGAGCAACCAATTCTTGCTTCGTATACGCTCCTTCCTTTGTTTACTCTAATACTTATTAAATTCATTCGAAATGAACTCTCCATGTTGAAAACAGCAGTTCTTCTCAATTTTGCCTATCTTCTTTTTGGGGCAGGAGGAGTAAGAGGCGTGCCTCTTATTGGTCCAACAATTTTAATGGGCGCAACTATTGTTCTTTATCACTTTATGTTCTCGTGGAAAAAAGAAAGATATTCTTATATTAAAAAATTTGCAGGTTTTCTTATCGCATTCCTCGCTATTTTTATACTTTTTAATGCTTATTATATTATTCCTTTTATCTCCTCATTCAGTCAGGAATTTAACAGTCAGGTAACAATTGCAGGAGGACCTGAGGGTGCAATCTCATGGGCAAAGTTTATTAGTAGCAATGCAAGCTTTACTAATTTATTCCGTTTGCAAGGAGATAACAACTGGTATTCCAAACCATATTTATTCTCAAATGCGTATCTTGAAAACCCAATTCTTATTCTGCTAAGTTTCGCATTTTCTATTTTGGCGTGGAGCGCACCCCTTTTAGTGAAAGATAAAAAAGAAAAAAGATTATTGATTTATTTTGCAATTCTGGCTTTGATATCGCTGTTCTTGGCAGCAGGAGCTCACTCCCCGTTTGGTGCCTTATATACCGCTCTCATGAAATTCGTACCGGGTTTTGCTACTTTTCGCTCCGCTTGGTATAAGTTTATGCCTGGCCTTTTTTTCTCTTACTCTGTTCTTCTAGGTGTGGCAGCGTACTATCTTTTACAAAAAATAAAATATTTATCTTTAAGGACAGTTTTAGGGATAGGTTTGCTATTATTTATTCTTGCTTATAATTACCCGTATTTTCAGAACAGCAATTTTGTGCACAACAAACCTTTTAGTCTTATGGTCGATGTTCCGGAATATGTAAAAGAATTGGTTTCCTTAAGAAATACATCCTCGGACGATTATCGGACTCTTGTAATTCCTCATGCGAACACGGAGTTTACCATAAAAACCTACAGTTGGGGATATTGGAGCTCTTATCCAATTTTTCCGTTAATGACCGATAAATCTTTTGTACAATACGATACATATTTATTTAATGATGATGAGAATGCATTTATTAAGTATATATATCAAAAACTTCGGGAAAAGGACTATGATAGCTTCAATAAGGTAGCAAAGCTTGCTCATATCCGATACGTTCTCTTAACGAAAGACGTCGTTTATGACTATTATTTTGCCCCCATGGAATTACCTTCTTTCTACGAGAATATCCTACAAGACACTTCACGCTTCACTCCTATTTGGAAAAGAGGAGAGTGGGTTTTGTATGAAATAAATGACTTGGCTCAACTTAAAAAAATCGACTCTATTTCATCTTTAACCATGAATTCATCGCCTGTTCAAACCATTCCCGCATTGCTGGACAATAGCGAACAGCCATTCGTTCTTCAAAGCCAGATTCCTGAGACGCTCCGAAAAAAACTTCCAATTTCGGAAATCTACGCCTCGTTTAAGTGTTTATCTTGCACGTTGTTGACCGATCCTGATGTGCCAATCATTTATTATTCCAGAGTAAATCCGGGCTCTTGGTTATATAAGATAAAAATGCAAAATGATTTAAAGAAAATGCCCCATGATTTCACTAGTTCGTCGAGTATATATTCGATCCTGGGTTTTTCTATGAAACGTGTAAGCGAACTCGATATAATGAAGCCAAAGATTTTAGTGCAAAAAGTTAAAGACGACGCATTGCTTACTTTTCGTAGTCTTTCAGCCAATATCACGGTTCTTGAATCGTATCTTCACCAACAGACTCAAAGCACTTACGATTTTGATTTGCTTAAATCGATGCTTTCTTACTTAACTTTTGAAAGAGAAAATTTGCAAAAAATTTATGCAGGTGACTTTATGAGAGAGGATACTCAGCTAATTTCTTCTCTTTTATGGTCCACTTCGCATATTGAAAAGTTAGAAACGGAGTTAAAAGATATATTGCATAAATATAATTGGGAGACGACGTTTATCTATGATCTTGCTCCATCAAATCAGAATACTCGAACGGTTTTTATTGATCATATTGGAGTTCAAAAAGACGCTCAGAACAAATCATTACTGCCGTATGCGTACGAAATTGATGGTCGCGTTGCATCGCTGAGCGCGGAAACTTTTTCCAAAGGATTAGAATTAAGAGACATTCCGAGTTATGCTTCCCGATTGACTCTTTTTTTTCCAAGCGCACTAAATCTTCTTAATAATCTTAAGCCTTCTTCAGTAAAACTTCCAAATTCGACCCTTGTCTGTATGAGTTCTCCAGTACAAGATTACTTGTGGAATAAAAAGTATAGATTAAGTGTCACGTCAACAAATAGTTCAGCGCCCAAAACGGTATTCATTAAAAGGGATTATTCTTACGTAGCGACATGGGATTATACACCTGAAGTTAACAATTACTTTACTCCCGACATTACGCTTTCCCCGAAAAACACAGCAGGGGAGAAAACTAGTTTTGATTTCTCAGGCAAACCTAATGATAAAGGCGCCTCTGTGTATTTATGTACAGACCCGGAATTTGATCCGGTACAAGTATATTCCGATATATCGGTCAAAGAGATACTAATTCCGCAAGTATACGCTATGGAGCAAAAAGGAATAAACACCAAAAAACAACCAAAAGTAGATTTTACTAGAATAAATCCCACACATTACCGCGTTAAGGTTTCAAACGCAACAGAACCTTATATACTTAGTTTTCTTGAAGGATACTCACCTAACTGGAGACTTCTTTCTAATAGTAAGTTATTGCCAGATCACTTTCGTCTTAACGCATATGCAAATGGTTGGTATGTTGATAAGCAGGGAAGCTATACGCTCGATATAGTTTTTTACACTCAAACAACATTCTATAAGGGATTAATAATAACTTTTATTTCGGTAATACTCGGGGGATTGTTTTTGCTTTTCCCATTTCTAAAAAGGAAAGTAAACAATGTTTAATTTATTTAAGGAAGATCTAAAAGACATTGATGTCCGCATTGCAAAAAAGTTGGCAATGCTTATTTTTGAGAACAGAATTAAAATTTATATACTTGTGATTCTATATCTGTTTGTTTTTGTGCTATCAAAAGTACCATATGTCAATCTTTATACGGAATTAATTAACTTTCTGCGTTGGACGTTTTTATACGTACTTGTAATTCTTGTTTTCGGATTTAAGGAGATAAAATTATATTTAGTTAGCATTTCTCTTTTTGTTATTTTGTCGCTGCTGGTTCTGGTTAATAAAGACTCAACAGCAGAACAGCTAGGAGTAGTAGTATATATGCTCCTTATTACTGCAGTAGTGAAAAGCGTTCAAACATCGTTGCAAGAAAAATAAAGTATGGAAAGAATATATAAAATGACAACTAATAAAATTAAGAGGAGTGGTTATATAGAATTTTTATATATGTCGCTTGCTGTGTTTGTAGGAAAGCTTTTATCAATTATTTCAATATTTTTTTTTCGTTTACGTTGCTATGATATCTCATATTCGGCGAGTCTTTCCAGAAACGTAGTTTTTTTTCAAAGCACTAAAAATTCAATACGCATTGGTAAAAATGTCGTTGTCGGTTCGGGCGTTTGTCTCAAGGCTGGGTTTAATGGAAAGATTATAATAGGCGATGATGTTTCTATTCACGAATATTCTATGATATTTGCTCACAAAAATCTTGAAATTGGAAGAGGAACGATGGTGGCTCCACATTCATTTATTACTGATTTTGATCACAAATTTCCTAGGCCAGGATACAAAAGGGCTTTACTAAAAGAGGAAAGCTACGTGAGCGTACCCACCAAAATAGGTAAAAATGTTTGGATAGGAACACATAGTGTTGTCTTAAAGGGAGTAGAGATAGGAGATAACGTTATAATTGGCGCAGGGTCTGTTGTTACCAAATCAATTCCTGGAGGATGCATAGCTGTAGGAAATCCGGCAAGGGTAATTAAAAAACTCTAACTAGATTATGAAAAAACCTTTTTATAACAACCTATTAGGAGATGGTAAAATCATTGGAGATTATTATAAAAATGATCCCTTCCACTCGGAGAAGAGGCAATTTGTTTTGGATGAAGTTGGAAAGGGGAAAGTAGTTCTTGACGTGGGATGTAATGAGGGGTTCATTGGGGGGAAATTGATCAAAAACAAAAATGTTGTATATGGAATCGATATTGTAAATAGAAATTTAATAAAAGCAAAAAGTAAAGGCATGATAGTATCAAATGTAGACATAGATAGGGATAAACTTCCCTATAGGGACAATTTTTTTGATGTAGTAGTCCTTGCTGATTTCATCGAGCATGTATTTGACACGGATGCTGTCCTTAGAAAATGTGCAAAGGTTTTGAAAAAAAACGGAAAATTAATCATCACAACCCCTAATATTGCGTCACTGGGGAGGCGTATGATGTTACTTCTAGGCATGAGTCCTTTTACCGAGCACTCTTTGGAACTGTCAACAAGTGGGCTTCCCGCTGCAGGACATATACGATACTATACGGTGCCAACTTTAAAGGAACAATTAGAATACGATGGATTTGAAAATGTAAAAATTCGTGGTAATGCAGTAAACTTCATAACTTTTAGGAGTAGATTTCTTGGAAAAATTTTCCCATCACTCAGCGTCATGCTTATGGCAATCGCCCACAAAAAAAACAAGAATTAATATTTTCCCAAGGTACCATCATGTAATTGCTCAAGTCCCCTTTTTCCGCTCTTATTCTATTTGACATGGCAGGTCTTGCTCTCTCATTTTATCTTTTCACGAGCTTTAAATAATAATCAATGGTTTGTGTAAGACCCTTTTTTAAAGATGTTTGAGGCCGCCATCCTAGTTCCCTTTTTGCTTTGGTAATTATTCCTCCAGAGTAGAAAGAGTCTGCAGCTTCGCGGTCAATATACTGAATTGTAGGTTTTTTTCCCATAATGCTAGTAATTAACATTACAAGGCTTTTAAGCTCTACTTGTTTTCCGCTACCAATATTAAAAGTAAAATTCTTTTTTGCTTGTGCCGCAAGCAAATTCGCTACAGCAACGTCTCCAACATAGACAAAGTCTCTAAGTTGGTTTCCACCCCTTATTTGTAAAGGCTGTCCGATAATTAATTGTTTGATAAATGTAGGTATAGCAGCTTGTGAATTAATATTCTGACGTTCTCCGTAAACATTAAAGTATCGAAGAATCGTATGTTTAAAATTGTATCTGCTCGACGCATATTTTATGAATTTTTCTATGGCTTGTTTTGTTAGTCCATAGGGAGATGAAGGATCGTCCTCATATGACTCCTTTGCCGCAGTTTTGAGTTTGTTCCCATAAATATTTGCTGATGAGGAAAAAATGAAATGCTCAAGACCGTTCCTTACTGCTTCCTCTAATAAATTTATCGTCATTGGCACGTCTTTATAAGCTCTACTAGGATTTTTTACTGATAATTCTACGTCTACCAAGTTTGACGCGTGGTGAATTATCTGGGTAGGCTTGTACTTTTTTAACATTTTTTTTACATCCACCGCTCTATTTAAATCTACATTGTAATACTCTGCTCGCGAATTGATATTTCTCTTATTTCCCGTTTTTAAATTGTCGACAGCGACGACGTGGTAATTATTAGAAATAAATTTGTCAACTATATGCGATCCAATAAATCCTGCCGCACCAGTAATCAAAACCGTTTTTCTCATAAATTGCAAAAGTGCCCAGTTTTTAGTAATCTTGATAGATGCAAAAAATTTCCATTGTTATCCCTTTTTACAACGAAAGCAAAATTATTGGAAAGAATATAAGTGAAGTTAAAAAATACTGTGACAAACATTTTTCAAATTACGAAGTAATTTTTGTGAATGATGGCTCATTAGACGATTCGGCAGAAATAGTCAGGTCGTATATAAGGCCATATTCAAGTCTACATATAATATCATATAATAAGAATTATGGAAGAGGGCAAGCGATTCGCCGGGGGTTTGAAAAAGCAAATGGAGATATTGTTGGTTTTATTGATTGTGATCTTGAAATAAAACTTGAATATCTCGCTAATATTCCCAAGCTTATAAGCAGTTACGATATTGTAATTGCCTCAAAGTTCGTCCCGGGCGCAAAAGTAAATACAACAATTTTGCGAAAAATTTCAAGCTACTTTTATAACAAAGTAATAAAAATTTTACTTAACTCTAAGATAAATGATCATCAGGCGGGATTAAAATTTTTCAAAAAAAAAGTTATGTTAGATTTATTGCCAAATACTGAAGAAAAAGGTTGGTTGTGGGACATGGAAGTACTTTACTTAGCTCAGAAAAAACATTATACTGTTTTGGAAATTCCGATTGAAATTTCCTATGGCTATCGGAAAATTAGATACTCTTTCTTTACCGATTTTTTAAAACTGCCATTTGCAATTCTCACGCTCAAGAGAAGAGTGGATAAAGGAATAAATGAAAAAAAATAAACGCATATTAATTACCGGTGGTGGTGGTTTCATCGGAAAACATTTAACAAATCTTCTCAAAGAAAAGGGATACAAGATCTACTTTCTTGATAGGTCGGATAAAAATATTCCAAGTGATGTAAAAGTTTTTAAAGGTGACGTGAGTGATCCCCGTGTTGTTGCTGCTGCAATGAAAGGTATGGATTATGTCTATCATCTTGCCGGACTTTTGGGTACAGAAGAATTACTTTTCAATACGGCTGAAGCAGTGAGAGTGAACGTGATTGGCGCGGTTAATGTAATGGAGGAATCCGCTCGTAACAAAGTAAAACTTCTTTTGGTTTCAAAACCCAATCCTTGGCTTAATACTTATTCCATAACAAAAGAGACCTCCGAAAAGTTCTGCATGATGTATGGGCAGGAGTTTGGGTTAAAAGCAGCGATTGTAAAGTGGTTTAATGTATATGGGCCGGGACAGAAATATCAACACGTACAGAAAGCAATCCCAACTTTTATAGTCAAGGCTTTAAGGGGGGAGTCTCTGCCGGTGTTTGATAGGGGAGAGCAAACTGCTGATTTTATTTACACAAGTGACGCGGTTCGCGCAACGGTTGATGTCGCGGAAGCGCCGGCCGCTGAAGGTAAAGTTGTTGAGATAGGGACAGGAGAGGAAACCAGAGTCATAGATCTGGCAAAAATGATAATCAAAATGACCGGTAGTCGCTCGAAAATAAAATTCTTGCCTATGAGAAAAGGCGAAGATCTAGGGGCACATGTGGTCGCTGATGTACGGCTTCTTAAACGATTTACAAAGTTCAAACCTGAAGTTGATCTTGAGACAGGAATGTCCGAAACAGTAGCTTATTATCGTGAAATTATCAAAAAATAATTCTAGGGCAGATATCCCCGTATTTCTAGTAATTAATGCAGACGATTTTGGAGTCTCGCTTGGTACTAATCGCGGAATTGAGCGAGCTCACCGAAAAGGGCTTTTAACAAGCACGAGCATTATGCCGTCAGGCCCAGCATTTGATGACGCCGTCAAAGTTGCAAGGAGAAATCCGAGACTGGGTATAGGGATACATTTATCGTTAACTTGGGGAAATTCTTGTCTTCCAAAAAAAACAATACCGGATCTTGTAGATAGTGATCAATACTTTTATCCAAGTTTTTTAGGTTTAATAGTTAAGATAATTTTCAAAAAAGTAGCTCGTATTCAGATTAGGAAAGAGTTTGAAGCGCAAATACAAAGAGTATTAAAAGCAGGAATCAAGCCGGATCATCTCAATGGACAAGTTCATGTCCACTTCTTCCCATACGTCTTCCCGATTGTTCTCTCGCTTGCCAAAAAATACAAGATTTCTTACGTCAGAATTCCGCTCGAGCCATTATTTGCCACCCCAACTTTTACGAGTTTCGTAAAATGGGGTTTCTTACAAATGATAGGTATCATATTAAGAACCAGGAGTGAATTACCAAAAAATGACGTGCGATTCTTTGGAGTTCTTTTTACAAGTAAAATGACTAAAGATATTATTAAAAAAATTGTTCAACTAAAAGAAAATTCAATAGTAGAAATTCTTTCTCATCCAGGTGAACATAATTTAAGAAAAACAAACTTTTCTTACACAAGGCAAAGAGTTGACGAGTTTTTATTAAGTAAAAGTAGACTGTTGGAGCTCATCGCGTTAACTAATAAAGAACTTCTTACATATATAAAAAGCAGAAACTTCAAGTTAACTACTTTCGCAGGACTTAAATCATGAGAATTTTTTTTATTGTTGATGAGTTTCCGTTTTTTTTGCCAAAGTACCTTGATGCTGTCATCATTGGTTTAAAAGGTAAACATGAGATTGTTGGGATTACTCCACTCATGACACCAAAAAATCACAAAACTCTCTATGATTATATAAAGTCCCAAATGTTTAATTTAGGCTTTGCAAGCATTGTAAAACTTGGGATAGAATACTCAAAGCTTAAAGCGAAATATATATTATTTAGTTTTAATATAATAAAAAATCCCGCGGGTATTTCCCAAGTTGCAAAAAAACATAAGATTAAAATCATTAATACTACCAATGTTAATGATGAAAAATACCTGGAACTTTTGAAAAAAAAGAAGATAGACATAATTGTTTCTTCGTGTTCTCAAATATTTAAAAACAAGTTGCTTAATATCCCGCAAACAAGCTGTATTAATAGGCATAGTGCTTTACTTCCGGCATACGGTGGGTTATTTCCAATATTTCAAGCTATGATTCACAACGAAAAAATTGTAGGTGCTTCTGTTCACAAAATGATAACTGAAATAGATAAAGGAGAAATTCTTGCTCAGCAGAAGTTTAAAATTAAAAAAAACGAGACATTGTTCTCTCTCTACAGAAAATCATATGAAGTAAGTGTTGAAGTAACACTTAATGCAATTCACAAATTATCAGGCAAGAGATATAAAAAAATAAAAAGTACTACAAAACCCAGTTATTACTCTTTTCCATCAAAAAATGACTGGAATACATTTTTCAAAAAACACAAAAAAATTATATGAAAAAAAAGATATCAGTCTTGCTTCCTTCTTTTCTTCTAGCCCTTTTTTACACTGGCATTTTGCTTTTCTATTATTGGGATATTGATAAAGTATATTTTCAACAGGATGAATGGCATGCCTTAGGGAAAACGATTTATTACGCTAACGCAAACTTTTTAGATATATTCGTTAGAAAATTTGCATTTCATTACATTCCGGTTGCTAATATATATTTTGTAATTGAATATTTGTTTTTTGGAATAGAGCCTAAGTATTACCTTTTTTTCGGTATATTCCTGCAGTCAATCACGGGAGTTAGTTTTTATATTTTGCTTAAGAAAATGTTCAAGAATTCTGTAGCCGCCTTTGTAGCCGCCTTACTTTTCATAACTAATTTTGAAGTATCACAAGTTATTATGGTAGAGATGATATCTTTTTACACTTTGTCATTGCTTTTCGTTAATATACTTTTCATTAAGCTTTATGATTTCATTACTTCAAAATCACAAACAAAAAATGTAGCCAAGGTATTATTGGTGATTTTCTTTATTCTCGCGATCCTTACTCACGAAGCTTGGTTCGCCTTAGTTATATTAATACCACTTTTTATTTTAATGTTTCGTTCGAGTGAAGCCAATTTTAATTGGAAAAAAGGCGACTTGTACATCGTGGCGGCTGCTGTTTTATTTATTCTTTTCCGATTGGCCTTGCAGGTTTTATTACCTATGGACGGAAAAATACCACCCCAGCCCTCTGGGAGATTCGCTATGGCTCATAGCGTGGCAACTTTGCCATTCAAGGCCACAACCCAGTATATTGTTGGTTTTAACAATATTTTTTCCTTATCAAGGCTGTATCAAAACAAGATGTCTTACTATAGAAACGATAAAACAGTAAATCAAGATTTGATGGCAACGACCATTGTTTACGATATGGTTGTTTATTACATAGTAGGATTTCTTCTTATAGCTCTATTATTAATACTGTTTATATGTAAGGCAAGCCTAAGTCTTAAGAATAAATATATTAGAGCTATGATTTTTGGAATAGGTTGGATTGTGACGATGAGCGTAATCATATCGGCGCAAAAAAGATTCTTTAATTCGATAGACTCAAGGTATATGTACTTATTTGGTGAGGGAATTATTATTTTTACTACATCTCTAATACTCTATATTTTGAATAATTTCAAAAACGTTCTATCTGCAAAATTTGCTGTATTGGCAAGTGTATTATTATATGTTTTGATATTCGGACATTATTCATATTTTCAGATACGGAAAACAGAAAATGCTGTGGTGGAGATTAGTAGAGTAAGAAGTAGCATTATAAGCCAAATAAAAAAGATAAATCCTTCCCTAAATGATAAGACGGTAGTTTATCTTAAGTGTAGCGATGATTGTTTATCTAATAATCAATTCGGGATGCCTGCGGACTGGATTGTACCTTTCCAGAACGGATTCGGTTGGACGCTTCTTGTAGTGTATTCAGAAAACGATCCAAAAAAATATGCACAATTTTTCTCAAGAGACACTTTCCTGTGGGAAAGATACTCAACTGGATATAAAGAAATTAATGGTAATGGATTTGGTTACTTTACTAATGCCAGTGAACTCCGAGATACCATGCGTAAGTACCATTTAAATAAGTCTAATTTGCTAGCGTTAAAATATGAGTCAAAGAAATTTATAGTTAAAGAAATGACAGACCAAGAAAAAGAATTACTTTTAAGCAGTAGCTTGTTGTAAGGTTTCGAGGTTCGGTTGTAACCCGTGATATCACGCAAATGCAGCTTTACTGCGCTAATTGTAAATAATTATGAAAAAATCTGCTAACTTAGTTGATTTCAAAAAACAATTCTATACAGCTTCAGAGGAAGAACATGCTCAGACTGGAGGATTCTATTATGAAAAAATCGAGTTTATTAAGCAAAATATTAAATCAAAAAAAATAGTTTTGGATGTAGGGTGTAATGATGGGTATATTGGAGACGAACTGATTAAGGAAGGCAATATCGTATATGGAATTGATATTGTTGATAAAGATCTCAAAAGGGCAAAAAAGCGTGGTCTTAAGGTCAAGAATGTAGACGTTGAGAATCAGGAATTTCCTTATCAAAGTAATTTTTTCGATGTGGTAATCTTGGCAGATATAATAGAGCATGTTTTTGATACCGATGCGTTACTTAAAAAATCGGCACGAGTTCTCAGAAAGGGTGGGAAGCTTATTGTTACTACTCCAAATATCGCGTCTTTAGGAAGAAGATTGATGCTCTTGGCAGGTATTAGTCCGTTTGTTGAATATTCATTGGAATTACCCACTAACGGATTACCATCAGTAGGACATGTGCGGTATTATACTGTTCCTACCTTGAGAAATCAGTTAGAGTACAACGGATTTAAAGATGTATCAATAGAAGGTGACAAGTTATATTTTTTTCTGAAGAGTAAAGCTTTAGGAAAAATATTACCTTCATTTAGTACCATGCTAATGGCATCTTGTAGAAAATAACGTTAAGTGAAAAAAAATAAATTATTACTTTACTTACTCGCCGCGGTTTTTATAGCTCTTGTCTTCAAGTCTTGGTTTCTTCCTTTCCCTTTATCCACGGGTGATTGGAGTTATAAATTTCCGAAAATGATTTCCGAGTTTAATCTGTATCCGTATGCATGGAATACGAGTTTTGGAAACGGTTTCGGTACAAACGGCATTTTTTTAATGGCTCTAGGTACTTATTTCTCAACGAGCGCAGCTTTTCTCTATAAGCTTAATATTCCATGGGTTTTTATAGAAAAGATTTTATGGTACTGGCCTTTTATCATAGTGTCTTCACTAGGATCCTTTTTCCTTTTCAAACAGTTATTTACCAAGAGTAACACTTATGCCGCTGTATCTTCTTTAATTTTTACGGCCAACACTTATTCCCTAATGATTGTTGGCGGGGGCCAAATGGGGGTTGGAATGGGATACGCCATGATTCCCTTAGTATTTTTTTCATTTATCTCTATTTTAAAAAAGGTAAATTCGTCAAAAAATTTAATAACAATATCAACCTTTGCGGGCATAGTATTTTCAATTCAGCTTCTCCTCGACTTAAGAATTGCGTACGTTACAATGCTGTTTATCGGGTTATATTATCTCCTGTCCTTATTGCTAAACAAGTCTATAGGTCTCAAAAAAACCATTTTGCCGTATGTTTTTTGGCCGACTGCACTTACGCTTTTGCTTCACTTTTTCTGGGTTGTACCATTTATGATTTTAGGTCAAAACCCGCTTGAAAAACTTGGAGAACAGTTTTCAGGCATTGGGATAATCGAGTTCCTAAGTTTTGCAAAATTTGAAAACACTCTTTCATTACTTCACCCGAATTGGCCGGAGAATCTCTTTGGAAAGGCATATTTTATGAGGCCTGAATTTATTCTTCTACCTATATTGGTATTTTCAAATTTGTTTTTTTTAAAAAAAGACCCGAATAAGGATAAAATACTCACCCTTTCTTTAATTGCTTTAATTGGAGCTTTTTTGGCTAAAGGTTCTAATGAGCCCTTTGGGCAATTGTACGTATGGGCATTTGGAAAAATTCCCGGTTTTATGATGTTCCGTGATTCAACAAAGTGGTACGGGGTAGTTGCGCTTTCATACAGCCTTTTAATTCCCTACTTTTTGTTCCTTGCATCAAAAATTGAGTTTAAAAAAATCAAAATGCCGCAAAATGCGCTGGTAATTATTTTTATAGTTTTTTGGGTATTTACCATACGGCAGGTTTTTACTGGCGAATTGAAGGGAACGTTTACTCCAAAAAAAGAACCTCAAAACTATGTTAAGTTAGCTGACTTTTTAAGTTCGCAAGGAGGATTTTTCAGGACTCTCTGGGTGCCTTCCCTCCACCAGTATACTTATTATTCCGATGTTCATCCTGCGGTTTCCGCGGCAGATTATTTCTCAGCCTATTCTTCGGGTGAAATAAGTGACAAACTTAGCGCAAATTTAAGGTTTCTCGCGGACGCCGGAATTAAATACGTAATTGTTCCGGAAGACACTGAAGGCAAAATCTTTACCGACGACAGAAAATATAGCGAGGAAGTCTACGATAGGACTGTTAAGGACATTAATAATGTAGAGGGATTAGGAGAGGTAGGTCGGTTTGGAAAAATAAAGGTATTTGAAGTTCCCGGCGC
>MFPJ01000023.1 GCA_001782675.1 Candidatus Levybacteria bacterium RIFCSPLOWO2_12_FULL_39_17
GTAGTTTCATCTGGTGAATTAAAACTTTTTTTTCCAATATCTGCCATATTTTTCACCTCCTTACTTTATATTGAATTCATTATAAGATACATCATGAAAAAACACATTTCAATAAGGAGTTTAAGTTTATAGATCTTTGGCTCCCCCGCGTGGACTCGAACCACGAACCTTGAAGTTACTTTCGGACTATCTCATCACCATGTCCTTCGACTAGCTCAGGATTTAGGTGGTGGGCGCTTAATGGTGTAATCACCTAGTCTCTGCACCTTCCCCCGCATAGCGGGGGCTTGGCTCAGGGTTATCCTTCGACTTTGCTCAGGACATTCCCTGAATTCACCCACTTTTCACTCCTAAGTTTCCTTAGGAGGCTGCTAACACAGCTTCCTGCTCTACCATTGAGCTACAGGGGAATAACGAATGTTATTCGTAAGTGAATTATATATAATGAGCCTGGATTTGTAAATCCCAAAGCCTACTTCAGCTTGAATTCTAGGTGGGTGATGGTTGTTGTGATAATTGCCGTTCCAATTCTTTCTGCGATTTTTGAATCGGCAGCTTTTTCAGAATCCGAAAGAAAAATTATTAACTATTAAAGCAGGTTAAGGTTTTTGGACTCGCCTTATCATGAACTCCACAGTCTCCCCCGTATTAATAGCTTCTATTCTCGTGTTGGGGTGATTTGAAGAAAAAACCCTAAATACTTCATCAGCGAAAGCTTGCCCAACAGTCTTAATTCCTTGAAAGTCTAAAATAATCAGTCTGAATTTTTCCAGATTCGCCATTAGTCTTTTCGCTTGAGATCTTGATATATATACGCTTCCCGCCTTAAATAATTTTACAAGCACTTTTGTTTTATCGAAAGAATAAGATCCTGGTTCGGCTTCATATTCACGAAAAAGATCGCCTAGGTGCTTTTTGGAATTTTTATTTATCTCAAATCTCACACGAGTTCCGGCAAAAGGCCCTACTTCTTCTACAAAAATGTCAGGAAGAGTGTTGTCCACTCGTAATCTATAACCAAAGCTTTCTGAAACAAAAACGTCTGCAATCTTTGAGGTAAAAAATATACCCTCTCCACTATGAGAATGCGGTAGGGTTGTTGTCTTTCCTTTTGTTAACTCTTGGATAGCTTCCATTTCTGAAGCAAGCCCCTTTTTTTGCATAATATTTCTAAAGACTCCGATTCCGTCATCCAGGACTTCAAATATAATTTTGTCACCCGCCTCCTCTATGGAAACTTTCATTGAGTTTGCCTTAGAGTGATCCCCAACATTATTTACCATTTCAGTAAATGCATATCTTACGATACTGCTAACATCTTCACTCAGCTTTGTTATAAAAGGAGAGCTACCGCTTAATTCTTCAAAAACAGAATCTTCATCTATATTTTGATTACGAAATGTTTTCGTTATTTTCTTACCAAGCAAGTCCAGTCTATTTGGTAGAACGTAAAAAACAAATTTTCCTTCCTTTGACCGAACAAGTTTTTCCTCTTTAGTAAGCTGGCTAAGCGTTAAGCTGATCCACTGCCGAGATCTCCTACTTGGTAGGTTGTTTACAATATTCGTGACATTTGCTTTTCCTGCCTTAGAAACAGTTTGGATTAGTTGACTTTTTAAGTTTAGGATTTTCATGTCAAGCCTAGTATATGTCATGTCAAGTAATATGTCAAGTTAATAAAAAAACATGTCAAGTAATATGTCAAGTTTTAATAGATCGGAATGGTTGAGTTTGGGAAAGCCTCCACTAAATGCCAAAAGAAATACTTGCCGAGGAAATAAAGAAGAGATTATACTGATAGTATGTTAATCCCGGACATCTTAGCCAATAAGCCTGTTTTAGTTGGTTTGCATTTGGTTTTTGCCATCTTAGGAATTGATTTCTTCTTATGGCTTGCAGGAGAAATTATTGCAAATCCCGCAAAGCGTTCCCGAATGTTTTTTGTTGCCGGGGCAGGATTGGCAAGTTTTATTTTAAGCTGGTTTTTGGGCGGATATTATTATGTGAATTATTACGGAACAATAGTTAAGCCCGTAATTAAAGCAGGTTCTGCCCCTTGGGCACATTCTATTGCAATGGAAGCAAAAGAGCATATATTTCTTCTTATAATTCCCCTTGCGGCAACTGCCTTTCTCATGGCTTTTCTTAAGAAAAAAACTGTTCAGGAGAATGGCTTAAAGATTCCATTTTTAATTTTGACCTTGCTTATCGCTTTTATAGCTTTATCCATAGGACTAATGGGGTATATTATTTCCGCGGCCGCCCGTTGGGGTTAAGTTTATGCTTAGACTAATTTACGCGTCATCAATATCGGCATCTGTTACCGCAATTCTTACCGTAGTCCTAACAATATGGGCAGAGTTATCCGTTTCTTTTAAAGACGGGCTAAAAAATATCTCCGGCCATCATTGGATAACCAAAAGCATCTTTGCCGTTATCGCATATCTTTTTGTTTTATTCCTGGTCTATTCCTTAAACAAAAATGTATCTGCTGACAAAATTAGAGAAAGCTTATACCGATTAATTATTGTTACAATTTTGGGATCTCTTACGATTCTAGGGTTTTATATCTGGCACTTCTTCCGGTAGTTTATTCGAGGTAGTCCCGGAGCTTGTTGCCGCGGGAGGGATGGCGGAGTTTTCGGAGGGCTTTTGCCTCGATTTGACGAATTCTTTCCCGGGTTACGGCAAACATTTTTCCTACCTCTTCAAGCGTCTTTGGCTTGCCATCCCGCAACCCAAACCTTTCCTCAAGCACCCGTTTTTCGCGGTCTGAGAGAGTTGAGAGAACCATCCCAAGCTGCTCTTTCAGAAGGCCACGGGAGGCCGTGTCAAAAAGAGTCGGCGCAGTAATATCATAAATAAAGTCTCCGAGGTATGAATCCTCTTCATCTCCAACCGGAGTGTCAAGCGAGGCCGGCTGTTGAGATATCTTAATAATTTCGCGCGCCTTCTCCGGGTCAATTTCAAGAATTTTTGAGATCTCTTCAGGTGTGGGCTGGCGCCCTAATTCCTGCATTAGCTTCCTTTGTACCCTCATAAATCGATTAATATTTTCAACCATGTGAACGGGAATTCGAATTGTTCGTGCCTGGTCTGCAATGGCGCGGGTAATAGCCTGTCTTATCCACCAGGTTGCATATGTTGAGAATTTAAAACCCTTTTTCCAGTCGTATTTCTCAACAGCCCGGATTAATCCCTGATTTCCCTCCTGAATCAAATCAAGAAGCGTCATGCCCCGCCCCACATATTTTTTGGCAATAGAAACAACAAGCCGCAGGTTTGACTCAACAAGCTTTTTGCGAGCCTTCTGGTCGCCTTTTTCAATTCTTTTTGCAAGGTCCACCTCTTCAGGAAAAGTCAAAAGCGGAATTCGGCCGATTTCCTTTAGGTACATCCTTACCGGATCCGTTACTGCTCCGCCTTGAATAATATTTAAGGCTTCGAGTTCACGCTCCAAATCCTCAATTGATCTTTGGGAATCCCTCTCTTCCTCAACCGTCTCAAAAATATCAATTCCCTTTTTGAGCAACTGATTGTAAAGGTAATCAAGCTCCGGGATGTGGTCCTCGGGCTTGCTGAAAGCTGCAAGTATCTCTTCTTGAGAAATATAGCCTCTTTTTTTAGCTTGAGCAATTAATTCATCGGCTTTTGATTTTTTTACCACAGAAAAACCTTTCCTTGTCATAGGCTTAATCTATTTTACGCCTAAGTGAGGTTTAAATCAACTAAGAATCGTTTAAGAAGTGGTTAATAATTTTGAAAGTTTAGTAAATTCTTCCTGGTATGTTTTAATCTTGTCTTCGTCTTTTTCTTGCTCGCTGATTTTTATAGATTCGGCAAGTTTCCCTATTTTTTTCCGTATTGCCTCAATTCTTACCTGGATTGCAGTTTTTTCAATCTCTCTTTGGTAATGAACACCATCTTCAAATTCCGGAAGCGGCGCAAGATATGCTGTGTCTGAGGAGGCATGAAGTTCAACCGGCAAAAATTGCGCAAATAATTGCGCGGAAAACTGAGGCGTGTCTTGTTGGAACTTCTCAAGATATTCAAGAATTTTCTCAAAAGAGGGGGTGCTTAGTGGTATTCCCTGAAGAGCCGACCTTGCGAAAACGAGCTTTGCCTTGGGATTGTCGGACTGAAGGATGAGAGAGAGCAAATAAGCTTCTTTTATTTCTTCTTTTGGCAATTGAGACGCGGGAATTATTGGAGCTTCTTTTTTTTGGCTTTTTATTTTTTCAGCCTGCTTTAAAACAGATTCAAAAGAAGCCTCAAGAAGAGCTGCGAGCCTTTTTAGATAATGCTCTTTTATCACTTCATTTTCAATTAAGGTAATATACGGAAGAGTCTTCTCAAGAATATTTTTTTTGCCCTCGCCTTCGTTTTTATCAAATTCCAAGAAGGCAGAATCTATTATAAAATCATAAACATTTACATCATTTTTGAGTGCCTTTTTAAAAAGAGCCGGGGCATCGTTTAATAGCTCATCCGGATCCTTTCCTTGGGACGGTTTAATAACCGTTGCTGCAATCTCATCCCTCTCAATTAGTTGAATTGACCTTCTTTGAGCCTCGGTTCCCGCGGGGTCCGAGTCAAAACAGAATGTAAATTTAGGAGCAAGGCGTTTTAAAAGGGTGATCTGATTTTCTGTTAAGGCTGTCCCTTTTACGGCAACAATGTTTAAAATACCCTCTCTGTGGGCTGTAATTACATCAAATTCTCCTTCGACAATTATAACTTTCCCCTCTTTTTTAATTGCGTCTCTTGCAACATCTAAGCCATAAAGAGAATTTCCCTTGATGTATACGGCAGTTTCTCTTGTGTTTACATATTTCCCCCCGCCGGTAGTTTTGCCCGGAAGTTCCCGTCCGGAGAAAGCGATAACATTTCCTCTAATATCAAATATTGGAAAGATAATTCTATTTTTAAAGAAATCCGTTGCCTGGATGCCTCTCCTATAGACAAGCCCGGCCTCAATTAAATCCTGCTCCTGATATTTTTTTTTGCCTATTAAATACTTTGTCAAGGCGTCATTTCCGGGAGCATATCCGAGCATAAAGGTTTTAATTAGGGGGATAGTCATTTTCCTTTGCTTGATAAGATAATCAAGAGCAATTTTTCCGGCGGGGTGGCTCAGGAGAAGATAATTGTAGAACTGGGAGGAAAGGTGATTAAGAGAATAAATTGTTTCCTGTTTTTTCTCTTTTTGAGAACGAGCAGGAGAAACAACAAGTTTTACTCCTGCCCTTGCCGCCAGGTCTTTTAGAGCCTCGGAAAATGTAATGTTTTCGTATTCCTGAAGAAAGCCAAAAATATCTGATCCTTTTCCGCATCCGAAGCAATGCCAGATTTGCCGTTCGGGGGAGACTACGAAGGATGGGGTTTTTTCAGAGTGAAAAGGGCAATTGGTTTTAAAATTGCGTCCTGCTTTTTTTAATTGGAGGTGTTGCCCAATGACCTCGACTATATCGAGCTTTTGTTTAATTTTATCTATGTCATCCATAGCCGTAGCAAGCGCATAGGGTAAAGTTTGGAATAATTCTAAACCCTTAACGCTACACCCTGGTTCGTAGGGGTATTGTAACACTTCGTCGGTCGCATAGCGACCTCCTCAGTACAAGCACTTTACGCTTACCCCTTTACCCTTTTCCCTATATTTGGTATTATCTAAGCATGGCAAAGACAGCAACACTCAGTGTGAGCGATGCAAAAAAAATAGTATTAGAACTCGAGAGGCTTGAAGAAATTCGAGACAGAATTCTTCGTATAGTTCCAATGGAACTACTTCCTAAAGGGAGTAACCTTAGGTGGATAAAAGAAGCAATAGAAGGAGAGGATGAAATTAGAAAGGGAAAATATACTAGAATTAGAAACGATGCTGAGCTTAAAGAGTTTTTTGACAATCTATGAATTTGGAGTTGTCCGAAAAAGCTCGGAAATGTCTTAAGAAACTACCCCGACCTATTCAGAAAAAAGCATATAAAAGTTTCCAATTACTTCTTAATAATCCTCGGCATCCATCTCTTCGGTCAAGAAAAATGTCAGGTACAGGATTTTACGAAGCAAGAATTGATTATCACAACAGATTCGCATTTTCCATAGAGGGCGATACTGTTTTGGTTTTAACATTGGGCATGCATGACGAGGGCTTGGGAAAGAAATAAATAGAGATTGCTTCCCTCGCAATGACACTAGCTTTACACTTGATACATAATACTCAATACCCCGCCTGCAACGCTTTGCGCTAGCAATGCGGGCAGGTTATACTTAAAGAATGTTTGCGAAGGTTTTGTCCGGGGCGGTTGTTGGGCTTGAGGGCGTGCCGGTTGAGGTTGAGACGGATATTTTATCTGGCTTGCCTGCTTTCAATATTGTCGGGCTTCCCGACAAGGCAGTTGAGGAGTCTCGTGAA
>MFPJ01000024.1 GCA_001782675.1 Candidatus Levybacteria bacterium RIFCSPLOWO2_12_FULL_39_17
ATTGTAGGCATTAAAAAGCCCCGTATGATAAACATACGGGGTAAGTAAATATATTAAATCAAAAGTAACCTTATTTGTCAATACGACGATGAATGCGAAGAAACTTATAACCGATAACTTATTACAAATTGTTCGAAAGTTGATGAAAGAACCTGTCGATGCTCAGGTTTCGATCTCAGAAAAAGCAGAGCAGGGGGATTATTATACAAATGTGGCCTTTCGACTTGCTTCGATTCTCAAAAAGAAGCCGCTTGATGTTGCATATGAAATAAAAAGCGAACTAGAGAAGGGTACCAAGAGTATCAAAGGTACCACGGGTATCACGGGGGATTTCAACTCGGCTATTGATAGGATTGAAGTAGCAAATCCGGGGTTTGTCAATTTTTTTTTAAGCGAACAATATCTACGGGAGACTGCCGAATATATAAACAAGAAGGGTGATAAATTCGGTGCTGGCGAAAAACTTAAAGACCAGAAGGTAATGGTTGAATTTACTGATCCCAATCCGTTTAAAGAATTCCACATTGGGCATTTGTATTCGAATGTAGTGGGGGAATCTTTATCGCGCCTGTACGAATCGCAAGGAGCCACGATTTGGCGGGTGTGTTATCAAGGAGATGTTGGTCTTCATGTTGCCAAGGCAATTTACGGGATGCAAAAGCTAGCAGATCAAATGCCGGATGAATCCGCGCCTTTATCTATTCGTGCACAGTTTATGGGGGAGGCTTATGCGCAAGGTTCGAAGGACTATGAATCGAATGAAAATGCAAAAAAAGAGATTAACGAATTAAATAAAAAAATTTATGAGCAAGATAGTTCGATTCGAGAATTATACAAAAAGGGAAGAGAATGGAGCCTTGAGTACTTTGATTCTATATACCAGAGACTTGGGACCGGCTTCAAGCGCTTTTATTTTGAAAGCGAAGTAGGAAGAGTTGGAGCAGAACTGGTTCGTGAATTTTTGAAAAAGGATATATTTGAGGAAAGTGATGGTGCAATAATTTTCCCAGGTGAAAAGTATGAACTGCATAACCGCGTTTTCATAAATTCACTTGGCCTTCCTACATATGAAGCAAAAGATTTAGGACTTGTACCAACAAAATATAAAGATTTTCCTTATGATCGTTCCATTATTATAACCGCCCAAGAGCAAGTTGAATATTTTAAAGTCGTTTTGAAAGCGCTCGAGAAGATTAACCCCGAGCTTGCTTCAAAAACCACCCATATCTCTCACGGAATAGTAAAACTCCCCGGTGGAAAAATGTCTTCAAGAACAGGAGAGGTAATTACAGGCGAGTGGCTAATGGACGAGGCAGTTTCAAGAATTAGAAAAGACTATCCTGAAATGAACGATAAGATTTCTGAAAAAGTAGGATTGGGTGCAATAAAATTTGCCTTTTTAAAAAGCGTGATTGGCCGCGACATTGAATTTAACTTTGATGAATCAATTTCTTTGACGGGGGAGTCGGGGCCATATCTTCAATATACTTATGTTCGTACAAAAAGTGTGATCGAAAAGAATCATGAATCAAGAATCATGAATCAAGGGAAAGATACAGAAAGTGCTTTAAATTTGGAGGAATTGGCGGTTTTAAGGCAATTAGTGCATTTTCCTCAAATTGTAGAAAATGCGCAAAGTAAGCTTTCTCCAAATTCAGTTGTTTCTTATTTGTTCGAGCTTTCCCAAAGATTTAATCTCTTTTATCAAAAGCATAGAATTGCCGGAAACGAGCTTCGTCTAGAATTGACTCGCGCGGTGGGGCACACTCTCAAAAACGGCCTCAATCTTCTTGGAATTGAAACAGTCGAGAGAATGTAACAAGAGGAGAAGAGGATTGTCAATATCCTATAATGCTGATATAATCCTTCTTTAAATATGCCACGAGTTGAATCACAAACTATTGATATTCATTCTTACGCACCCTCAGATGTTGCTGAGGCGGTTCGCACGCGTCGAGAACGAAAAACAGCTTCTTCCGATATCGCACTTGCTGGAGGAAGAGGCCGCAAACTTCAAATGATACAAGATCGCGTAGAGCTTACAGCCGGTATAATGGAAAATCTTCACGCTCAATGGATTGAGAAAAAGGTAGATTCTCTTTCTGATTACTTCTCAAAAGCCAACGGAGAGGATCTCGACAACGATTTGAATAACAAGACTAAGTCAATCGGGGACTGGCGGATTGCAATAAAAGAAGCCTATTGGGATGGGCTTTCAATGACAGTTACACAGGAATATAGGTTATCAAAAAAGGAAATTTTATCCGCTGCCAAGGCAAACCTTGAAGATTATGACTATATTCAAGATTTAATAACTTCATACACATTTGATTTCTACAGAACTCTAAGAGTATGTGAAAGGCTTAATGTTGATCCTGGTACAGCCCTGCGTCTTGCAAAACTTGCCTACCACCACAATCCCAATATATTAATTTCCCTTTCTCAAAAATATCCTGACATGGGCGTTCGTATTATCAAACACGCCGTAGTGCACAATTCTTCCGATCCTGAAGATTTCCTTAGAAGGGTTAAGGAAAATATCTAAGACCTTACAGCAAAATATCCTGACATAGATCCTCATATTATCACTCTCGCCGCAGTTGGTTATCCCTCAAGCCCAGATGCTTTCCTAGCTAGTGTAAGAAAAAGAAAAGCGGAAAAGCGCCCTGATGCTCCCCGAGTAGATATAGGGATTGGGGGGAAATATTCAGAATTTTGGCAAATTATCAAAGAGAAAAATTTAAAGAGTGAAGTTTTAAGACGTAGATTGCTAACACCAGACCAATTGACTATGTTAGAAAACCATTTTGAAAGTGGAAGTAAAGTAAAAAAAATACCACCGGAAGTTTTATGTAAGCTTACGATAGCCGTAGCATGGCTTTCATAAGTCCTCAAAAACAGCCTCAATCTTCCTGGAATTGAAACAGTTGAGAAGATGTAATGGAATCCATGCGTGGTCGAAGCACAGAGAAGTCCACTTACATCGCCCCAAAGCTTCGATGAAATATTAACCTTGAGGCCTACCCAGATATCACAAATTAGTTGTCAAAATTCAAAAATGGTCAATTTTTCCGCGGCCGCTGAATTTTTGACAAACCCAATATCATGTGCTATAAATTTGGACAGTAGTAAGCCCCGCACCAAACGCTCGCGCGAATGGGTCATTGTGGTGCAGGGTAAATAAAATACATTTATGGATGAAGCTTCATCTAAACAGAACTCTATTGATCAATTCCAAGAATTATGTTCTCAGTTGGTGAAAAGATACACTGAGGAAGCGCGAGAAAAACGAAATGCAAAAACCAGGGAAGTACTTGCAATGGTAGGGAAAGGATTGCTTTTTGCGGGAATGATTTTTGCCCCAAAGCTTTCATACGCATATAAATTTCATGACGAGAACAATCCTTCCTGGCGAGAGCTTGAGAAATATTCCAAATATTATAATTTGACAAGTCTTAAGAGAACATTAAAAAGGTTAGAGAAGCAGAGGATGGTAGTTGTGAAAGAAACTCCCGATGAACAAGTAGTAGAACTTACCGAAAAAGGGAAAACCAGAGTGATAAAATATGCAATTGGAGATTTTGATATTGAAAAACCCGACAAATGGGATGGGAAATGGAGAATAGTAATTTATGACGTTTCAGAAAAAAGTAAAGATATTCGCGACATCTTAAGAAACACCCTTAAGAGGCTTGGTTTTCTGAAACTCCAGGGCAGCGTTTATATTTTGCCTTTTCCGTGTGAAAAAGAGATTAGATTTTTGCGAGCATTTTATGGATTAGATAGTGATGTTACTATGTTAGTTACGTCAAAAATTGAGAATGACGAAGCCTACAGACAATATTTTGCGATTTAAGCTTATCATCGCGTGATTTTATATTGGTAAACTTTTCCGCGGCCGCGATATTTTGTACCAGTTTCTTTCATGTTAATGTTTTCATGAGTAAAGATAGATATTATATATAACGAGCCTAATGTTTAATAGCTATTCTAATTCTACTATCTAAATCGATCTTCTTGGGATTGAAACAGTGGAGCGCATGTGAGATAATAAAGCTACAGAATAGTTAGAATAGGCCTGCTGGTTGCATAGTTTAAAACTGTGCAGCCATTTAACTATTTAGCCATTTTCTTTTCCATGAATTATCATCAATCCACACTCAAAAATGGTTTGAATATTGTAATTGTGCCTATCACCGAGGTTGAGTCTGCGACAACCATGGTTATGGTTGGCGCAGGATCCCGCTATGAAACTCGTGACAACAATGGAATCTCGCACTTTCTTGAACATATGGCGTTTAAAGGCACGAAAAACCGCCCGACCGCGATTGAAATTGCCACATTAATAGACGGCGCGGGCGCGGAGTCGAACGCATTCACAGGAAAGGAATACACCGGCTACTATATAAAATCGGCAGCCCACAGGGTTGAATTATCTCTTGATATTTTATCCGACATGCTCGCGAATTTGTTGCTTGATCCCAAAGAAATTGACAAGGAGAGGGGAGTAATAATTGAGGAAATAAACCTGTATGAGGATACCCCCCCAAGAAAGATAGCCGATGTTTATGAATCGCTTTTGTATGGGGATACTCCAATGGGCTGGGACATTGCAGGGAGAAAAGAAGTGATCCGATCAATTGCCCGGGAAGATTTCCTTTTATACATGAGGAGGCTTTATTCTGCTTCAAATATGGTTATTGTAATTGCGGGAAAAGTAGAAGTAAACAAAACATTAGGTCTTGTTGAGAAGTATTTTTCTCTCCATCCGACATTTACAACTGAAGGCCATAAATCCGTAATCGAAGGTCAAAAGGACCCTCAAGTTAAGATTCATCATAAAAAAACAGACCAGGCGCATTTTGCACTGGGCGTGCGGACAGTAGGGCTGCCGGAGGAAAAAGAACGGTATCCCTTGACTGTCTTGTCATCAATTTTAGGAGGGGGTATGTCGTCCCGCCTTTTTCATGAAGTTCGCGAAAAAAGAGGCCTTGCATATTATGTTCGCACCGGTTCCGAGAATTACATGGACTGCGGACACCTGACTACCTTTGTAGGTTCGGATCCCGCGAGGATTGATGAGGCAATAAGCGTTGTGGGGGCAGAGTATAAAAAAATGATTTCGGATAATGAAATCACAGAGGAGGAAGTTAAAAAAGCAAAGGAATTTTTAAAAGGGCATTTTGTGCTCGATCTTGAAGATACAAAGTCTGTGGCTGTTTTTTACGGATCAGATTGGATTCTTGAGAAAAAGCTTGAGAATCCCTCGGAAATAATTGCAAAAATTGAAGCAGTCAAAATCTCAGATGTCAAAAGAATGGCCAAGAAATTTTTAACCTTGCCTCTCAATCTTGCAATAATTGGAGATTACGAAGACCACGACCGCTTCCAGAAGCTTTTAGCCTGATTATAAACTACGAAATTACCTTTAATAGGTCGGAAAATTTTTCAACGCGACGATCTTCTTTGTCGGGGGATTGTGAGTAATCTCGCCAACTTTTAGTCGACCTATATTGTTCCGGAGGCACATAGAGTACAGCTTTTGCTCCTGCCTGATGAGCGCATTGGACGTCACGAATCGGATCATCGCCTACGTAAATTATATCGGAAATTGGTTTTCCAAATCGCTTTGATGCTACATCAAAAGCTCTTGGATCGGGTTTTTCAAGTCCTATTTCTTCGGATGTTAAGAAATGATCGAAAAGGTCCGCGACTCCAAGCCAAGTTAAAGTCGACTGAGGAGTAAAGCTGCGATCGTTTGAAATAACCCCAAGATGCTTACCCCTTCTTTTGAGTTCGGTAAGCACCTCTTCCAATTCCTCTCTTCTCGGATCCTGTTCAAGC
>MFPJ01000025.1 GCA_001782675.1 Candidatus Levybacteria bacterium RIFCSPLOWO2_12_FULL_39_17
TTACCGAAATTGTCCAAAGGCTATCTCCTTCTCGTACGGTATACGAATTTCCTGTAATCTTTTCAGGATCTGCCCGGCTCCCTGAAGCTACCTTTTCCGCAGCAGCAGCCGGAACTACAAGCTTCATGCCTTTTTCAATAATATTGGGATTAACGATTCTGTTTGTCTGAGCCAACTCGCTCCACTTGTATCCGTCTTTATAAAGTTTTTCCGCTATCGCCCAGAGGTTATCTCCTTCCTGGACTTCGTAAACCTGCGCGCTAGATCCGCTTTGCGTATTAAATGCTTCTTCTGTTATAACTCCTTTTTTAGATACGGTCTTTAAACCTATAAATAAAATTACAAAAAGAACAACTACAGTAAGGACACCATAGGCAAGACTTCTGTAGGATTTGGAAGATGGAACCAACTTGTCAATGCTTTTTTCTTTTTTTGATCCGCCTTTTTTTCTTGGCATTATTCTAAGTCCCCTAACTCCTTCCCAGGCAGAGATATAGGTGCTGAAATATTAAAGTATAGTTGGAGTATTTGTCAACCCCGATTTAACCGGTCCGCACGGAGTCCTGGCGAAGCGTGGCGGGATGGACGGGACTCGAACCCGCGACCTTCTCCGTGACAGGGAGACGCTCTAACCAAACTGAGCTACCACCCCAAATAATTGGGCGTGCTCAATTTTACATAATTGTTGAACTCCAGTCAATCGTCGTATAAAATAGTTGCTATGACAAATCAGGAAGTAGCCCGTTTGCTCAGAAATGTCGCAGCTGCCTATTCAATAAAAGACGAAAAAAAACACATTTTTCAAATAATTGCCTACCAAAAAGCTGCTGATGCTATTTATAATTTACCTCACGAACTTAAAGATGTTCTAAGGGAAAGGACTCAAGAAAAAATTCCCGGCGTCGGGCCATCAATTTTATCCCATCTTGAAGAATTATTTGCAAAGGGCCGGGTTAAGCACTTTGAAGAAATAATGAAGGGTATACCTCCCAGTGTCTTTCCTTTGCTTAAGGTAACAACACTTGGTCCCAAAAAAGCATACAAATTAACCTCGCATCTCAAGCTAAATAACCCTGATACTATTGTTGATGATTTAATAATTGCCGCGCAAAAAAATAAAATTGCAGGTATTCCTACATTCGGGGAAAAGTCACAAGCGGATATTCTGCGCGCACTGGAAGAATACAAACTGGGAAAGATTAAAGCCAATAGGATGCCTCTCCCTTATGCGTTTGAACTTGCAAGGAAGACGGAGGAGTATCTCAGAAAAAGTAAATTCGCGGAACAGGTTTTTCCTCTGGGCAGCCTGAGACGAATGATGGCAACGGTTGGTGATATAGATTTTGCCGTTGCTACAAAGCAACCAAAAGAAATAATTAACCATTTCATTAATTATCCCGGGACCGAAAGGGTAATTGAAAAAGGAGAAGCTTCATCATCTATTTTGGTTTCCGGAGGAAGACAAGTGGATCTTATGGTGCAAGATCCTGATAGCTTTGGTAGCCTACTCCAGCACTTTACCGGTTCAAAGTACCACAATGTTGCGCTTCGTGAATTTGCATTAAAAAAAGGAATGTCGCTTTCTGAATACGGAGTAAAAGTAAGAATAGGGAAAAAACAGGAATTAAAAAAATTTAAAACAGAAAAAGACTTCTATCAATTTCTTGGACTTGATTGGATAATCCCTGAGATGAGAGAAAATAAAGGAGAAATAGAACTCGCAATTAAACATAACCTTCCCAAAATTGTTGAGTTAAAGGATATAAGAGGAGACTTACATATACATTCAAGCTATCCCATTGAGCCAAGTCATGACTTGGGAAAAGACACAATGCAGCAAATGCTGGGCAAGTCAAGGTCTTTGGGTTATGACTATATTGCTTTTTCCGAACACAATCCAGGCATCACAAACCATTCGAAAAATCAAATTTATTCAATATTGGCAAAGAGAAGTGAATATATCGAACAATTAAAAGAGAGTAATAAAGGTATTCGAATAATTAATCTACTCGAAGTTGACATCTTGCCTTCAGGCGAGCTTGCAATGGACGATAAGTCGCTTGACTATGTAGAAGCGGCAATAGTTTCTGTACATAGTGTTTTTAGTACGCCGAGGCAAAAAATGACCAAAAGAGTTCTGAGAGGTCTTTCCAATCCCAAGGCAAAAATACTTGCTCATCCGTCCGGAAGGTTAATTAACCAACGGGAAGAATATGAGCTGGATTGGGACGAGATTTTTGATTTTGCGCTTAAACACAATAAAGCCATAGAAATAAACGCCTGGCCAACAAGGCTTGACTTAACCGACACGCTTGTTGATCAAGCTAGGAAAATGGGGGTTAAATTTGTAATTGATACAGACAGCCACGCTTCATATCAAATGGACAATATGTTTTACGGGGTATCTGTAGCCCGGCGAGGGTGGTGTACCAAAAAAGATATTCTCAATACACTACCTTACGAACAGTTTTACAAATGGCTTACAGGATAACCGTAGATCGTTAAACGATACGGTTATTGTAATCAATACCCGTTGACTTCGGTTAAATGTTGTGGGAAAATATTTACATGAACACACCCCTAATAATAAGTATAGTTATATTGCTCTTATTGGTTTTTCTATGGTTTACATACAACTCTCTCGTAGTCCTTCGTGAAAGAATTAAGGAAGCATTATCACAAATTGACGTTCAGCTCAAAAGACGTACTGATCTCATTCCCAATTTAATCGAAACAGTCAAAGGATATGCAAAGCATGAGAGAGAAGCATTTGAAAAAGTAACTCAAGCTCGAGCCAACATGCTGAAAGCAGAAACTCCACAGCAAAAAGCAAAAGCAAACAATATGCTTGAGGGCGCTTTAAAATCAATTTTTGCCGTGGCAGAAGCATATCCCGACCTTAAAGCAAGCAATAATTTTCTAAATCTTCAGGAAGAACTGACTGATACTGAAAACAAAATTTCTTACTCGAGACAGTTCTATAATTCAAATGTTCTAGCATACAATTCTTCCATAAAAACTTTTCCGGCAATGATTTTTGCCAATATGTTCGGCTTCAAAGAGTCTGAGTTCTTTGAAACAGAGGAAGAAGCAAAAAAAGAAGTCAAAGTACAATTCTAACCCCAGCTTACATGATTATTTCATTCGAATTTGTGGTATAATTTTATAGCTAAATTTATACTTAAAAAATAACAATGACTATTTACAACGCTATATCGGCAAACAAGATGAAGACATGGATCATAATGATCCTTTTTGTCCTGTTTTTCTTGACAGCCTCCTATATTCTTGGCAGGGCACTGGGCTACGGACTATCATTTGCTGGTATCATGCTTATCATATCCGGCATAATGTCCTTTATTTCCTACTATAACTCAGACAAAATTGTTCTGGCTATGTCCGGGGCAAAACCCGCGGACAAAACAAATTACAGAGAACTCTATACTACGGTTGAAAATCTTTCAATTGCTTCCGGCCTTCCAATGCCAAAGGTTTATGTTGTTGATGACCCGTCCCCAAACGCTTTTGCAACAGGACGAGATCCAAAACACGCGGCGGTTGCCGCGACAACAGGGTTACTTTCAAAATTAAAAGACGTAGAGCTTGAGGGTGTTATAAGCCACGAACTTTCACATGTTAAAAACTATGACACGAGGCTTATGGGTGTTGTGTCAATCTTAGTTGGTTCAATTGCGATTCTTGCCGATGTATTTTTCAGATCAATGTGGTTTTCAGATAGGGGTTCTGACAGACGAAGCGGAAACAGTATATTTTTAGTGTTGGGAATAGTTTTCGCGATTCTTGCACCAATTATTGCAATCTTAATCCAGCTAGCTGTATCCCGACGGAGAGAATATCTGGCGGATGCCGACGGCGCACTTTTAACACGATATCCGGATGGATTGGCAAAAGCATTAGCAAAAATCGCGCAGGATAAAACTCCCCTTAAACGCGCAAGCACGGCAACTGCTCACTTATATATTGAAAACCCTTTTAAAGGTGAGCGCGCAAAAGGTTTTTTTGTAAATCTATTCAGCACTCATCCCGCGGTTGAAGACCGTATCCGGATTCTTCGGGAAATGTAAACTCACTGGTTTAGTACTTCGAATTTAGTATTTCGTGCTTTATAATATCTTTATGAACTTACTGCTAATTTTAGTTGGAAAATTCATTTTGTTTTTTTCTAAAACTTTTAACCTCGGTTCCGGTTCTACCTGGCCCGGACATATCGCTCTTGAAATAAACCCGAACTTTATCCGACAGGTTTTAAAGAAAAATCCTGATCTTAAGATTGTATTGGTTGCAGGAACTAACGGAAAAACCACAACAGCTACCCTGCTCAGGCACATTTTAGAAAAGTCGAAAATTAATGTTTTTCAAAATGAAGAAGGAGCAAATCTTCTGAACGGAATTGGGTCAAGTATTATTAAGAATTCAAATGTCTTTGGAAAGCTAAACTTTGATACCGCCTTGTTTGAAGTTGACGAAAACAGCCTACCTCTTATTTTGGATGAATTCGAACCTAATATACTGGTATTGCTCAACCTTTTCAGGGATCAATTGGATAGATACGGAGAAGTCAATACCGTTGCAGACAAGTGGTCAAAAAGTCTTCAAAAATTAAAGAAAACCAAGCTGATCGTCAATGGAGATCATCCTGAACTCGCATGGATGGCAAAAGAATCAAATTTAAAATCTTATTATTTCTCAATTCCTCAAAATCTTATGAAGTCAAAATTTCCGGAAGATGATGCCGACTTCCTCTACTGCCCCAATTGTAAAACGAAACTTAATTTTAATAAAATATCTTTCTCAAGTCTCGGGTTATTCGAATGTCCAAAGTGCGAATTTTCTAATCCCGAATCTAAAGTTCTCAACCTTTCAAATCCCTTAACAGGAGACTACAACTATTACAATGTCGAAGCCGCCTCTGTTGTCGCAAGTGAAATCTTTGGTACACCTCTGGTCAACATCGAAAACGCTTTTAAAACATTTAAACCCGCCTTTGGAAGGCAAGAAGTATTTGAAAAAGTCGGCAAAAAAATAATGGTTATCCTCTCAAAGAACCCGGCAAGCCTTAATAGGTCTTTTGAGGCAGTCTTATCGGTAAAAAAAGACAATGATTCATTGCTTATGGTTTTAAACGATAGGATTCCGGATGGAAGAGATATTTCATGGATTTGGGATACAGATTTCGAAAACTTTATTCCAAACTTTAAAAACATTACAGTCTCGGGAGACAGATGCTACGATCTGGGATTAAGAATTAAATACGGGATGGAAAATCAATCCGCCGGCCGGCGGACAAAAATTAAAATTTTTGAAAATCTCAAAGAAGCAATCGGAAAAGCAGCCAACGAAACCTCGACGAACGAAACGCTTTTTATCTTACCAACCTATTCGGCAATGTTAGAAGTAAGAAAAATTTTATCCGGAAGAAAAATACTATAGTCGTTTCAAGGATACTCCTTGTCATGCGTATCAGGGATAATCCTTGTTTTAAATGAAGGGAAGATGAAAAAAAATAATAAATATTCAATAACTATCGGCTGGTTATACCCCGACCTCATGAATACCTATGGGGACCGTGGAAACATAATTGTTTTGTCTAAACGCGCCGAATGGCGCGGCATAAAAGTAAAAGTCTTACCAATAAACATTGAGTCTAGTCAATGGTCAATTGTCAATTGTCAATTGTTATTCATGGGCGGCGCTCAAGACACCCAGCAGGAGATCGTTAATCGAGATCTTCTGGGTGCAAAGGGTCGGACCCTGGTTTCAATGATTGAAAAAGGAATTCCGGGACTTTTTATCTGCGGAGCATACCAATTCTTAGGTAAATATTATATAACTGCAGGCGGAAAAAAATTAAATGGATTAGGTGTATTCCCTCTTTTCACCGAAAACCCGGGAGAAGGCGCGAAGAGATTAATCGGAAACGTCCTCGCTGAAGCAGTTGGCAGTAATACTAACCCCCAACCCCCAAACCCTAACCGCTTACTAGTTGGTTTTGAAAACCACGGAGGAAGAACATATCTTTCAGATAAAAACCAGGCATTTGCAAAAGTTATCAAAGGACATGGCAATAACGGAGAGGACCAAACCGAAGGAATCCATTATAAAAATGCAATAGGATCATATCTTCATGGGCCAATCTTGCCAAAAAACCCCGAACTTACAGATTTATTACTGGCATTGGCATTTGAGGAAAAATACGGCAAAAAATTCCATCTCGAACCCCTGGATGATTCAATGGAACAAAAAGCAAGAGAAGCAATCATCGAAAAAATTAAGTAATGTCTACTTGTTATTCAAGAGCCTCGTTCATATAATTAAACTATGAAGATTGATGTAAAAAGGGTTGCAAAACTGGCAAATCTTGAACTAGACGATGAAGAACTTCCGAAATTTGAAAAACAGCTTGAGGAAATCCTTTCCTATTTTGACAAACTCAAGGAAGTAAACATAAAAGATGTAGAAATTACATCACAAGTCACAGGACTTGAAAATGTAATTCGGGAAGACAAAGCCGCACCGTCTCTTTCTCAAGAAGAAGCACTTTCGCAAACAAAATCACAACATAATGGATTGTTTAAAGTCCCCGGAATATTAGAAAATGAATAATTTAAATAATTTAACAATCAAACAATCGTACGAATATTTAAACAAAAAAAAGTGTTCCTCGGTGGAACTAACAAGCTCATGTCTTGAACAAATTGAAAAATTAAACCCGGAGATTAACGCATTTATAACAGTAAGCGAGCTTGCGCTTGATGAGGCAAGAAAGGCAGACGAACTTCGTTCAAACAATCAGGAATTACCTCTTCTTGGAATTCCGATTGCTTTGAAAGATATATATATGACTAAGGGGTTACGGACTACTGCGGCTTCAAATGTTCTTCGAGATTACATTCCGCAATACGACGCAACAGTAGTTCGAAAGCTTAAGGAAGCGGGAGCGGTTATTCTTGGAAAAACAAACCTTGATGCTTGGGCTCATGGTTCAAGCGGCGAAAATTCCGATTTCGGGCCAACCAAAAACCCTTGGGATAGAGAATATTATGTACCCGGAGGCTCAAGCAGCGGCTCTGCGGCGGCTGTAGCGGCAAATTTGTGCGCTGCAGCAACAGGGACAGACGCGGGTGGATCAATTCGACTTCCCGCATCATTCACAGATACTGTAGGTCTTAAACCCACATATGGTCTTGTGTCGCGTTATGGAATAATTGCGATGGCCTCGTCTCTCGATTCAATCGGCCACTTCACAAAAACAGTTGAGGACTCCGCTCTTTTTTTGAATATAACGGCAGGAAATGACCCTTTTGACGCAACAACTACAAATAAAGAACTTCCGGATTATACAAAAGACTTACATAAAGGCATAAGAGGGCTGAAAATTGGAATTCCCAAAGAGTATCTCGCAATGGGTATAGATAAGAAAATAAAAGAAAATTTTGATAACGCTCTTAGGCAAATTGAGGAGCTGGGAGCAGAAATTATTGAGATTTCACTTCCTCATACAAAATATGCTGTCGCTTGCTATTATATAATTCAGCCCTCGGAGGTCTCTTCAAATTTGGCTCGATATGACGGAATAAGATTTGGAAATGATAGATCGTATTTTGGAGATGAAGCAGTACGCAGAATAATACTTGGAACCTTTACTCTTTCGGCAGGATATTATGAAGCTTATTATAAAAAAGCAATGCAGGTACGAACATTAATCAAGAGAGATTTTGAGCAAGTCTTCAATCCGCCGGCTGGCGGAGTCGACGCAATAATTGCTCCGGTCTCCCCTACTCCCCCATGGAAATTGGGTGAGAAACTTGATAATCCCCTAAGGATGTATCTGTCTGATATTTTTACAACTACCGCAAACCTGGCCGGAATTCCGGGACTTTCCGTTCCGTCAGGTTTTATAAACGGCTTACCAGCAGGATTTCAAATCTTGGGGCCCCAGTTTTCAGAAAAATTGCTATTTCAGATCGGACATGCGTTCGAGCAAACTCAGGAAAGGAAGATACTTGATATATGAAATATCAACCAGTAATTGGACTAGAGACCCATGTTGAGCTAAAGACAGAATCAAAAATGTTTTGTCGGTGTTCCGCCGACTATTTTGGGCAAAAACCAAATACCCATACTTGCCTTGTTTGCCTTGGTCTCCCCGGGGCGCTTCCTGTCCCCAATAAAAAGGCAATTGATTGGTGTGCTATGATCGGACTTGCGCTCAACTGCGAAATTCCATTATTTTCTAAATTCGACAGGAAAAATTACTTTTACCCTGATCTCCCGAAAGGTTACCAAATTTCTCAATATGATGAACCGTTCGGGATAGATGGCTACGTAGATCTCTCGGCAAGTCGCGTGTCGCAAGTCGCAAGTCGTGATAGCGAAGAGCGAAAAGCGAAGAGCGAAAAGCGAATCAGGATTAGAAGGGTACACATGGAGGAAGACACGGGCAAGCTCATACATGAGCTTGCAGATCAAAGATCAAAGATCAAAGATCAAAGATCCAGCTTTATTGATTTTAATAGGTCCGGAGTACCACTCGTGGAAATTGTCACCGAACCTGATTTTGATAATGCGGCAGATGTAAAGGAATATCTTCAGAAACTTCAGCAAATAGTTCGATACCTTGGCGTTTCTAATGCCGATATGGAAAAAGGGGAAATGAGACTTGAACCCAACATATCATTGGCTCGTCGTGATTCGCACGTCGCAAGTCGAAATCACGACAAGCGAATAGCGAATAGCGAATTACCATCCTATAAAGTCGAAATAAAAAATATTAATTCTTTCAGGTTTGTAGAAAAAGCAATCAATTATGAAATAGAAAGACAGGCAGAGCTTCTTGAAAAAGGAGAAACTCCCGTTCAGGAAACAAGAGGATGGGATGAAAGATCCGGCAAAACAGTTTCTCAAAGGACGAAAGAAGAAGCACATGACTATAGGTATTTTCCCGAGCCCGATATTCCACCTATTCGCTTTGCTCAATATCAAATATCAAAAATCAAAGATCAAATAGGAGAATTGCCGGATCAAAAACTCAAAAGGTTCCAAACTGAATACAAGCTAACACCGTATGATGCGGAAATTTTAACGCGGGAACTTGCGCTCGCGGATTATTTTGAAGAAGCTGTTCGTACAGGAAAAGCCCATAATGTTGCCCCAAAACAAATCGCAAATTACATAATTAACAAAAAACTAAATATAAAAGAAACTGCCCCCTCTGAATTAGTGGAGCTCATTCTTACAACAGCCCAAGTAATAAGCGTTGGATCAGAGGAGCTACGAAAAGCAATCGAACAGGTAATCTTAGAGAATCCGAAAGCAGTGGAAGATTATAAGTCTGGAAAAACCCAAGCCATAGGTTTCTTGATCGGCAAAGTTAAATCTCTTCTTCCCCCAAAGTCTTCAACAGACAAAATTAAGGAACAGATTGAACAAGCCCTCAAATAAGTGTAATATTTACCTTGATGGCGGACATATCAGCAAAAGAAACAGGAGGTGCTTTGAAAACCACCCCGGAAGTAGACAGAGGGGTTTTTTTATCAAAACTTAATGAATCTGATCAAGACAATATTACTACCCTGGCAACAGCTTTCGAAAGAAAAATGAAAAAAAAACAGCAACGAGGGGGGATGATAGTCGTTGGAGGAATATTGGAAAAACCACTGCCAAGAAAAGATATAGATATTAGAGTTGTTGTGGAGACGGGAAAAACAAGAAACGATTACGAAACTAGAATAGCTCAGGCAATGGATCGATTTAATATTTTAGAAGAAATTACATCTCAATTGGTATCTGATAACCCGGATCTGAAAATAGCAGCAAGAATGGAACCGGCAATAGATGAAGAATATCAAAGTCCTTCAATCTTGAAACACGAGGGGACAATAAGAATCGAAAGAGTTGGTGCTACCCCAATTGAACTATTAAATACCGTGGGAGGAACACTTGAAGAGGAAATAAGAAAACAAGAAAGACCTTTCGCGGTAATCGCAAGAGTTTCATAATAACATGGCAGATTTTGTTCACCTTCACAACCATTCGGAATACTCGCTGCTCGATGGTCTTTCCAAACTAAAGCCAATGGTGGAACGGACCCGGGAACTGGGAATGGACGCGCTTGCCATAACCGATCATGGAGCGTTATACGGCGCCATCAATTTCTACAAAATTTGCAAGGAAGCGGGGATCAAACCAATTATCGGCTGTGAGATCTATATTGCTCAGGGTTCCCGTCATGAAAGAACGGTAGAAGATAAAGATTATAACCATCTGATATTGCTTGCCAAAAACATTACTGGGTATAGAAATCTCATGAAGATAGTCTCAATCTCCCAGCTTGAAGGTTTTTACTACAAACCGAGGACAGATATAAAGCTGCTTGATGAGTATCGGGAAGGGCTGATTTGTTTGTCTTCTTGCCTCAACGGATATGTATCCGAACCGTTAATGACAGGACATGAAGCAGAAGCCGTAAAAAGAGCATTAAAGCTTCGGGACATTTACGGCGAGGATTTTTATCTGGAATTGCAACGGCACCCAAACATAGATGATCAGGAAAAATTAAATCAGAAATTAATAGAGATCTCAAAGAAACACGCACTTCCGATTGTCGCAACCAATGACAACCACTACATAAAGAAAGAGGACGCAGAGGCCCAGGAGATATTGCTTTGCATAGGCACTCAAACAACAATTGATACCCCAAATAGAAAAATATCCATGATAGATTCTCCGGACTTTTACATAAAATCCCCGTCTGAGATGAGAGCAATGTTTATTGACTTGCCGGAAGCGGTAAAAAATTCCGTAAAAATAGCCCAAGAATGCAATGTGGAATTAGAGTTGGGCCGGTGGATAATGCCCATGTTTGAAGTCCCGGGAGAAAAAACAGGAGCAGAATACCTCAAGGAACTGGTGTATCAAGGACTCAGAAGACGCTATAAGGAAATCACTGCGGAAATTGAAGAAAGAGTTGAATATGAACTTTCGATTATCATTAAAAAGGGTTATGAGGATTATTTTTTAATAGTGCAAGACTTTGCGAATTGGGCAAAAAACAACGGAATATCGGTTGGTCCGGGAAGAGGATCTGCCGCGGGATCTGTTGTTTCGTACGCATTAAACATTACGGATGTAGACCCATTTTTCTTCAAGCTCCCATTTGAAAGATTTCTTAATCCCTTTAGGCCATCCGCGCCGGATATTGATTTGGATTTCGCAGACACGAGAAGAGATGAGGTAATCCAGTATGTTACTTCAAAATACGGAAAGGATAAGGTGGCTCAGATTATTACTTTTGGAACTATGGAAGCAAGACAGGCGGTGAGAGATGCGGGTCGTGCTCTTGGAATGCCATATGCCGCTCCTGACAGAATCGCTAAAATGATGCCCCCGGGCTGGCAAGGACATGCAATGACAATAGAACACGCGTTAGTTCAAAGCCCTGATTTGACACACGCCTATCGCACCGAACCTGAAACAAAAAGGTTGATTAATTTAGCTCAAAAACTTGAGGGCGTCGCCCGGCACGCCTCTGTTCACGCGGCGGGTGTTGTAATCGCAGATAAACCTCTTACAGATTATACGCCCCTTCAGCGGGAAACTACCGGCAACAGAATCATTACTCAATATGACATGTACACTGTTGGTGAAGACGGAGTGGGTCTTCTTAAAATGGATTTTTTGGGATTGAGAAATTTGACCATTATCGAAGAAACTCTAAAATTTATAAAGCAAAACAGGCTTAAGGAAGTAAATCTTTCAGAAGTCCCGGTAGACGACCCTCAAACTTATTCCTTATTATCCTCAGGTGAAACCACGGGAATATTCCAACTTGAGTCGGCCGGGATGAGAAGGTACATAAAGGAACTGCGCCCAACCTCTATTTTTGACCTGATGGCAATGGTAGCTCTCTACAGGCCCGGACCCATGCAGAATATTCCCGAATTTATAGCAAGGAAACACAATCCGAAATTGATTAAATATCCGGACCCAAGACTCAAAGATGTCTTATCCCAATCATACGGTATTCTTGCCTATCAAGATGATGTGCTCTTAACAGCCATGGCCATTGCGGGTTATTCCTGGCTAGACGCGGACAAACTAAGAAAAGCGGTAGGGAAAAAAATACCATCTGAAATGAAAAAACAAAGAGAAACTTTTATAAAAGGCGCCCAGGATAACGGATTAACTCAAACCCGCGCCGAAGAGCTTTATGATCTTATTGAACCGTTTGCGGGATACGGATTCAACAAAGCCCATGCCGCATGTTATGCAACAATCGCTTTTCGGACAGGATATCTTAAGGCACACTATCCTGTCGAATTTATGACGGCATTATTGACTGCCGAATCCAGGGGCACATCCGGACCTCAGAGAAACGAAAAAATTTCACAGGCAATAGCCGAATGCAGAAGGCTTAATCTTACAATCCTTCCCCCTTCTGTTAACTACTCGGAGCCGGAATTTAGTATTGAGGATAAAACTAAAATCCGGTTTGGGCTATCGGCAATTAAAAATGTGGGGACATCAGCAATTTCCTCAATTCTTGAAGCAAGGAAAAACGGTCCCTTCAAAAGCCTCGGGGACTTATGTGTCAGAGTGGATCTTTCAAAAGTTAATAAAAAAACAATAGAAAGCTTAATTAAGGCGGGAGCAATGGATGAGTTTGGAAAAAGAGCAGCTCTCCTTGCAACATACCCGGAAATTGTTGAAAAAATAGGAAAAGAGCAAAAAAATCGCGACCGAAATCAATATGGGCTCTTTGATAATGATCCGAAACCTTTGAAATCCTATTATGAAGTACAAACAAATCTGGCCATGGATGAATTCTCCGAAAAAGAAAAGTTATTGTTTGAGAGAGAACTTCTGGGATTTTTCCTGACCGACCACCCTCTAAATCAGGAGCTTGAGACCCTCTTTAAAAGGACATCGCATAGAATATCTTCTTTGGCCGAGGAAAAAGAAGGGTCAAAGATAAGGGTTGGAGGAATGGTTGCTAATGTCAAGAAGATATTTACAAGAAAAAACAACAGCGAGATGGCTTTTTTAACTCTTGAGGACAACATTGGATATTCAATAGAATGTGTAGTTTTTCCTAAAGTATTTGATATGTTTAAATATTTTTTAATTAAAGATTCTATAGTAATAGTCGAAGGCAAGATTGATTTTAAGGATGATAGACCCGTCTTAATTGTTGAGAGCCTCGAGAAGCTTCAATCTTAAATTTCTGCTTATTGTTGTTGACTAATAATTGCCCTTTCTATAAAATAGAATCGTCCCTATGGCTGCAGTTTCTATTGCACCTGAAGTTATTTTCAATATAAATGGGTTAAAAGTTACTAACAGTATACTTGCTACCCTGCTTGTTGATTTTGTCCTCATATCAATAATCTATAAAATTAGAGCGGACTTGTCCCCCGTTCCGGGAAAACTTCAAACCATAGTAGAGTCAGTTATTTCTTATTTCTATAGCCTTACAGAACAGATATCGGGTAAGTTCGTAGATGTTATATTTCCCTGGTTTGCAAGCTTCTTTATATTCATTTTCGCATCAAATATTATTGGTCTTCTTCCGGGATTTGGGACTATCGGGTTTTTTCAAGAGGAGCATGGAAAAGAAGTATTCATCCCAATTCTGCGGGCAGTTACTTCCGATTTCAATGCTACATTTGCTTTGGCCATAATTTCACTTGTTGCGACTCATATTTTAAGTATTAAATATAATGGAATTTTCTCATACCTTAAAAGATTTTTCTCATTGAATCCTATTTTTCTTTTTGTCGGAATTCTTGAGCTCGTATCCGAGGTAACAAAAGTTATCTCTTTGTCATTTCGTCTTTTTGGAAATATTTATGCCGGAGAAGTTGTGCTGCATACAATATCTTCTCTTTTTGCCTTTGTTGCACCAATACCTTTTCTTTTGTTAGAATCTATTGTTGCGCTGGTTCAAGCGCTTGTTTTCTCCATGTTAACAATGGTGTTTATGACAATACTCATAACACCACATTCAGAGGGAGGTGAACATTGATGGAATTATCGGTAAGTGGTGGCTTAGTTATTGCGCTGGGAGGAGCTTTTCCTGCTCTTGCGATTGGTCTTATTGGATTAAAAGCGATGGAAGCGATAGGCAGAAACCCGGATGCGTCAAATAGAATACTTCCTGCAATGCTTTTGGCTATGGCTTTTGCTGAAGCGATAGCAATCTATGCTCTAATTCTTGCTTTTGTAGGATAATCTCATATGGAAATTTTAAAGAATTTTGGATTCGAGCCTGTTTTTTTTGTTGCTCAAATAATCAATTTTTTAATATTATTCTATGTCTTTAAAAGATTTTTATATAAACCCATATTAAAAGTTTTAAAAGACAGACAGAATTCTATTGCAAAAGGGATTGAGGAGGCAGAAGCGGCCAAAAAAGCTTTGAATGAGGCTGACGCGCAGAAAGATGAAATTATAAAATCGGCAACACTTGAAGCTGAAAAGATAATATTGGAAACCAGAAAAAATGCCGAAGGACTCAGGGAAGAACTCATGCAAACGGCTAAAAGCGCGGCGGAACGAGTGATTGGCGAAGCCAGAGAAATGGCTGATCTTGAGTTTCAAAAAGCAAAAGGTGAAGCCCGTGAAATTTCCCTCGAATTGTCAAAGAAAGTTCTTGCAAGAGTGCTTGATGAATTATTCACAAAGCAGGAGAAGGAAAAAATCCTTGAGAGGAATATAGAAAAATTAGAAAAATATGACTAACGAAAAATTAAAAAAATTAGCAAAATTAACAGTAAGACTTAAGGTGATCGATCCAAAACTTTCATATTTTGTCCTTAGGAAATTGCCAAGAAAAAACCTTATCTTTTATTTAAGGTATCTTAAGAAATTATTGGATCAGGATACGGTCAGAATATTATCAGCCACAAAACTCAACGCGGGTCTAAGAAGGATTATTGAAAGAAAATATAGAGAAAAAAATGTGATATTTGTTAAAGACCGCGTTGGCGATGGAATAAAAGTAGTAATAAATGATACAATTATTGATCTGACCGTAAAGGGTTTCATAGATCAAACAATGCATAAATTGAAGTCTGAAATATGAGCAATAACAATATAAGAATGCAAGAATTCCTGAAGGAAATTGAAAAAAGAATACAAACCATAGACGTTATTCCCCTGGCCAGCAATGAAGGAAGTATTATCTCAATCGGGGATGGGATCGTTAACGCATCGGGACTCTCTCAGGCAGGATTTGGTGAAGAAGTCGAATTTCAAGGCGGAACGCGAGGACTTGTCTTTAATCTGGATGAGGAACAAACTTCAATTATTTTACTATCTGAAAGCCCCGAGCTTGTTGAGGGGATGAAAGTCAAAACAACCGGAAGAATTTTGGGAGTAAATGTTTCGGAGAATTTAATTGGAAGAGTCATAAATTCGCTTGAAGAACCTCTTGATGGAAAACCTCTAAAGTCAGGCGGAAAATTGTACCCTTTAGAAAAAATTGCTCCTGGAGTAATTGAAAGGCAACCTGTAGACACCCCTTTAAAAACAGGGATCAAGGCCGTTGATGCAATGATCCCAATCGGGCGAGGACAGAGAGAGCTGATCATCGGAGATAGAAATACGGGGAAAACCGCTATCGCAATTGATTCAATCATAAACCAGAAAAAAAGGGACTTGGGATTAAAACAAGTAATTTGTATTTATTGCGCAATAGGGCAGAAAAGAGGAAATATCGCAAGAATCGTAGCTATTCTTGAGGCTGCGGGGGCAATGGATTATTCAATTGTTGTGGTAGCCTCGGCTTCCGACTCGCCGGCCCTGCAGTATCTTGCTCCTTTTACGGCTACCGCAATTGGTGAATACTTTATGGATCGGGGGCAGGATGTCCTGATAGTTTACGATGATTTATCAAAACACGCGTGGGCATACAGGCAAATCTCCCTCCTTTTGAGGCGGCCTGCCGGAAGAGAAGCATATCCCGGAGACATATTTTACCTTCATTCGAGATTACTTGAAAGGTCCGCCAGGCTTTCCGAGAAGAAAGGCGGAGGATCAATAACTTCATTTCCCGTCATAGAAACTCAGGCGGGAGATGTTGCCGCATATATTCCAACCAATGTGATTTCAATTACCGATGGGCAAATTATTCTTGAAGCAGATCTTTTCAACAGCGGAATTAGACCGGCAATCAATGCCGGACTATCGGTTTCTCGCGTGGGAGGAGCTGCGCAAACTAAGATAATGAAGCAGGTTTCAGGCCCCTTAAGGCTTGAGCTTGCTCAATTCAGATCCCTTGCCGCTTTTGCTCAATTTGGTAGTGATCTTGATGTGGAAACCCAAAAACAGCTGGACAGGGGTAAAAGAATTTCGGAGGTTTTAAAACAGTCTCAGTACCAACCTTATGATGAAGCTGCCCAGGTTGTCAGCATATATGCCGCATCCGCCGGGCTTCTGGATGATTTACCTCTTGAAAAAGTATCGGAGTTTGAGCAGAAAATTTACAATTACATAGAAGTTAAAAATAAAAAACTAACTCAATCCTTGTCTCGTGGAGAAAAAATGGACAATAAAACCTTGGAAGAGCTGAGCAGTGAAATTGATAAATTCAAGAAAACGCTGAAATAAAAATGGCGCAAAACCTGCAATTGTTAAAACGGAGAATTAAAACTTCTCAAAATATAGCTCAAGTAGCACGCGCTATGGAAATGGTTTCCGCGTCAAAAATTAAAAAAGCACAGGGTGCAGTTGAAAACAATAGACCATACGCTGAGAAAATAACTAATTTAACAAGAACTATCTTAACACACGCGGATCTTGAACAATTTGACCACCCCTATATAGACCAAATTGATTCGCCCATAACTATCCTTCTGGCCATTTCTTCCGATAAAGGGCTCTGTGGATCCTTAAATACCAATCTTTTTAAAAAGTTAATTGAGTTAGATAATAAAAACTTAAAAATCATTACTCTGGGGAAAAAGGTTGAGCAATTCTCACGCAAGCTTGAAGGAGAAGTCATCGCGAACTTTAATATGGGCACTACTCTACCCGATTACTCAATTGTCTTTAAAATTATTGAAACAATAGACAACTTCTACGCGAATAATAAGCCTTCCGGATTCCAAATCCTTTTTTCTCAATTCAACTCCATTTTTTCTCAAGAATCCGCGGTAAAAGACATATTGCCAATTCAAGCGCATCATGAAGAAGTTTGCCTCCCATACATTTTTGAGCCACAAGCGCAAGGAATTTTGTCTGAACTTTTACCTTATTATCTTGAGGTTGTGCTCTATTCAACTATCATTGAGGCTTTTACTTCCGAGCAGGGAGCGCGAATGATTGCTATGCAAAATGCTAAAAACAATGCATTCGATATTGCTGATTATTTAACGCTCTCTTATAATAAATCCCGCCAAGAAAGAATTACAAATGAATTATTATCACTTGCGAATAATATTTAGCTATGCCTAAATCAAATAACAGCAGAAGAGGTAAAGGAAAAATAATAAGAATCCAAGGACCTGTTATTGATGTGTTGTTCCAAAAGGAAACTCCCGAGATTTTTGAGGCGCTTGCGATCGAATTTAATAATAAAAAACTTATTCTTGAAACGGAATTTCAAATAGGAAATAACGAAGTCAGAACTCTTGCTCTCGGACCTGCGGATGGTCTAAAAAGAGGGCAGGAAGTTTCAAGAACTTTTTCGCCAATCATGGTTCCCACCGGAAAAGAAACCTTGGGCAGAATTTTTAATGTATTAGGTGAAACCATTGACGGCATCGGTAAAATAAATGAAAAGAAAACGAAACTTGAACCAATTCATAAGCCGGCTCCTCTACTTTCGGATCAGTCAACAACACCTGAAATGCTTGAGACAGGGCTTAAGGTAATTGACCTCATCGCGCCATTTACAAAAGGAGGAAAAATTGGAATTTTTGGGGGAGCGGGAGTCGGAAAAACCGTAATTGTAAAAGAATTAATAAGAAATATTGCCATGGTGCATAAAGGCCATTCTGTTTTTGCAGGCGTGGGTGAACGAACTCGTGAAGGAACGGATCTTTGGCTTGAGATGAAGGAGGCGGATGTTTTAGACAAAACCGTAATGTTATTTGGGCAGATGAATGAGCCGCCGGGAAACAGATTGAGAATTGGACTGACCGCTTTGACCATGGCGGAATATTTTCGAGATGTAAAAAGTGAGGATGTTCTCTTGTTTATTGATAATGTATTTAGATACGCACAGGCAGGATCCGAGGTTTCTGCTCTCTTGGGACGAATGCCCTCGGCTGTGGGCTATCAACCTAACCTGGCGCAGGATATCGGAATGCTCCAGGAAAGAATAACTTCCACGAAAAAGGGGTCCATCACTTCAGTCCAGGCAATTTTTGTTCCCGCGGATGACTATACGGATCCGGCTCCCGCGACTATTTTCGGCCACCTTGACGCCAGCATAACGCTCGAGCGCTCGATTGCCGAGCAGGGACTTTATCCGGCAGTAGACCCTCTTACATCATCCTCAAGACTCCTTGACCCCAATGTTGTTGGGAAGGATCACTATCTGGTAGCCTCAGAGGTAAAGAAAATTCTGCAAAGATACAAAGACCTTCAGGATATTATAGCAATACTCGGAATTGATGAGCTTTCCGACGAGGATAAACTAACGGTTTCACGAGCCCGCAAGATTCAGAGGTTTTTAACGCAGCCCATGTTTGTAGCGGAAATGTTTACAGGGATTCCCGGCAGATATGTTAAAATCGAGGAAACTATTAAAGGTTTTAAAGAAATAATTGAAGGGAAATACGATAAGCTTCCGGAACAGGCATTCTTTATGAAGGGCGCAATTGAGGAGGCTGTCAAAAATGTCCAAAAGTAGTTTCTCTCTTGAAATCTTATCCCCTCAGGGAACAGTTTTTAAGGATGAGGTAGACAGCGTTTCGCTGCCAACATATTCCGGTAGAATCACTATTCTTCCAAATCATGCGCCGCTTTTTACAAAACTATCGGAGGGCGAAATTGAAATCAAAAAAGAAAGCAAAATTAGTCACATAGTTGTCGCGGGCGGTTTTCTTGAAATAAAAGAAAACTCCGCTCATATTTTAAGCGATTATGCGGTTCGGGCTGAAAGTATTGAAATAGCCCGCGCTGAGGAGAGGAAAAGAGAAGCGGAACTTAAACTTAAGCAGAAGCTCGATAATAAGGAATTCACAATTGCCGATAAGGACTTGAGGCTGTCAATTTTAGAGCTTAAGGTAGCACAAAGAGTAAAAAAAAGAACAAGAGTTGAATAGAAACATGGATTCAAGACTCAAGCGGCGTTCCCTAAAGCAAAGCAAGAAACAACTATACGGATATCTCATAGGGATAGTTTTGCTCATTTTTATCACATTGAATTTTGGCCCTTATTTGATTGGAGCAGTAGGCTCTGCGATAGATTTAATAAGCGGGAAATCAAAGCAAATTACGAATATAAAAATAGATGGCAGTCTTGAGCCCCCGCTACTTGACCCTCTACCCCAAGCAACACCTTCCGAGTTCATAAATGTTACCGGAAGATCTTTTTATCCCGAAGGGGAAGTCGAGTTGTTTGTTAACGGATCAAAATACAAATCGGCACGGATTGATGAGTCTCTTGATTTTAATATAAAAGATGTGAAGCTTGAACCCGGCGAAAATATATTTAAACTTAGAATAATAATCGGGACCCGAGAAAGTGACTTTTCCAAGGACTATAAAATTTCATATTTAAAAGACAAACCAAAGCTTGAGGTAGACTTTCCACAGGACGGCGCGGCCTTCTCAAGAGCCGATCAGGAAATATCCGTAAGAGGAAAAACCGATCCTGAGAACACTGTCAAAGTTAATGATTTCATAGCAATTGTTGACAGTGAGGGCAACTTTTCATATGTTTACAAGCTAAAAGATGGTGAAAACAAATTGTTAGTTTCCGCCGAAAACGCAGCCGGACAAATAACAACTAAGGAAATTATTGTTTCTTATTCACCGTAGTTCCCGCAAGTATAAAAATCCAAACCAATATTAAAGGGTAAAACAAACTATTTATAAAAAAGGCGTTAATAAATATTGCCGAAAGGGAAGACTGAACCAGAAATTTAAAACCGGATTGTTTTTTACTCTTTTTAATAGCCTGAAACAGGCGCCATCCAAAATTAATAAATGCTAAAGCCCCAATGATTCCCGTTGTTGCTAAAATAAAAAGATAACTATTATCAGTTCCCGCATCGGCATTACTGTTCTGCGCTCCTGTTTCAGTTCTCAAATCGTATCTAAGCAAAGCGTATCTATAGGCATTAAAACCAACACCAAAAATAAAATTATCTTTTATAATATAGATTGCGTCTCTTGCCGAATTTACCCTTGCTTCTGCCGAGGCCAATCTTAAAGGATTTAATCCTTCTATCTTAAGGTTTGAAAAAAAGAGGAGCAAAAGCATAAAACCAAAAAGCAAAGGAATGATAACTTTTATTTTTTTGTTTAAAAATAACAGAATAGATACTCCTAAGACCATAGAAATAAAAGCTGATCGTGAATAAGTCAGATAAAGAGCGATGAGAGCCAAGACGGAAAACATTGCGATCACGATTTTAATTTTAGTTTTACGTTCCAGAAAAAAATATTGAACGGTTAATAATAGAATCAAAACAAGAAATATCCCCGCAAAGTTCGGATCAAGAAATGTAGAAAATAATCTATAAAGGTGATCATCCCACCCCAAATAGTATAGATTTCTCAAATTTGAATAAAACAAGTATTGAATATAGCCGAATACAATAAATATTGCTCCTGATACCATTAACTTTTTTGCAATTGATGTGCTTGATTCCTTAATAAACTGAATGGAAAAAAATATTGATCCGTAAATCAGGAATCTTAAAAGATAGGAGACTGAGACAAAAAAAGCGGAAAGCGTTAAACTTCCAAAGTTTAAGATAAGCGAGAAGAAAGCAATCGCAATGAATATCAGGAAAGCATTGAGCACTTGAGGATGGCTGATTTTTTCTTTTTCAAAGATAACTTTATGTAAAAACAATAGAAATATTGCCCCTGCGACTGCGTCGTGGAGATAAAAAGAAAAATTAGGGAATGGAGTAATTCTTGTAATTACTCCAAGAGGGAGAGAAAAGATTAATAAATTAAACAAGACATTCATTTGGAGTAAAGTTTAACATTTGTTTTTCTATTTTCATAGATTTTTTTAAAAGATTTGAGTTTTTCGGGTAGATCCGTGTTTTGTACTAATACATAGTTATAATAATCCGTATCTTTCAACCAGGACTCATGAACATAGGGAAAGTTGACATAATAGAGATTATGGGATCCAATAATTAACACCCTGTCTCCCTCTTTGATTTTATTTTTAAAATAACCATCCACATCATAAAAATCTCCAAAAGAAAAATTTAGATTTTTTGCCAGATATGATTCCCTGGTTTCAAAACCCAAGATTACAGGAATATATTTTGAATTGGCTTGTGATCTATAGCCTATCGTTACTAAACTTATCAAAACAACAATTAAGATAAGATATTTTTGAATCATTTTGTTTGGAAAAGCCTCAATAACAGCTGCCGACAAAATTGAAAAAGCAGGAAGATAAGGCATAATGAACCTTGAACCCGCGCTCGGCGGCAAAGAAAGCCAAAAAATAAATGCCAGAAACGAATAAAGAGAAATTACTCTAAAAGGCAACTTGAATTTAGAAATCATCATCAAGAGTAAGGGAAAGATTATTATATATATTGGAGAAATAGGGTCCGGACTGTGCCAAAAGCCTTTGAGACTTGATATAAAATCAAAACCTTGGGGAAGAGGAATACTTGAAAATAAGGGATAGAAAGGATTTCCCGTGTTTAAAAGAGAAAAAATAAACCATGGGAGAGGGATAAGAATGGAAATAGAAATGAAAATTACCAATTCGGCAATAGACTTTCTGAAGATGATAAGCAATACCGAGAAAATGACGACGGAAAATATTGCAAGAATTTTGGTTGTAACCGCTAATCCAACCATCAGTGCTGTTAAAAACAACCATTTTTTTTGTTTGTTCGCAAGGAGGTTAATAAAAGCAAATAAAGCCAGGATCTCAAAGAAAGTCCTTCCCAAATCGACAAATGCTGTAGTTGATTGCCAGGAAACTACAGGATTTGAATAAAAAATCAAAACAGAAATAAGCGCTGTTTTTTGAGAAAGATATTTCTTGCCTAATAAAAAAATTGTAATCAAAGAAAGTACCCCGAAAAAATAATGAATCATTTTGGCTGTAATCTCACTTCCAAAAGCAAGCGCCGCCGTATATATCATCTCAACAAGCTTTGGCATATCGGAATAATAGAGAAGACCTCCGGGAATATGATAAATCGAATGGCTTTGCAAATACAATTTAGGAATAGTCAGATGATACCAAAGCGCATCAAACGCACGCTCAGGAGCTAACGCTCCAATCAAATTTATAACTATCTGAACCAATAAAAGAAAGGTTAAAAGACTACGGAGTTTGTCCTTGGAAATAACCTTTTTAAGTTTAGATATGCTATTTATCTCGAATATTTTGCTCGTATATTCTACCATGCTATGTAGCACTATAGTAAGAAGGGATTTTCGCGAGAGGAAAACACTCACAATAAAAATAATAGTCACAAGAATAATTGTGTTTTTATACAACAGTCCGAGCAAGCCAAGGGCAAAAATAATATAGGAATAGATCCCAATTAAAATGGCAGCTTGAAACATAGGTCAACACGACAAAAAAGGTAGTAAATATAATCCAGCAGAATGAAAATTGAATAAATCAAGAAGAGAAGAAGAAGTAATTTATTGTTTTTCATTATCCTCAAGCAACCACAGCTTTCCCCTTACTAAAAAGGAATGGAAACTCATAAAAAGCGCAAGGGCCAAACCTTGTATCCCATCCAAAAACCCTAATCTAATAAAATAATTCAGAAAAAATTTAATCTTAGGAAACAAGATTATCTCATACCATTTAACTCTTTTTCCTTCATCAAATAGTTGTTTGGAACGAAGACTTGAGTAAAAATTAATTTCGGAGAGAAATTCTCTTGTGCTTTGATGGGGATAGTGAATTAATTCATTATCCAGGTCCCCAACTTCTCCACTGATATCCCAAACTTCGTGAACTTTACCCACCCAGCCTCCGGCGCCTTTTTTTGCTAATCGAATTAATTTAATATTGCCTGTTTCACCATATCTTAATTCTCTATTCCACATTACATCACGCCTCTTAATGTAATACCCATTGATTTTTCTATTTTTGCTATTTACTATTTTATAGTTAATTTCTTTGAAAAGTGAAGCCGGCACTCTTTCATCGGCATCCAGAAAAAAAACCCAATCACTCTTGGCTTTACTTAAAGCAAAGTCTCGTTGTTTTGCGAAATCTCCGTTAAGTTTATGCTTAAAAATCTCAATGTTTTTTTTCTTCAAACTCTCTATTACTTCTACGGTTCTGTCCGATGAATCATCGTCAATTACTATAATTTGATCCGATCCAAAAACTCCCTCAAGGCAATCTAAGATATTTTTTTCTTCGTTCTTGGTTAATACAATGACAGTCAAAGGCATACAATAATTCTACACCAAAAAAGGATTTTGAGCTTGTTCTCAAATGGCCGCTATTGAATAAACAGCTATTGCCGCGATATGCAAGAGCAGTCTATCCATTACATTTTTGACATGCGCCG
>MFPJ01000026.1 GCA_001782675.1 Candidatus Levybacteria bacterium RIFCSPLOWO2_12_FULL_39_17
TTTGACTCTACCCTCCACGATCGAATTGTTTTTAATTTCCGAAAAGGCAATCGGAGCGGCTGTTTGTCCAGGAGACGAACTCGGGGTGGAAATATAAAACTGGGTAAGATCGGGAACGATTTCAATTTCGGTAAGATTCGGATTATTTGTGTCCGTGACAACTATCTTTCCTCCTGGTTTAAAATCCTCTTTGATTTCAGATATCTCAAAAGAGCTCTGACTAAGTTTCTTAATCCGCCCCTTGAGTCTCCCCGACCAATCGCTAAACATGGGATTTTGAAGAATTGAAATATCAATTGGGAAAACATCCACAGGCTTTGTAATTTTATATGTTTGAATTTTTGTGGTTTCTTTTGAGGTCAATTTTCCGGCAATACCGCCAATCAAAGAGCCTATCAGAATAGAAATAATAACAAATATTATTAACTTAAATAAATCAATTCCCTTGTCTGTTTTCGCCGTGATACCCGGCAGCTCATTTATATTTATCTCGGTATCGGTTGGTAAACTATTTTGATCTGTCATATTTTACAAAAACAACAATATTGACCCCAATATTACCAAGATTCCCGCGGGAACTCCGAATAACAGTATGTTGCCTAAAGATCCTGTTGGAGGAAGAGTGGGTATCGGCGTTGGGACGCTTGTCGGCTCAACCGGCGGAGCTGTAGGAGCTGTGCAACAGGAAGAAATCGAAGGGCTTGCCTGACAGACCGATTCCAAAGACGGAATCGAACAAAGCCCCTGTCCACTGGTACCCGTGGCGCATATAAATCCGGTTTTACAATTGTCGTTTGAAGAACACGGAAATCCACAGTCTGCCTGAGGCGGTGCTACTGTGGGGGGTATTGGCGTTGGCGTCACGACCGCAGCGTCCGCTTTGCATAAAAGAGAATGGGTACCAATCGCGCCTGACGCGCCGCAGGAATTAATTGCCGAAACGTCACATTTATAAGTGTTACCTTGAATTATGGGAAAAACAGTTCTTATTATTGCCGCTTCAACTTGCTCATCTTTTACAACTCTTCCGGTATCAACTTCCGTTATCTTCAATTGATACTTAGTTGCACCCGCAACAGAACTCCATGAACAAGATGCTTCAGTGAAATTACAAATGTCTCCCGTGCAATTAGGAAATTCAACCTGAACATTCTGAACCGCTGCGGGGACAGGACATGTTTGGGTGACTTGAGATGGGGCTTCGGTTGGAATAGGCGTTTCGGTGTCTGCTCTGGATCTGACATCCTGCTGCCCCTGAAGCAAATACAATGTCAATACAACAACACCCAACAAAACAAATACTACAGCTGCTCCAATAACTGCTGTTTTTTTATTCATTTCTCAACTGTATATATTCAACTGTATATAATACTACCCTTTTATCATATGACAATAAAACTAAGAAGGTCAAGAGAGAAAACAACTGACAATTAACAACTAACAACTGACTTTAATATATCTTCGGTCAGTTGTCAGTGGTCAGTTGTCAAATGTTGTTATGTTCTGATCTATTTTGTTCGTTTTTTGTTCTATTTATTTTCAGGTATTTTTCGTATAAACTAGCATTAGTGAGGTGTGAAGCTAGATAAAGAGGTGAGATGTGGGATTCAAATTTTGTCACATTTCCCACTTCATAAATCCAGCCTCTAGCTTCCCACTTCTCATCTCAAATTTTATGCGGAGCATACTTCATGTTGACTTTGATTCTTTTTTTGCTTCCTGCGAGCAGCATTTCAACCCGAATTTGCGAGGTAAGCCTATTGGAGTGACTGCCGAAAACGGAAGGACATGTATTATTGCCGCTTCCAGAGAAGCCAAAAGATTCGGTGTGAAGACAGGTACAAGATCCTGGGAAGCGAAAAAGCTTTGTCCTCAAGTTATTTTAGTAAAAGCCGATTTTGAAAGGTATCTTGAAATAACCAAAAAATTATTGGAAATTTCAACTTCCTATTCCCCATATGTCGAACTTTTCTCCCTAGACGAAGTCTTTATCGATTTGACTCCGGTTCTACATCTATACAAGGATACTCCTTGTCAGGCGCAACAAGGAGTATCCTTGACGATCGTTCGGGATTTTAAAAAAAGGCTTCGCGAAGAAGTCGGACCAACGATTACCGCTTCTATGGGTGTTTCCTATAACAAGCTTTTGGCAAAGCTTGCAACTTCTCTGAATAAACCCGATGGATTTGCTATTATTGATAATTCAAACAAAGATCGAATCCTGTCAGAAATAAACCTCACGGACATTATGGGAATCGGAGAAAGATACAAAAGAAGACTGAATCTTCTTGGGATTTTTAATTTCAGGCAATTACGAGAATATCCTCTTTATCTTTTGAAAAAAGAGTTCGGAAATGTTGCTTCCCAAAACCTCAAGATGATTTCTATGGGAATTGATGAGTCGCCGGTTGTTTCTTACACTGAGGAGACCGAAGTAAAATCGATTAGCCGGAACTATTGTCTTCCCGAGAACACTTACGATAAGGAACAGGTTCTGAAAATAATTTATGAACTCTGCGAGGAAATTGCCATTAAGCTTCGAAGGCTCAAGATGAAGGGGAAGACCATCGGTTTATTTTTGCATGGAAACGAATCGGAAGGCGAACGAAAAACAATTCCTCGATACACCAATCAAAGTTCTGATATATTCGAAGTTTGTTTGCGGTTCTTTAAAAAATGGAACCTAGAATATGTTCGGCAAGTTAGTGTTTGGGTCGGAAATTTAATAGATGAACAGTGTGATACTATACCAATGTTCGAAAATCCCAAAAAAGAGACCATTGCACGCCTTGTAGACGCTATCAATGACCGCTTTGGCCACCACACTATTCGAAATGGAAGATTATTGTATGCCCCGAAATTACATACAAAACCAAACGGCTATTTAGCAGATAAATGGTACAGAAGCGAAATAAAAAACCTCTAAAATTACTTTTACTTCAGTTCACTAGAGAACGAGAGTAAGGAAGCATAGCGAGTGTCATTTAGAAAGATAGCGGAGAACCGCATCTGAAATTGCTTTGGGACCGGATGGAGGATAGTCAGGTAATTCTAAACCGGTAAGCATTCTGTATGGAATCGCATATGCCCGGGCAACTCTGTCGATCATATCTTTCGGGATTCCGGGAACAGGACCATCGCCTGTAAAGCCTACGCTTTTCAGCCACTTTCTTATCAACTCTTTATCGTAATTTTCTGGATCCTCGCCGTTTTTTAGTCTTTCTTCGTAGGTTTCGGCCAACCACCATCTTGATGAATCGGGAGTGCCTATCTCATCAATCAACAGTAGGTTTCCCTCTCTATCAATTCCAAATTCAAATTTGGTATCAGCCGGAATAAGTCCTCGTGATAAGGCAACTTTCCTCATCCTTTCATAGAGTCCGAAACTTGCCGCTTTTGCTTTTTCCCAAACACCGTCCCCAAATTTCGAATCTACCATTTCCTGGGCTTGTTCATCTGTAATCTCCTCGTCATGGCCAGTATCCGCTTTTGTAGTGGGTGTCAAAATAGGGCCCATGGGTAATACTTGATTTGGTTTCATACCATCAGGGAAATTTATGCCGTATATTTCTCGTTTTCCTAGTGTTTCATACTTATAAAAAACAGATGTTGTTGTTGTGGCGCGCGCCATATAACCCCGAACAACAAATTCAACGGGTAATGACTGAGCTTGCCGTGCAAAAACTACATTTGGATGAGGAATCCCAATAACATGATTTGGAATAATGTTACGGGTTTGATCGAACCAAAATGCAGACAAAAGATTCAAAATTTTACCTTTTCCGGGAATTGTACAGATTATTCTGTCAAAAGCGGAAAGTCTATCTGTAGTTACCATTACCCTGGTTTGATTATCTCCATCAACAGTCCAAATGTCTCTGACTTTGCCTCTTGTTGCCGGGCCCAACTCAGGAATATAAGCTTCAAGAAGTCCACCGGCAAGATTTTCCTGCGGTATTGCTCCGATTTTTGCCTCATGTTCTGAAGTCATAGTTTTGTCATGGACAATTTAGATCGATTATACAAAATAAATAATGGATTTCAAGACATCAATTTCATTCTAGTCCACTAGAGGACTGAAACTATTAAATATTTTTCTTAAGCTTCAAAAGCTTACATGTTTGGCGGACTGCTCTTCGAAATTCTTCTTCGTTTCCCTTATTTTCCACAACTAAATCGGCAAATCTTAAACACTCATCTACCTGTTGACCATGAGAACCTTCGCCTATTCCCCTATCTCTTTGCTCAACCTTTTTAAATTCCTGATCGGTTTTAGGAGCAGCGTCTCCTCCCCTTTTCTCTACTAATATCCGCCTTTTATCTATAGGCGCATCCACACCTATAATAAAGGAGTCATATGTTTCTTTAAGATATTTAATTTCTCCCGGATTTCGAATTCCGTCAACTGTTATTTTAGTGTCGTTTGGATGAAAAAGTTTTTCGGTGAGCTGAATAAGTATCGCGTCCCCAAATTTTTCTCGGAGATTATTACCCATATCCTGAAGGACAGAACGCTCATGTGGCAGAGCCCTCCTGTCGGCTTCCTCCCTCGCTCTGTCCCCAAGGGAAAAAGTTTTAAAACCCAATTTCTCAAGTTCCTTAATAACGATGTATTTTCCGGAAGCAATCGGTCCAGTTATTCCAACTACAACTTTGTTCACTGCTGTTATTATAACAATTCGGCTTGCGCTCTTGAGAGTTCATGCGTAGTTCTGTTAAAATAAAGTAGGCGCCTGTAGCTCAACCCCGATTAAATCGGGGTCAATGGGTAGGGTTCCCGCCTGCGCATGCCTTCGTAGCTCAACGGATAGAGTGCTGGTCTTCGGAACCAGTGATGGAGGTTCGATTCCTCTCGAAGGCGCAGCGGGCGGCTAGCTCAATTGGTAGAGCAATTCCCTCTTAAGGAATAGGTTCAGGGTTCGATCCCCTGGTCGCTCACAAAGAGAGAAATCGTGGATTTTGAGGGCGGATTTTTCGCGGCACCCCCAAATGCCGTGCGGATTTTGAAGCTATTTTTATACTCAACAGACAGGCGGTGGAAAAGAATAGGGAGAAACGCAAAAATTTTTCAAAGTTCTAAAATGGCGCAACCAGTGGACTCAGTTAGGATCACTCCACACTGTCTGATTGCGCCACAAAAAAAGTGATCCAAAAAAAACTGAGTCCGTTTTTAATATATTATGTGAAAATTTATTTTGCAAGAGGGTAGAAAGAAAATTTTATTACTTTATTCATAAAACCATAGAATATAAGGAATCGGGCAAGTGCATATACATCAATTCGTTTCATTTACTCACATTCTTAAATATACCAACTATTCTATTTTTGAAAGTTTTTGAAGTATTTCCTCAAATGTTACTTTTGAAAAAGATCTCAAGTCCCATTCGCCAACTTTACCAAAACTCTTTCTTAATGGCTTAATCTTTTTCATACCCTCATACTGACTTAATATCTCAATTATTTTTTCACCATATTCTTTTTTAAAACACCAAAACTGGATGTTTCCCTCGTATTGCGGATCGTAATGTAAGCAGATAGAAATAACTCTGCTTGAAATTCCAAAATTTAGATACTTTGGTGTCCTATAAACCTCTATATTGTCTATATTTTTTTTATTTTCCTCAAATTCCACGAAGAATGAAACAAAATCCTTTATTTGTTGCCCTAAGCCAGCTTTTGTGTAAGAATCCAAGAATTTGGAGTCACTAGGTATTTGTTGTCTATAGGATGGTTTTTTTTCAACCTCTTCTTCCCAAAGAATGTTGGGTATGAAAATCTTTAAATCGTTTTGAGAATATTTGGTCAATTCTATGCCGTAAACAAACCAATTTGGCATGGATTTTAGTGTTTCCGCCATACCTCTTATATCATTGTTGATTTTATCCATTACCAAGATAAGGTTAAATCTACGTTTTTCCAAATTTTCTTTAAGCTGATCTAAAACCTCATTTCCGATTTCAAAGCTATTTTCTAATTCAGCAAGAAGAGTCTTGGATTTATTTGTTGATCTTCTTGT
>MFPJ01000027.1 GCA_001782675.1 Candidatus Levybacteria bacterium RIFCSPLOWO2_12_FULL_39_17
AATTTCCCAATCGCGGTCAACAAACTGCCAGCCTGTAGAAAGATATACGCTGCCCCCTTCTTTAATATATCTGTCAAGAAGCTTAAAGGCAGAACTTTTATTTTTGTATGAGTATCCGTATAAAATAAGCCCGTCAAACTTTCTTAGCTCGTCGTAAGAATAATCATCTATGTTCTTCTTTCCCGAAGCAATAAATGCATCATCATAAGAAAGCGCTCCTTCATTGGCTAATTTAAAAAAAGTTTCATATGCTGTTTGTTTTTCACTGCCTATCACAAGAATTAATGGTTTATTTTGAGAAAAGCTATACAATTTCACTTGGGGTTTAAGACGGAAAATTCCCTCGCCTTCCTTGATCCAGTGCTCCGTATCTTGTGTGAAATTATTCTCAGGGTCTGCCCCAATATTTATAAGCACATATTGAGTCCCATACCATTTGGCAACATTATATATTGGGATTGGATTCCTGTCTTTACCATAGAAAGTACTCTGCTGATAGCCCCAATAAGAATGGTTGAGGGAGGACTGATATCCCCAAAGGTTTAACATGCTGTCGTCAAAATTATTCACATTAAAGCTTTGCGTGGTTGTTCCAAGGTTAGGAGAGACATCCACTCTCACCATTTCTTTTTCTCCTTTTATTTTTAAGAATTCCTTGTAGATATCCGTTATAAAAGTCGAATCATTTATGTTGGTGTTCAGCTTGAACCTGGGCCAAGCAGATATAGCCAGTTTTTTACTAAATGGCTTGATAACTGCATCACAATATTTAACACGGCCTTTTTCTATGGGGTCTAAAATGCATTTGTCCGCCAAATTGTCTAAAACTTCAACTCGCGGGCTATCTTGACAATATTCTGGTAAAGATCGTTTTTCTTTTAGTCTATTAATAAGATCGTTCTCTTCCGCACATTTGCTACCAAGAATATATTTATCAATTTTTCCTTTTGCCGATTGTGCACAAACTTGAGGGATAAATGAATTGCTCTCTGACTGACAAAAATAAGGAATTTTATCATCAGCTACTGTTGTGAAGTCTAATCTGTTTACTCCGTAACGTACGCTTGGCGGCGAAAGCGAGTAATAACGGAACAGAATAACGGCTCCCACCGCGATTGCTAGCGCGCTTGCTCCCACCAATATCGACTTAATTGAATCTATGTAGAGAAGTATGCTTCCTTTTAAATAACGCTTCCATAAAAAAACCAAAGAAAAAAAAATATGGGGAATAGCAACGGCGCCAAAACCGGCCAATACAGGCAGAAATACCCTTAAAGGTATAATTAAGGGACGGTAGTGCTGAGCTCCGGTTAGATTAAGATACCACCAAACCGGAGCAAAATAATAGATAAATAGAAAATTAAGTGCCGAGAATAACCCGATTACAAATAGTTTTTTTGAAAGCCAATAAGAGAAAATAAGCCCTACAAGAGCCATTGCCCACACGGGAACTGCAAAAGCTACATTTCTTTCCGCAAAGCGGCGGTCTCCCTGCGGAATTTCAGCCAAGGTTAAAAATGGTTTAAAATACCATTCGGATGCATCTTTAAAGAAGAATTCCTTACTTGCTGAGCCTGCCCTCTTTGACTGTAAAGAATAATACTGAAAATTGATTTCATGAAACGCGCTTATAAGATATGTAACTGCCAGAAATACGAAAACTGCAAGAATTCCGTAAAGAGTTTTTTTAAATCTCTGATTTTTTGCTGAAAGGAAAGAATAAAGAATCCCATAGAAGGGAAAGAAGGTAATAATACCCAAAAATGCTAAAGCATGGGTAAACCACAACAGCGATAAGGATATTGCTCCCAAAATTAAGGATAAGCGAGCTACCCAATTAACTCTGCGCTCTAAAACGGAGCATAAGAAAACATCAAAAAAAATTAATGAGGGCAGAATAAATATGTAGGACATAGATTCACCATAAAATCCCCAATAAATAAGCCATACCCATGAGATAGGCGATAAAAAGTAAAAAAGAGATGCGATTAAAGCCGCTGTTTGATTTTTCAAACGGGTCCAAACAAAGAAATATATCCCCAAAGAAACTAATAAGACAGAGACGAAAGACAACATTTGAAAAGAGTTCTCAAGAGTTAGACCTGAGGCTCTACTTACAAGAACCGTCCCCAGATGGGCCAGGAAATGGTACCCATAAACTATTGATACTCCTCCGCCCTGCAAGGGGTACCAAAGGGGAATTTTCGGGAACCAATGGTCAAACCAATAAATAACCGAAAAATTGTAAGCCGTATCCCCTCCTGTTACCCCATCTATAATAGTATTTCCGAAATAATATGAAGATAAAATAATTAAGGCTAGAGCAAAAAGAAGATAAACCGATCTAAAAATTATCTCTATAAATTTAATCAAATAATTAAAAATAGAATTGAGCATATTTTAATTAATTATTTAATAATCCTCGTCTTCATTGCTTTTTTCAAACACATTTGCCGCTTTGTGTACCCTTTTGAAAATATAACCGATTCTTTTATCAAAAATGTTCTTTAAATTATAAACAACAGATGTGCCTCCCCTAAGACCTTCAGGCACCAGGAACAACAGGACTAAAAAGGTTATTATCGAGATTAAAAAGGCTAAAGATTCGCTAAGAGGTTTTTTATATTCCCGCACAATCTTGCTTCCTGCTTCGGTCTTGGGAACTCTTATTAGAGAAAAGCCCGGTCCTGCCCTGTATACACTTAGCTTTTCGTCCTTTCCGGAATTATTGATCAGGGTTGTCGTAAAATGAGGGTAATACCCTTCTTTCCAAAGAAGATATCCTCCCTCCGGCAAGTCTTCACCTATAGCAAACTCAACCTTATCAGGATGAGGTCTTGTAAATGTAATTTTATAATCCTTACTATTTTTATTGTCAGAAAACCAGGAGAATAGATTGTGAAGAAAATTCACTTCTTCCTGATAAACTACATTGCCCGGTTTTGCATGAGGAAAAATGTTCATGCCGGACCATACTATTTTTCCTTTACCAATTTCCCCTGTTGCTATCAAGGGAAAACCATCAACCGATAATGCTACTTTTGCCCAAGTTTTAAGTTTATTCCTTTCGGCCGTGGACACTCCCCATGACTGATCTCCGTAGGTGAGTGAATTAAATTTTGACAAATCTATATTTTTTGAAAACCTTTTGTCCTCAAGAGTATAGCTTGAGGTTTTCCCTAAATCTTTCCATGAAAGGGATTTAAAAGGAATTATGTCTAGCGCATTATCTTGCCCATTCTTGCCCCAATCAGGAACGGTATATTGCCATCCCGTATCTATAAAGACATTTCCCCCTTCTTCAACATAGTGCCTTAATAATTTGTTTGCTTGTCCTTTATTCCGATATGTATAGCCATGAAGCAGCAGAACATTAAAATTTTTGAGCTCATTCAGGCTGTAATCGTCTATTGCGTCTTTGCCCCATACAATATATGCATCATCGTAAGGTATCGCCCCTAAAAATGCTATCGAAAGCACTTGATCATATGGTTGATGTTTGCTTTGACCAATTGCTAAAACTGTCCTCTTATCGGATAATTCAGCTATCGAATTTTTAAGAGGGAATTTATATCCGCGGGAAAAACTTTCCCAGCCTGCTTTTTTAAAAGTTGTTACATCCGTTTCACTATGGAGAAACATGTATTGAATACCAAACCATTGAGCTAAATTATTTATAAGATCAGGATTTTTAAATTGGGGCAAAGTTTGCATAAATACCATCTGCTGCCAGCCCTGGAACCTTAGGAGAAGCGATGCCGTAGGTAAATATGTATGCATCTGGGATAGGCTGCGGTCAAGGTTGTAATAAGGCGCGTACATTGACAGATTGCTAACTGCGGGAGCAAAATCTACCCTCGCCTGAGGGTTTTCTTTCGCAATATTCTCCAGTAATTTATTAAGTTCCGGATCCGGATCATAGTTATCGTTTAGTTTAAATTCGGGCCAGTTTTTAGGCTCCAATTGTTCTTTTAAAGATGGGACTCTCTCTTTACAAAACGGAAAGCTATTAACATTATCTCTACACTTAATCCAGATAGATTCTGCTTTTTCTTTTGTTAGTGTTTCAGGGTAACAAATATCAGGCAACTGATCCTTTTTTTGTCTTCCACATGCTCCTTCTATTCCTACAGGCATAAAATAAGTACTTAATATAGAACCGCACCATCTTTTAGTTCCGCCTTTTAAAAATAGAGCAGCCTCCTTATAGTTATTATTGGTACATATATCCGCTATAAGTTTTTCTCGCAATTTTTTTTCCTCAAAAATATTTCTAAAATCCAATTTCTTTGCCCCATAATTATAAATAAGAGGTATGTTTTCTATTTTTTCGTTATTATTTAAAGCATGCAAGAGATACCCTTCTTTTTCAGAAGTATTAGAATACAAAGAATATCCTGCTAACAAAAGGGCAAGACTAATTACAATTATCGCTTTAATAAACTGTAAATATCTATTCTTTATCCAGAAAAACGGAAGCGAAAATAAACCTGTTATTGCAAGAGCAGCCATTATCGGCCATACAACTCTTAGTACTATAAACATCTCACGCATTGTAGTTCCTGAAGTTAAAAGGAACGGTAATACAGGTATACTTTTCTGGTACCACCAGAAATGAGGAGATAAAGTGAGCGTAAAACCGTACAATGCATATAAGCCAAAAGTAAGCATTCTTTTGTCTTTAAAAAAGAACAATATGATGCCTAAAATCGCAAATATTGAAATAATTGAAGGAAAAGAAAAATTTCTCATCGAATGAAGAAAATCACCTAATTTATATGAGGTAAATCCTAAAATACTAAGGGCGCTTGGTAAACTTTGTTGGATTTGTTCAAAAGAAGTTCCTGTTAATCCTGAAAGGCTTGCGATTTTTGAATAATTATTAAATGGAATACTAAACACCAGCGTTGTTAAATATGAAAATAGGCCGACTAATAACAAAGCAGTTAATCCTCTTAAAAAAACCTGTTTTCTTTCTCCTTTGGATAATATGAAATAGCCGATAACATAAAATGAAAAAAATCTGATAAGGGCAAACCCTCCCAGGAAGTGAACTCCCATTGCTAAAAATAAGAAGCTTATTGTTAAAAATAAATAAAGTCTTGTTTTGATTCCCCAATCTCTATTTATAAAATTAACGAAAAACAAATCCCAGGATAAAATAGCCGGGCCTACAAAAATATGGGAAACCGATTCCGAATAAAAACCCCAGTCTACAAGCCATGTCCAGGAAATGGGTGAAACCAGGTAAAAAATAGAGGCAATGAAAGCAGCTGTCTGGTTTTTAAAACGAAGAGCAACAAATAGATAAATTGAAAATGCCATTGAAACAATTGACAAAAATCCAAGTAAAGTAAAAGATTGGACAATACTAAGGTCGCTTATGCTTCTGACAAAAGCGGCCAAATAATACCCTAACATTGGGTAGGCATGAGTTAAGGAGACGCCTCCGCCTGACAACGGATACCAGAAGGGGATATTTGGAAAATATTTATTTACCCAAACCGCAATTCCTAAAGCCTGTGCAAAATCTGTTCCCCATTGTCCGGAAATAAAATAATAGCCTCCGAGTATGTATAATGCCAGAGCAATAATTGCAAAAGAAACTATTAAATAAAAAAATCTGAAAATGACTTCAACAATGAAGAGAGAGAAATCTAATAACTTCCTGATTAACCTAAGCATAAGCTTTATCAAAATATAATACTTGTTTAAAAGCTTCTATACAACACTCTTTTTTTTATTAATAACCTTTGAGAGAAAATTTTTTGCATAAGCTTCTGCGCTTAAATTCTTGGCAATAAAACCTTTATTTTTTTTGAGCTTATTTTCCCATTTATTTCGGTTACGAATAAAACTTAATACTGCTTTTGTAAAAGCAGTATTAACGGGCTCTGACACTAACCCCAGATTCTCTCTCCCAATGATTTCATCTGCGCCTGAATTTTTTGCAACAATTGAGGGTCTGCCGACAAGAAGTGCCTCAAAAGGGACAGAAGAGCATCCTTCCGTTTCAAAATAAGGAACCAGAACCAGGTCGCAAATTTTGTAAAAATCTGCTATTTTGTTCGGTATAATATGTCCTGTAAATATAACTTTTCCCTCAAGTCCATTTTTTTTGACAAGATTTTTAAGATAATTTTCATTTGGCCCCTCGCCGGCTATCATAAGTTTTGCATTCGGAATTGTCTTAAGAACTTTTTTCAGGGTCATTATCGAAAGCTCGACATTCTTGGCAGGATGAAGATAAGAGGTGTGAAGGAGTAAAAAATCTTTATTATTCAATCCATATTTTTGTTTTATGCCATTATTATTTCTGCTTATTTTAAAATCATTTTGAGAAATGGCAGGATATATTACAACAGAATCTCTTCCATACATTTTTATAACCTCTTTTTTTACTTTTTCCGACTCACTTATAATCGCGTCCATCCTTCTTGTTGCCCAATAGTCTAAAGGCTTAATGAAAGACCATAATATTTTTTGAATTACAGTAGAGGTACTCGTTGTTTTTGCCGTTATACCATGAACAGTCCAGATAGTTGTTTTTTGCTTAACAAGCCTGAAGAATGCACATATCCAATGCGAAGGTAGATTGTGAGGGTTTAAGATATCAAATGAATGCATGTTTTTTAAAATTAAAATAGACAACACCGGAAAACCGAGAATATAAAAAAGGATTCTTGAAGAATAAAACAATTTAGAAAGCATTTTTGGGGGAAGAATATAATTAATATTGTGAAATTCCGGAGACATCCTTGCTTTATCAACATACAAGCAGGCAACGGATGTTTTTATCCCTAATTTTTCAAGCCCAATAGACTCAAGAAGACTTATTGTCTCTGCTCCCCTATAGCTTATCCATGGCTGGATTATTAGAACTTTCATAAGAATTGCGGCCTAAGTGATTTTTTTAAAAGTAAGATGGCCGGTCAAACCCGGGAACCAAAAAAACGCAAGTGATTCAAAATAAGTTACTGTGGCAAAAATATTTTTTAATACTTTCACAATTTGCGGCTTTGCCCCTTTTTCTTGCGAAACATAACCTTCAACTTGATAAGGGAAATTCTTTCCTCTTATATAAATAAGAGAAAAATACAAGGCATCTGCAAGCTGTCCCAGTAAATGAGTGCTGAATCTTCGATCAATTAGCCTGAACCCATTCCTTTCAAATTCCTTTTCTACCTGCCCAATACGCAAACCTTTAACATGCCCGCAATATATCTCTTTTGCCCTCCACCCAAACAAAGTTAACCACCCCTCAATGTTCCATCGGCTTCCCTCATAAGGAATAGCTATATGAATTATTCCTCCTTTTTTCAACACTCTCTTTGACTCGGAAATCGCTTTTTTTAAATCGGCAAAATGTTCAAACACATCGAATCCCAAAATCGCGCCAAACTCTTCTTTTGTATAAGGAAGCTTATAGATATCAGCATACTCAAATTTTACCCCATTCGAATTCTGTTTGGCCAAAGCCAGAGTTGAACGGCTTATGTCTCCGCCATAAACTTGAAGGTCCGGTCTGTACCTCTTGATGGCTTTGGCCATAGCCCCACCACCGCATCCAATCTCCAGGATTTTCCCCCTCACTCCTTCTATTGAAGCTAAACCGTACTTCAATTTAAGGGCAGGGATAAACCAGGGAGCGGTTGTTATCTTTCCTAAACCAAAAGGCTTGGATTCATAATCAAAGCTTGACTTCATAAATTTTCAATCCGAATTCTCCGTCTTTCACAAATTTAAAAATTCCCGGTTCTCTTTTTACCAATTCAAGATACCTTTCTCTTTGGGAATGAAATATCAACAATTTTATATTGTCTTTTTTAAGCCAATTCAATATTAGCTTTCTATCTTTATTCCATTTGCTGAAAAGCTCCGGGCGATCAGTAAAGGGCTTATATTGGAACGGGTCATACATTTGACCTTCAATGTTTTTGCCTTTTAAACCTGTGTATTTTATAAGAGCATAAGTCATTACAGGGTCTCCTTCATGGATTAAAACAGTTCCCCCTTTATAAATCTGCTTTATCTCTTTCGCGAGTTTTACTTCTTTATCCCAATTTGCTTTGGTCGGTTCAAAATAGCTGAAAATTACCAACCATGATAATTGAGTCGCGATAACAATTCCTATAACAAAGGCCCATCCTATTCTAAGCTTTCCAAATATTGGAATAAATTTGGGAATAAATGAAAAAAATATGATTGCTATTAATAGAGCCAAATAAAGATATGGCAAGCTGAAAATTCTTACAACCCAAAAGTAATGAACATAGCTTTTAATATACTCTGTCAAGCCTACAAAAAAGCCGAGAAAAAGAAATGATCCAAGACCCAACAGATGCACAAGAATTGAGGGGGGCCTTTTCCATAAAATATAAAGTATGCCAATCAGCGAAATGATAAACATTCCTATCCAAATGGGCTGAACAGCCACTTGTGTTGGGGTAAGAGGTATATCGGCCTGCCATTCTCCGGCCGCATTTCCTAGAAAATTCCACCATATGGGATAAAAAGCGTTCCCCGTCTGATTAAGGAGGTATTTCATATAAACAAGAATCAAAATTGTGTATGAAATTAAGGAGAATACTTTCTTGTCTATATGCTCTTTTGTAAAAACAAGAATAGAAAAAATTATCCCCAAAGAAAAAAGCCAGAATTCGGCTCTTGCCATAGAAGCGATGACAAGAAGCACTCCAACCAGGAAAGCTTTTTTTGGCCAAAGATATAAGGCCATAAAAAGAAAAAGCATGCCGAAAGGCTCAACCATTCCTGAAGCATCATTAAAAATAGAAACAGGATTTAATGCTCCCAAAACTGCCGCGGCGACACCTGCTTGTCTGTTCCAATATTTCTTACCTAAAAGATAAAGGAAAAGAACACTTAAGCTTCCTGTCACAAGACTTAATAATCTTGTCAGAACAATATCGTTTATTCCTGTGAGCATCATAAGAACTGAAAGTGTTAACGGGTGGGCCAGTCCCCAAAAGTATTCCATTCCCTTCAGATCCCAGAGCCTCAGGAAGCCATGGCTAAAACCTATCTCCTTTGTAAAATACGCAATCTGCCAGTGGTGATATGTATCTCCATACCAACCTACTCCCGCGTTTTGGGTTCCTGAAACGAAGAAAAGAAAATAAAGGCGGGGTATTAATGCCAAAAGAAGAATAGTAATTATAAAGAAGTAGTCAAGCTTGCTTTTTTCGACCTTTTGTTTCTCACCAGAATCCGGTGTCTCTTTTTGCGATTCTGTTGTTTTCGCGCTCGAATCCGAAATCTCTTTTATCTTTTGAAACCATTCCGAATATGCATTTTCCTTTTGGGTTAAATTTATTTTTCCCTTCATATAAGTAATTCTATTCTATTCGAAAAGGAAGTCGTCAACAATAACAAATAAGCTAATAGAAACAACAGATATGAAAGTCAATTCAATTATATTAAGCTGAAAAAGTAGTATTTCTCTACCAAAAACGATTCTCACGAAAATGGTTTCAAGGAAAAAGACGATAACAAAAATTGCTATAAACGCGACAGCTCTTGAAATCAAAAATTTTAAATTAAAATAATTTTTTTTCTCCGCTTCCACATCAAATCCCTCTTTCTGAAGATATGACTCCAGCGCGTCCCGGACAGTTCCTGAGCTCTTAAAAAGATACGCGCAGGCAACACATTCCTCGGCGGGAGTTAAGAGATGCTCAACTTTCTCAACTTTTCCAACATCCCCTCTTTTTAGTGCCTCATAAAGATCTACTAAGTGGTTTTGGCAAATACGAATTCTTTTATTTGTTGCCATTTTAATTTATTTCTTGTTTAATTGCTTTTTCTAAAATGTCTACATGTTTCTGCCAGGAAAAATTCTTCTTAACATGTTCCCAGGCATTTTTACCTAATTCTACTCTTTTATTTTTATCCGAAATAACTGAAACGATTTTTTTTGCAAAATCCTCAACGCTATATGGTTTTGCCAAATATCCGGTTTTATTATTGACGACTGTAACCGTAGGTCCGGCGTGATTCCATGCGACAACGGGCACTCCCCAACCCATTGCTTCAATTATTCCCATCCCAAAATCTTCCTCAGGAGAAGTATATACATAAACAGCTGATTCCTGATAAAGCTTTTGAAGTAAACCTTCGGATATCTGGCCCGGAAATATAATATTTTGAAATACATTCAGGGATTTTGCCAATTTTTTAAGTTCGTTTGTATATGATGTGAATGGGCCGGGCACAACAAGACTTATGTCCGGGAATTTCTTGACAACAAAAGGCAAGGCTTTTATTGCGTATTCAAATCTCTTCTGGGGCACATGCCTGTTTGTCAGAAAAATATAGGGTTTTTTAATAGAAAAATCCTTTCCTTCCAGGTTTTTAACTTTAAAATCCCCTTGATAAATGCTTTTCCGAGATGATCTTATGTCGCTCTTTTTTTGAACAAAAGCTCCTGCCGGACAATTATCAACTTCTGCCTTATAAATTTTGCGAATAATATCTCCTATATAAGTACCATTAACCAGTATTGTTTTTCCTTTTGTAAAAGAAATGCGATCGATATAGCAAACTACGGGCCTTAACATTTTTATCAAATCATCAATAAAGTAATATTCTTTCAAATTTTGCCAATTCACCTCTTCATCAATTTCCCTGTGATACAGAAGCCTGTTCGGCTGGTTCATGTATACAAAGTAGGGCTTTCTTAAAGTCTTTGCCACGCAATACGCGATCCAGGCGCCGGGCTGATTGGCTCCGAGAAAAATATCGACATCTTTGAACCTCAAAGCAAAAAATGGGGCCAGTATTGCCGAGGCAAGCATGGTAAAAGCGTGCCTGGCGGGAATAAAAGACGGAAGCTGGGGAAGAAAAGTTCTAACACCGAGGTTTCTTACCTCCTCAGGAAAGCATAACTTTGGATCAAGCGTTGGACCGAATATCTCAACCTCGTATCCCTTTCTTATCAATCCTTTTGCCTCCTCTAGCACAATTCGTTCGCCACCTCCCGAATAAATGAATCCACAATGAAATATAGCAACCCTGATTTTCTTTGACATATCAAATTTAAAATTATTGGAATAGTTCCTTATTTTCCTTGATCCACTTAACCAATTGCTTGAGCCCTTCTTTGTGGCAAATCTTCAGATCCCAGGAAAGCTCTTTTTTCAACTTTGAATTATTGCTGAAATACACTTTCTGGTCACCGGAACGCCAATCTCCCGACATTATTTTGATCTTTTTCCCCAGAATACCTTCCAGAAAATTTATGCATTCAATGATTGAGAAAATATGTTTTAATCCGCCGCCGATATTGTAAACTTTTCCCGATGAGGTCTTTATATTTTTTATTGCCAATTCATAAGCGCCAATCAGATCGGAAATATGTAATAAGTCCCTAACCTGTTTACCATCCCCGTAGATTGTAATTGGTCTTTCAAAAAAACCGGAAATTGCAAAATGAGCAGCCCACCCCTGATCTTCCATGCCCATTTGTCGAGGGCCATAAATGCAGGATTGACGAAAAACAACAGTAGGCATATCGTAAATCCTGTGATAATCCTGGACATATTGGTCTGCCGCGCCTTTTGAGCAGCCGTAAGGCGAATGAAAATCGAGTAAACACTTCTCATCCACTCCATTTTTTAACTTTGAATAGAGATATCTGTTGCTATTTTCTTTAATTTCCTTATCTGCCATAGCCCCATAAACCTTGTTGGTTGAGGCATAAATAATAATGGGTTTGTGGCCTGCATACCTCGCCGCTTCCAAAACATTAAGTGTTCCTTGAGCATTTATTTCAAAATCTTCCCGCGGATTAAGAACCGAGGTTGTAACTGCCACTTGGGCTGCCAAGTGGTAAATAACTTCCACTTTTAAGCTTGCTTTTTTTATCGCGGCAAAATCTCTTATGTCCTTTACCAATACTTCAAGTTTTTTATTGCTCCGGGATTTTAACCAGTCAAGATTTTTCTTAACTCCGCGCCGGGAGAGGTTATCAAAAACAGTAACACTCCACCCTTTTTTAAGTAAATGAGCGGCTAAATTGGAGCCAATGAAGCCTGCCCCGCCGGTAATTAATGCCTTCATCGTTTTTAAATAACTTCTTTCTTTTTTATTATACCAATAGATTGAGACCTTTTAATGACAAAAAGAAGAAATGCAAGTGTAAAAAGGGAAACGGCTCCCGCAATTAAATCCGGCATTGCAAGACCCTCTCCTCTTGCTAAAGAACCAATCCCTGAATTATAGTTATTTACAATTGCTTTATATGCAAGTTCATTCCGCTCGGCCAAAGCATTTTGTACTGAAAATATTAAAAACAATGTCAGCAGAGTATAAAAAACAATAGTGAAAGGAAAGAATATTAGTTTTTTTGCCTTAAGAATATAGTTTCGAAGAGCCGATTCAATTATCAAAACGATTATAAGCGAAAAAAAGAAAGCTCTAACAAAAGACATTTCAACTAAGTACCTCTCAGCCGTAAAAATCCCTGAAACCGCAAGGTTTCTGCTCGTCCCATAAAGGAAAAGATAAATGATAAAAAGTGAAAGACTAATAAAAATCGGTTTCAGTTTTTCCCTCCGGTCAAGTATGAGAAAGAAGATTATGCCAAGAATCGGAACAGAGGGAACAAGAAGGGGAAAGATAGACCAAGACTTATTTAAAGCATAGCTTACATGGGAAAGATCTAAAATTTTTCCGATGATATTCGGGTAATACCAGAAGAATGAAAGCCCAAATGAAGAAGCCAGCAAGAAAACGAGTCTGATAAATTTAGTCCTGAAATTTCCCATAAATCCCTCCGCAACTGTGACAATTATCAAAAAAATCAGCAAATTAAAAAGCGCAAAAGGAGAGATAAAGGAAACAAGTCCCGTGCCTGCCGCAGACACAACACCCCAAAAGGGGAGTCCCGTTCCAATAAATACCTGAGAAGTCAGAAGCACCAGGGGAGCAAAAGAAAAAGCAAAAGCGTGAGCTCCGTCTCCTGAGATAATCGCTTGGGCCAGGGGGAGATTGTTTCCCGTAAGCGGGTTAGGTAAAACATAAAGAAGAGTTGCTAAAAAAGCAGTCATTTCATGTCTTAAAACTGTTCTCCTGACAAATAAATAAAAGCTGATGGGAGCAATGGAAAGAGAAGTAAAAGTCAAAAACAGGAAAAAATAGCTTTTCGGAATAAAACCGATAGATTCCAAAAAATTACCGAAAAAAGAAAGAGCCTGAGAGGAAGAATAAGAAACAGTCAGGTCGCGAGTAAGAAGCGGATAGATAAGAAAAATATTAACAATGAAAACAAATCCTAAAAAAAGAAAGGTAGTTTTATTGATCTTTCCGCCCGTCCACCATGAAAAAGTTGCCTGAATTTTCTTCCCGACTCCACTCTCCCCAAGCCTGTTAGTCAGTTCAACTCCTCTTTTTAACGAGTCTCTCTCCATAAGATTATTACTTATAGTAGTCTAAAAAAAGGACGAAAATCAATAGGCTAATACTCTTCTTCGTCTCCCTTTGTCCCGAGGGAAAGCTTTGATAACGCACGGGAAAAATATGGATATATCTTTTCAAATCTAAGCATGATCAATAATAAGAGGGATGAAAAAAACACAGGTAATAAAAATTCCCCCGGACTATTTGAAAAAAACAATACAAAAGCCTGCTCTCCTTGTTTTTGTGGTTTTATAATTATGTTTCCAATAGGATCCTTCAAAACAAATCCCTGTCCCTCTTGAATTTTCCAGTTCGGATCATAAGATACGGCAAGTGAAATAACTTCATTTTCTCCAATTTCTCCATTTACAACGATTTTATTCGGTTTTTCAAAAAGAGAAGAAATTGGCCGCTTTATTGTTTTGACATATGTCAAAAGAGCTTCCGAATCTGCGCCATTTTTGGGTTTTTGAACTTCTACGATCTCATCACTTGCAATCCTGCCTATCGAACTATCCTCTATTTTGTAAAGCTTATCTCCGCGATCCGCAAGAATCAGCTTAAAATCCGCAAATTTATCCGTGTTTTTAAAATCGTGAAAAGGCTCATCCGATCCCTTATCGTGCACTAAAATATACGATGCTCCAAGCGCAAGCAACCAATTCCGAGTTAATTCCGGATCCTCCCCTTCCCGAATCTGATAAACCCCGTGAGCCCAGAAGGGATGGATAGTTGCCTGGTCTGCTCCCCCCCGCGCTTGAGCAATGTTTATAAACGAATTAACGAAAAAAACCGGGGAACCCGACAAAAACACCCTCTTCCCTCCCTTGGCAAGGCCCGGCCTTGCCAAGCTGCTGTTTTGGAGGAGCCGGACAATCCTCTCTTGATAATTGTTCTTATTTTGAGCCATCATCGAACTCAATATCCAGAAGTCGAAGAGGATGGACAAGATTAATAAGCAAGTTAAAAGTACAAAGTTAAAAGTTAAAAGTTGCAGTTTAAAGTTTGAAATTTTGAATTTTGAATTATAATTTTGAACTTTGAATTTTGAACTTTGAACTAAGGCGCCTAGCATAATTGCTCCTCCAAACTGCAGCTCCAGGGAAAACCCCACCCAGTCCATGACAAAATCGGGGTCTGAGAGAAATCGGACAACTGACAAAAACAAAAAAGAAGAAAAAAATAGAACCGTGAACAACATGTATCCTTTGGGTTTAAAATGTCTCCATTTAACAAGTAAAATAGCCAAAACCAGAGGTACCAAGTTCAAAAGAAACTTAAAAAGCGAAACGATTAGATTAAAAAGCGGCACCCCGCCAAAAGAGGGATTTGCGAGCAAAACCCACCAAAACCTCGGCGTGTACCAAACGGTAGCAAGAGAAACACCGAGCAAAGTAATTAAAACTGTCTTAACCGCCTTGTCTTCAGTATCCCTTTTTAACCCCAACGAAACATACAGCGCCACAAATCCCACAATTAGCGGCAACAGTATCGAAACATCAATTAATAATACAAAAGCTATCGCAATAGATAAAAATATGGCATTTTTGGGACCGGAATTCTTTATTAATTTTAAAAACAACAGCAGGATCCAAGGAAGGAAGCCGAATGTTACATGGTGAAGCCCATTTTGGTAAAAAAGAAGGTAAGGCGAAAAAGGCAGAATTAAAAATAAAATGCTCGAGATTAGGCAAACTCTCTTTTCACCATCTAGGCTTCTTAATAAGACATATAACCCTGATGCACCAATCAAAAAGCTTAAAGATATTAAGAAAAAATAGGCAAAGGAAACGGGTAGGAAAAAGGCTTTGTTTAAAATCAAAAGAGAGAAGGGGGCCACGGGACCAATGAGATAATTGAATGGATTCCCAAGGTACCAATAGGGATACCAGGAAATATCGGGGAAGTTCTGAACAAAAAAATTTGATAAAGCAACGACAGTTGGGATAAGAGATGCATCGCCCATTAGTGCATTACATTATATACATTTTTAAGTGGTTTTTTCTCTTCCAACGCGTAAGAGTACCTAGCTTGTCTACTTCCTCGATATGTTTGATAAATAAAGTTTTAGATAAAACGTTAGCTCGTCTTGTAGCTTTTCCTTCACAAAAGCTTTTTGTTTTTCATCTTCCAGAAGTTCTCCCAAACCGGCTAACAATTCAGTTTTCCGAGTGGTCTGAACCAGATCGCCAGCCTTCTTAAGAGCTTCAGTCAAAGTCATATTGGTGTTTTCCTTAAGCATTCTTTCATCTATCTTCCAGTTTTCTTTCAAGAAAAACCATAAGTCAAACATGTCACGGGCGGCAAACTTTTTCCTGGTTAGAAGAGCTTCTAACTTGCCGGCTACCATATCTTCCTCCTTCATCACAAGCATTGAGATTCCCAGGTAATTCTTAGGTGAATACTCATACAGCAGTGGCCTTTTTGAAATATCTATTTTTAAATTGCGTTCTCCCTTTTGATAGCTTAAGAGAAAAAAGAGTGTGTTTTTCTTGTCTGTTGCTTCTACGATATTGCCAAATTTAGGCAATATTTCCTTTAATCTTGCAAAGACCGGTTCTTTTTTCGCGGGATCCAGCAGATCAAAATCTAAATCAACAGAAAAACGGGGCAACCGGTAAAAAAGCATCGCGCAAGTTCCCCCTTTAAATCCCAGGATACTGCGTAGAAGTGTGTCAGAGTATATCTCTCGCAGAATACTCACCAAATTACTGCGGTGTAGATCAATGTTTACCATAGTCTTCTTTGTAAATCATGTAATACTCTTCTACCCTTTTTTCAAATGCTTTGCTTTTATAAATTTTTTTAAGTTCAGCCACCTTCTCCCAGTCAATCGTCCCTAAATTGTCAAAATGATAATTTTTATATAGATACACTGCATCCAGGAAAGCGCGTTCTAAAGTAGCCATAAAATAGCCTTCTTTTTGTTCAATTCCCAAAAGATTCGTTAACGCCTCTCCTTTAATTTGACGGTATTGAATATTGATCCCATTAATTTTTACTGATCGGGTTAGGTAGGATGCCGCAAAAATAGTTTCGTAGTATTGAAATACTACTCCACCTCTTGCCAAAACTGTTTCGAAGCTAATATAGGAGGGTTTGTATGCTTTATTGGCAACCTCAAATGGATTATACTCATTCTTTGCGTATAACCCCTGACGCAGTCTTTTAAGTTTGCCCGCATTGGTAAAGTACCGTATTCTGCTTCTCAGATTCTCATACGGGATCTGAGGAAAAAGCAAAGAAATGTCATCAAGAGTAAACACTGTTTGTGGCTGACTGTATAAACTAAGAATCAAATCTTTCTTCATATTTCCTACTGAAAGTGACAAAAATTATCGCATCTAGTAGACATTATACCATAATTCACCATAAAATACTCCACGAGTCAATAACCTGATCGCGAACGAAAAGTGTTGTGCGGGAATCAAAATTCGACCGAAGGTCGAACTAGCAAATCAACCTGATTAATCTCCTTTTCTCTCTTCAAGGACAAAACTATACGAGAACCACCAGCCGCCAGAGGCGAGCCTCGCCTTTGCGGGCGGGAAGAAAAAGAGAAAGATGATGGTCTTCTTAAAGAGGCTAATAAATTGTTTTAATAAACTCAAAGTAGTTTTCCTTGGTGATAAGTTTTACCGCAGTGTTGTACTCACTGACAAAAGAGCTTGCCCCCCGACTTAAAGCATTGCCCCTGTATTTAAACTCAAATGCCGCAATGTCTTTGTTGGCAACTTTTTCTATATAATCCACCTCTGCTCCGGAGTAGCTTCTCCAAAAGTAGGAAATTAGGCTTTTTTGCGAGTTGGCATAAAGTTTTCTCCTCTCTACAAAAAGGAAATTTTCCCATAAGAAGCCTGAATCCCGGCGCAACTCAACCGAATTAAAGTCGCCAATCAAAGCATTCCTGATCCCTAAATCAACGAAGTAAATTTTGTAGTTTTTACCAATCTCACGCCTTGGATTTTTAGAATAAGGGTGAGCTCTCAAAATCACATAGGCCTTTTCCAGGATATCTAAATAGGAAACCACTGTTTTTCTATCAATTTTTAATCTATTTGAAAGCTCGTTCTCGTTCACTTCAGAACCGATCTGATAGGAAAGCGCTCTGGTTAAATCTTTAATAGCTTGAGAATTTTTAACTCTCTGAAAGCTTAAGATATCTTTGAATAGGTAGCTTTCAACAATCTTATCGAGGAGTATTTGTTTTTGCAGAGGATTATTCTCTAAATAAACATCCGGGTATAGTCCATAAAGCATCACTTGAGGCAAAAGCATATCGGCTTGATTTTTTAATAAAGCAGGGTTTTTAGAAAACTCCCCCGCTCCTAGAATTTCTGTAAGTGAAAGGGGATAAAACATAAAATCAAAATACCTGCCGGTTAAGGGGTCGCTCAATTTGTTTTTTAAATCAAAACTTGAGGATCCGGTAGCCAAAACACGAACTTTTGGAAAGCTATCATGAATAATTTTTAGAGTAAGCCCCGGGTTATCGAGTCTTTGAGCTTCATCAATAAGCAAGACATCCACTTTTGAGAGCAATAATTGCGCAAGTAGTGTTTTGGAGGTAGTGTTAATAAGACTCCTTTCTTCATCGATATCGCAATTCAGATACAATATTTTGCTCCCCCTGCTCTCCAGTTTTTGACTGATATCTTTAACCAAAGTTGTTTTTCCAACTTGTCTGGCTCCCAGTACTAGGACTATCTTCTCGGAAGACAATAAACTGGAAACTACATGATCTTCAATTAATCTTGGGATCATAGTCCTAATATTAGAACTAATTTTAGGATTTGTCAAGACGAGGGTTGAACCGGAAACTAAGCTGTTAGACCAGCACTGCGCTCTTCCAGCACATACGAGTAACTGAACCACCAGCCGCCAGAGGCGAGCCTCGCCTTTGCAGGCGGGAAGAAAAAGAGCCAAGCAATATAGTGTTGATAAATTTGACTTATTCGAAATCGACACAAAATTACAAACTACATTAACTTCCACGATCGTGGACTTTTATGTAGGGGTGCGGCAATCAGATCAATCAGATATTGCCTCTTTCCCACGAAGCGGGACTCAGACCTTAAAGTCCTCTTCCTGAATGGATGGCTGTTGTTCTTCAAGGATAAATCCATAACTAAACCACCAGAAGAAGAAAAGCCATAGAATTACTACCAGAAGCAGGAATATTTTCATTGTTCCTAATACTAATACACCTTATTTATTTAG
>MFPJ01000028.1 GCA_001782675.1 Candidatus Levybacteria bacterium RIFCSPLOWO2_12_FULL_39_17
AAATCCTCGCAAACTTTTTTAAGCTTTACCAGATGTTCTTTTTTAATTTTTCCTTCCTCTACCCAATCGTAAGGTACTGAAAATATAGTCTTTTCTACGGAAGACTTCTCCGGCAGACTTCCCTCAACAAAACTAATAGCTTTATCTGAAATCAACAAGAGATCCTCGGAAGACAAATCTGCGGTTTCTTTCTCTGTTTCAAGTTCGTGGGTTGAAAGAATAAATAACTTTGAGTTAATTTCCTCAAATAAGATTGCTCCTATTTTGAACGGTTTTATTAAAAGAGAAATAAAAAAATTTTTTTGTGGTTCTTTGCTTTTTAAAAAAGGAAATTGCATAAAATAAAAATAGCTATTTGATTTATTCGACTTTTGCGTAAATCCGCCTGTTATTTTTTCCCAAACTTTCTTCTTTTACTATTTTAAACCTTTTGAGCTTGCCTGTAAAATCAACATGGGGGCCTCCGCAAAACTCGATTGAGTAATAGTCTTCATTTCGTTCTGAATAAGCGAGGGGTGACGCGGAGCGGGGGTGCGGAGCGGTAGGACCCCGAGCACCAGAAGCACCTCCTATGAAATAAACCTTAACTTTATCCTGGTATTTCTCATCAAATAATCCGATCGCTCCAATATCTTTGGCGCGCGATATTGGCAATATCTCAAAATGAACGGGAAGATTTTCTGCGATTTTCGAATTTACAATTTCTTCAACTTTTTTAATTTCTTCTGCGGTTAATTTTCTGTTAAAGTTGAAATCGAATCTTATGCGTTCTATTGTAATATTCGAACCTGTTTGGTGAACTTGCTCTCCCAGCACATCACGAAGCGCCTGATGTAGAAGATGGGTTGCAGTGTGTCCCTTTACTGTCTTTTCCGAATGATCCGCAAGCCCCCCGGCAAATTTTTTTCCTGCTCCTGCTCTTGAAATTTTTTGATGCTGCTCCATTTTATCTACAAATTCCTGCTCATCAAAAGAAAAACCCATGCTTTTTATTTGAGTAGGTGACAAACCGTGAGTCGAGTAAAGCAAGAAGGCATCTTCTGCAGAGATTTCCGTTATGCCCATCAATTCATCGCCTGTTTTGTTATATTTTTTGCTAATAAATGTTTTTGCCTCTGATAAAGTCCTTTTGTAATTTTGCTCTTCTTCAAAAATTATATTTTTAATAAGCTCGAACTTTTTGACTAAATATTCATCAGTATCTTTATATTGTTCAACAATTCTTGTGATTATCGAACTAATACCTTGCCTGCCGGCAGGCGGGGCCGCGCCCGCGAGCACATCAAAATTGTCAAACGAACGCCTAAGTAATCTTCGCAAAATATATCCTTGTCCTTTATTAGAAGGTCTAATACCATTTGCTGCAATAAATACACCTGCTATTAAATGATCAACAATTATTCTGATTGCGCGGGAATTTTCCCTGTAGTTTTTTTTTGTTAATTGCTCTATTGTTTCACCAATTGGCAAAAACAAACTGGTCTGAAAAATATCCTGTTTGTCTTCGGTTGCCGCCACTAAACGCTCAAGTCCCCCTCCAAAGTCAACATTTATTTGCGGCAATTCTTCGAATCCATTTTGAGTCTTTTTATACTGCATGAATACTGCATTTGCGATTTCGAGAAATCTTCCGCAATCACAGTTTAGATGGCATTTCTGATTTTTATAAGGGCTGCTCTCGTGTATTTGCAGTTCCGAACCAAAATCGTAAAAAACCTCGGTGTCCGGACCTCCCGGTTCGCCGGTTGGCATTTTTTCGGGGACCCCGGTTCGGGACCACCAGTTTTTATCCGCTCCACAATAAAAAATTCGAGCATCAGGATTTATATTTTCTTTTCTGAATAATTCACGCCATATTTCTTCCGACTCTGTGTCTTTGGGGATATTATCGAATCCTTGCCTGCCGGCAGGCAGGCCCGTAAATACGGTAACATAAAGTCTGCCCGGATCGATATTTAACCTTTTGGTTAAGAATTCAAAGACCCAAGGAATTTGTTCTTTTTTAAAGTAATCACCCAGCGACCAGTTGCCAAGCATTCTAAAAAATGTTGTATGGCGATTGTCTCCAACCTCGTCAATGTCTTGCGCCCTAAAACAATTCTGGACATTTACCAAACGTTTTCCGGCAGGATGTGCTTCTCCAAGTAAATATGGGACTAAAGGTTGCATTCCGGACGAGGTAAATAAAGTAGTAGGATCATTCTCAGGAACCAACGAGGAATTTGGAATTCGAACATGTTTTTTTTCTTCGAAAAATTTTATGTATTGATCGATTATCTGTTTCGTTCTCATGTGCCCCCCGCTTAACTATTATAGCACGAACAGCCACGAATTATTTTTCACTAATAAATTCTCAAACATGATAAGACAAGGCAGTGCACCTGGAGGGTGGATTAGCTTCCCACCCGAACAATTTTCGCAGCCCTCTTTCTTGTGTCCATTTTAATACTACCAATTTCCAACAGTTCAATGATTTCAGTTTTATTCATTGAAAATATTTGTAGTATTTGTAGTATTTAATTTACCTTCCAATTATTTTTGAAAGAGTTTTGGCAAGTTTTTCCTGATCATGGCGCAAAAAATGACCCTTTCTTAAAAACTTGCCTGTAAGAATTTTTGGTTTTGAATTAAATTTTTCTTTATCGTATTCAACATAATCAACATTCTCCTCTTTGTATCTCTGAAGAATCTCGCCTTTCATCTTTTCAACATTTACAACTGCATAATCCAGAACTCCTTCCCCCAAATATTCCTCAATTACCCTGATAAAGTCGGATGCTTGAAACTTATTTGTTTCGCCATATTTAGTCATAATATTGACCACATAAATTATTTGAGCATGGGTTCTTTTTAAAGCAGGTACAATTTCTTGAACTAAAAGATTTGGAATGATTGAGGTATATAAATCTCCAGGACCTAAAATTATATAATTTGCTTCCATTATGGTTTTTACCGCGTATTTATTCGCCTTAGCAGGAGGAGAAAGAAATACTTTTTTAATTTTTAAACGGGGGTCATGTTTTGGAATATCAATATTTGACTCTCCTTCAATTACCTTACCATCCTCAAGCTCAGCATTAAGCTTAGTTTTTTCAAGTGTTACAGGAACAACCTCTCCTTTTACATTAAGAATTGTAACCGCCTCTTTTAAAGCAAGGTTGATATTTCCTGTGATTTTTTCAAGTGCTGTTAGAAGAAGATTGCCAAGGCTGTGCCCATGAAGAGAAGAATTTGAATCAAATCTGTAATTGAAAAGGTCAGAGACTATTTTATTGTCGGAGCTTGATAGTGCAACCAAAGCGCGGCGTATATCTCCCGGAGGAAGGACTCCGAATTCCTCACGCAAAATACCTGTTGAGCCTCCATCATCAGCCATCGTAACAATTGCGGAAAGTTCGTACTCATATTCTTTTAACCCGGAAAGGACAGTGAAAACTCCCGTTCCTCCGCCAATCACAACCACCTTTTTCATAGATTGAGAAGTATTATATCAAAAATTAAATAGTATCAAGGGTATAAAGTGCGAACCGACTTACCACCTGAAAGTGATTCGAATTAGGTTAACTGTCAATTGGTCAATTGTTACTTGCGGCGGATTCCCTTAAAAAGCCTCTTTTTAAGACTGCCGTTCTTTGAATCCGATTTAATCGGATTTGAAGGATTTTCTTTTATTTCCTCTGTCTTCTCATCGGGTTTTGTACCAACCCCTTTTTCCGGAACATCAACCTCTGCAACTTCCGATTCGATATCTTCCTGAACTTCCTCAGTTTCTTTTTCCAACGAATCTTTGCCAACCCGCTCATCAATAAAATCCTCTATAAGTTCCAGTCCTAAATCAGTTAAGTCATGAAGAATTTTTCTGCCTTTTTGAGTTGACAGAAGAGTAGCAAAGGTAGCTCCGATTATAAGCCCCCAGAAAAAAGTGTTTCCTCCCCGATGTTCATTTTTATTCTCTGTCACGATCTCTTTTTTTTAAAATTTTTGAGATCGCCGATAGCGACCTCGTATTCAGAAATAGATTCGAAATAAAAGACATCGGCTCCGAAACGGATTCCGTGATCATTTCAGTATTTTCAAGAACCTTTGTTGCTCGCCTTACAGTTCTGCGAAGCTCTTTTAAGATAAAGAAGATTTGAATTCCCAAAACCAAAAGAAGAAGCGTTAAGAGTATTATTACCATTAATAATACTGCCTGGACAGGATCTATCATGTTATTAAATTATCACGAAAAAGTTTCAAAAGCAATAATGCAATTTGACAACTGACTATGAGATTTTCAGTGGTCAGTGGTCAATTGTTATTTCACGCTGATGTTGATCTCTTTACGGGACTCTTTTCCAAATCGGTTTCGCGCGACTACCTCAATTTTATTATCTCCTGAAAACATATAAACTGATTTTTTGAAATTTCCCGCAATGTTCACATATGCTTCATCCTCACCTATAAAAACAGTCGCATAAGGGTCTGTTTTTCCCCTAACTTCTATAACATTTCCTGATATTTTCTGTCCGTTTTGAGGTTCTGTTATTTTTAGTTTTGGGGGGAAAATGAGAGAGCTATACTGAAAAAATATATAAAGGGCAACAAGAAATATTGTCCCCACAACCAATAATATTTTTGTATTTAAGATTTTTTTATTAAACTTATCCTGACTTTTCCTAAATTCCGGAATTATGACAAGGGAATGCTTTGAGGCATATTGTCTTCTGAAGAGAGGTATCGCTCGATTTTCCGCAATTCCAAGAAACTTGGCGTAGTTTTTGACAAATCCCAGAGCGTAGCTTTCGGAGGGTAAATTATGAAAAGCTCCTTTTTCGATTGACTCAATAAATTCTTTTTTGATTTTTGTTTCTCTTTCCACCTCATCAAGAGTTAATTTTTTCTCAACTCTTGCGTCTTTCAATAAATCGCTGACTTTTTTCATAACCGACTGATTACATTTGGCTTAAGAATTGATCCGGATCTTTAATGAGGACATCTCTTGGCTTTGATCCATCTCCCGGCCCTACAACTCCTGCATCTTCAAGCTGCTCAAGAATTCGGGCGGCTCTATTAAATCCAACAGAAAGCCTCCTTTGAAGCAGGGAAGATGAAGCTCTATCGTGCATGCAAACTATTCTTACGGCTTGCTCAAAATAATCATCTCTTCCCGATCCGGCACCAGACCCCCCAATTACTCCTCTTCTTCCAAGATTTACTTGCTGCTCAATAACTTCGGTTGTGTATTGGACAGGAATTCCTCGCGATTTAATAAAGTTAACTAACCTTTTTACCTCCTGATCGGAAACAAAGGTCCCTTGAATTCTCGTAGGTTTGGCTTGCTCCGGAGGAACATAAAGCATATCTCCTCTCCCCAAAAGTTTCTCTGCCCCGGGCTGATCAATAATTACCTTGCTATCAACCATTGATGACACATTAAAAGAAACTCTGCAGGGAATATTTGCTTTAATTAAACCGGTTAAAACATCAACTGATGGCCTTTGGGTGGATAAGACAAGATGTATTCCGGTGGCTCTTGCCATTTGAGCTAAGCGAGCAATTGAGTCCTCAACCTCAGCTGCCGCCAGAGTCATCAGATCCGCCAACTCGTCAATAAAAATAACTATGTAGGGAAGAGCTTGAAATCCGGCAAGCTCATTGTAAGATTCTATATTTTTTACCCCCGAATCCTGAAACTTAACATACCTTCTATCCATCTCTTTCATAGCCCATTTTAGAGCTGAAACACACTGATCTGTCTCAACAACAACAGGTGTTAAAAGATGAGGAATTCCGTTATATCCTGTAAGCTCAACTCTTTTTGGGTCTATCAATATCATTTTAACCTCACTTGGCGAGGCGCGAAATAAAATGGAAGAGATAACGGAATTTATCAAGACCGATTTTCCTGATCCGGTGGTTCCGGCAACTAAGATATGCGGCATTCTAGATAAATCCGCAACAACAGCATTGCCTGAAACATCAAGTCCCAGAGGAACGGCAAGTTTTGATTTTGCTTTCTGCAGCGGTGCTGACTCAAGCATGGTTTTTAAGGAAACAATTTCAAGAGACCTATTTGGTATTTCTATTCCGACAAGATTTCTTCCGGGGATCGGCGCCTCAATCCTAATCTGTCCCGTTGGCGCTTCAGTTGCAAGCGCCAGATCATTTGCAAGAGCGGTAATCTTTGAAAGTTTTGTCCCGAGAGCAATTTCGAGAGCATATTGGGTAACAGATGGTCCTACATTAATCTCTGAAACTCTTGACTGAATTCCAAAACTCTGGAGAGTCCGTTCAATTATTGCTGCGATTTTTTTAACATCTCCCGTATCTCTTTTTCCTGCATGCACGGAAAGCAGAGACAGGGGAGGATACTCCCAAACCCCCATCTCTAAAGGTTTGTTTAAAACAAGCGTGTCTGCCATTTCTCCTTTTTTGGCTTTTGGTAAAGGTCTTGGAGGCTCTTTGTTTATTTCTTCTTCTTTCAGGCCTTTTATTGTTATTTGTTTCATATTTGAAACAGCAAATTGTTTTTTACTTTTAAAAAGAGGTGAGATTTTATTTATGAGAATACTTAATAACTTAAACATACCTTTTATCCCTTCAAAAACTTGGCCAAGAGAAAGATTTAAAAATACTACGAGTCCTACAAGGGTTGCGGCCGCAAAAAGCAAGATAGTTAAAATAGAACCAAAAATGGAATTTGAGATTTGAAAAATTTTCTCTCCCACCTGTCCTGATTGAAAAAGCCCCATTAAAGCAAGAGTTAAAAGAAGGAAACCAAAAAAAACATTAGCTTTTGTGAAACTTGCTCTTATCCTTGTTAATAAAAAGCCAAATAAAATTACATTGATCGGAACTGTAAGAGAGAGAGGTCCGAAATAAGAAGTTAAATAAACATTTAGTTCGGTCAAAATTTCGTTTCCTTTTGTATAGGAGGCAAAAAGTGCCCCGCCAAAAGCAATAGAAAGTATGGAAAATAAGGTATAAATTGTGGTTTTCTTAAGCTTTACTTTAAAAGGCTTTCTCCTCCTATACTTTCTTCTCGCCATACAAAGATTATACAACATTTTTAAGCATGACTATTTCGGCACAATTTTAAATTTATAATTTACAATTTTAAATCAATCCCGATTAAATCGGGATCAAATCTAAATGTTTAAATTTTTAAAACATTAAAAATCCAATAAAAATTAAAAATTTCAAATTAAAAATTGTGGTTAGATCTCCAGAACTACGGGAACAACGAGGGGTTCGCGTTTCTCCTCATAAAGAATTTCCTCAGCTTTCTGCTGTAAGGTTTTTCTATAATACATCCAATTTGTAACCGGAGCCAAACGAGCGGGGAATGTTTGGTTCAATTTGTCTGAAAGCTTTCTGACGAAAGCGTCTTTCTCAGGAAAAATCATTCCGCGCACAATTGCGTCGGGTGGAGAAACCAACTGCCCTGTTTGAGAGTCGATTTCACAAATAACAATTATAACCCCTTCTTCTGCAATTTTTCGTCTATCCAAAACTATATATTTCTCAACAGTTTCACCTGAAATTTGATCAACATAAACATGAGGAAGGTTCACTTGCTTTCCAGGTCTGAACCCGTTTTGGGTAAAAATTATCTCGCGGGCATTGTCCGCAAAAATTACCTCTTGATCTGTGTAACCCATTTCGCGGGCTAACTCCCTATAGGCAACCATTTGCCTGTAAGTTCCGCCTATCGGTAAAACGAATTTGGGGTTTGTCAAAGACAATAAAAGCTTCAAGTCGTTTTGTGATCCATGTCCTGAAACATGAAAATCATCTGTAATTTGTGAGTAAACAACTCTTGCCTCTTTTCTTGAGATTGTATCGATCAGGCTATTTATGTTTATTTCATTTCCGGGAATCGGATCTGCGGAGAAAATGACGGTGTCTCCCCTTTGAATTCTTATATCTCTGTCCTGATCCTCTGAAATTCTCGTTAGCGCAGACTCTACCTGCCCTTGACTTCCTGCTATTAAAAGCATTACCTGTCCCGGAGGAAGTTTCTTTGCATCGGCGGGTCTTATTTCCATTTTTGGGGGTAAATCTATGTACTTTAATTTTCTTCCAACATCCCGAGCCTTAAGAAAAGACCTCCCCATAAAACAGACTTTTCTTCCGTATTTCTTGGCAACATCCAAGGCCTGATTCATCCGGGAAATATTTGATGAATAGGTAGTTATAAATAATTTTCCCTTTGTCCTTTTTGCCTCCTCATCAAAGCTTTCCGTTATCTTTAGCTCTGATTTTGAATGTCCGGGGCGTTCCGATCCAAGACAGTCCGATAGCGTACACAAAATTCCTTCTTCTCCCCATTTTGCAATTTTTCGCAGTTCCGATGGTTTTCCATCAACAGGAGTAAAATCAAATTTAAAATCACTTCCGTGATAAAAATTTCCGATAGGAGTTTTAATCAAAAGATTTGCGGCGTCAATTATTGAGTGCGTAACTCTGGCAAAAGAAACCGAGAAAGAGCCAAGTTTTAGAGTATCCTCAAATCTCACCGTCTGCACAAGGTTTTTCTCTCCAAACTCTTTTAATTTTTCATTTGCCAGAGCCGCCGTTAAATTAGATGCATAAATTGGAAAAGAAGGAAGAACCGGTAAAACAAAGGGAAGGGCACCTATATGGTCTTCGTGTCCATGAGTTAAAATCATTCCGACTATTTTTTTGTTGATTTGTTTAAGATAAGAAACATTCGGGATCATAAGATCCACTCCCGGCATGGATTCATCAACGAAACCTATTCCGCAATCTACAAGTAATATCTCATTCCCATGTTGATAAACAGACATGTTTTTTGTAACATCTCCGACTCCTCCTAATGATATAAACGAAACACTATCCACGGTAAAAATATTCAATCTTAAATATAAAATATAAAATATTCATTATTTTTAATTTTTGATCTTTTATTTTTCATATTATTACTACCATTGCGGCACATACTCCCTCACATTTTGCAAGGTCACCCGAAAAACTTGTCCTTGCGGAATTTTGCCTGAGAGCTGATAGAACACCACCTTTCGGACCAAGCCTTGAATTGTTCTCTCAAGTGATCTGATTCCCGAATCATATCCAAGCGGTCTCACTACTTCCTGCCACACGGGGTCTTCAATCACTAAGTCATTGGAAGTCATACCGGATTCATTTAAAACCTTCGGAAACATGAAGTTCTTGGCAATTGTTATTTTCTCCTGATCCGTGTATGAGGGCATCTGGATAATCTCCAAGCGATCCAAGACGGCCGTTGAAATATCTTTTGTGTTGTTTGATGTGGCAATAAACAAAACATTCGAAAGATCAAAGGAATAATCAATAAAGTGGTCTGTGTAATTTTTATTTTGCCCAGGATCCAAAAGCTCAACTAACACCCCCATTATGTCTGCCCGGGCATCCTGCGAAACACGGTCAATTTCATCAAGTAGTATAACAGGATTATTAGTTCCCGCCCGTCTTAATGCTTTAATAATTAAGCCGGGCTCGCTGTCCGGAAAAAGCCTGGTCTTTCCTCGTAGTTGCGAGGCGGCTCCCATACCTCCAAAAGGGATACGCTGAATTTTTCGGCCAAGAGCCTCTGCGATGGAAAAGGCAATTGTTGTTTTTCCGACTCCAACAAGACCAACCAAGGAAATGATTGGCGCCCGCGCAAAGCGATCGGCGCCTTCCATATGTCTTTGGTTTTTCAGGATCATAATCGAAAGATATTCAAGTAGTTTTTCTTTCACATCGCCCAATCCATAATGGTTTTTTTCAAGGACTTGCTTTGCATGGGCCAAATCCAGAATATCCTGAGATGTTTTACTCCAGGGTAAAGCAGTTATCCACTCGATATAGCGCGATATACTATCAAATTCCATAAAAAAAGCGGAATCGCTTTTAATAATTTTTAATCTGTTCAACATAGCAATTGCTTTATCGTGAAGATCTTGCGGCATTGAGGCGGAACTTATGGAGTCCTCGAGCTTCTTAAGCTGGTCGTCAATGTTAAAGTCTTTTTGAACTAAAGTCGAACCGTTTGAAATCGTGGAATGGGCAGCATCATCCATGCAAACAGTATAACATTAAAATTTAGGATCGAACAAGGTTTGGATTATTTTACCTTCTCTCTCTGGTGTCGGGACGCAAGGAATCAAAAGGAGCTCGTCCACCTCGCCTGCTGTCCCGTCTAAATGGTCTTGATCCGCCTCGTGACCCACTTTCTCTTCTTGAACCTGCCCTGTCATCACGCCTTTGAAATTCTCGCCTGTCGTCCCTTGGCCTTTCTTCCCGAGGGGGACGAGCTGGTCCCTCTTCACGAGTTCTTTCAGGGCGTTCCCCAAACAACATAGAAAGATTAATCCTTCCGTGTTCGTCCATTTCCTTTACATTCACTTTGACAGTCTGCCCGATCTTTAGAACATCATGAGGATCCCTTACATATTCCGTTGACATCTCGGAAACATGAACCAAACCTTCTTTTCCCGGTACTATCTCGACAAATGCCCCAAACGAAACAATTCTCTTGACTATCCCTTCAAATACCTCTCCTTTATGAAGTTCACGAGTGATCAAATCTACCCAGTTTGCCGCTTTTTCCACTGCCTCCTCACTTATTGATGAAATTGAAACAGTGCCGTCTTCCGCAACATCTACGGTTGCACCTGTTGTAGCGCTAATATTTCGGATTGTTTTTCCGCCTGACCCAATAACTTCGCCTATTTTCTCAGGATCAATTTTGACCGTCTTAATTTTGGGAGCATATTTTGATACATCTTCACGCGCTTGAGGAATAATTGATAACATTTTCTCAAGGACTTCAAGTCTTGCTTTTTTGGCTCTTGCCAAAGTTTCCGAAACTATCTCGTCTGACAAGCCGTCAATCTTTACATCAAGCTGTATTGCGGTTATTCCTTTTTCGGTTCCTGCAACCTTAAAATCCATATCGCCCGCAAAATCCTCAAGACCAATAATATCCGTCAGTACAACATACTCATCATCTGTCGAGGATTTTGAACGAGCTTGCCCTGAGGAGCCCTGCGACGAACGGGTCATAAGACCTATGGCAATACCGGCAACCGGGGCAAGCAAAGGAACACCGGCATCCATTAGAGACAAGGTGGATCCACAAACTGCCGCCTGGGATGTCGAACCGTTTGAAGACATTATCTCCGAAACCACCCGGATTGCATAAGGGAATTTGATTGGGTCAGGAATTACAGGTTCCAGCGCGCGCTCAGCCAACGCTCCATGCCCAATTTCGCGCCTGCTTGGTGATCCAAGCCTTCCTGTTTCGCCAACAGAATATGGAGGGAAAGAATAGTGGTGCATATATCTTTTTGTCTCCTCCCCTTCAGGTCCCTCAATTAATTGTTCCATGGAAGAAGGGCCAAGGGTTGCAACGCTTAATGCCTGGGTTTCACCTCTTGAGAAGATTGCGGAGCCATGGGTTCTCGGAAGAACACCAACCTGGGCGCTTATAGGCCTGATTTGGTCAATTGCCCGGCCGTCAGGCCTTTTTTTCCGGTTGACAATCTCCTCGCGCACGGCTTTTTTAAATATATAGTCAACAGCCTCCGCGACTTTACTTTTATCCTCAATGTTTTCCTTCTCCAGTCCCCAAATTTTTTCGACAATTGCGTCAAGCTCTCCTGTCACCTCGCTATTTACACCTTTTTCAATTAGTTCAACCATGCGGTCCTTGTAGGACTTCTCCACAAGCATAATAACTTCCTCAAGTTTCTCATCTTTTTGAACTTCGACCTTTTTATCACCTATTTCTTTTACCCATTCTTCAATGAGATTGGTAATTTTTGCGTTCCATTCCCGTGCTAAACTTATGCCGCGGGAAACTTGTTCTTCACTTACTTGTTTTGCGCCGGCCTCAATCATCACAACTTTTCCATTTTTTGAAGAAACAATTAAATCAAGCTCAAGCAAATCTTCTTCCGTAGCAGTAGGGTTGACTATAAATTCTTCCTCTTGATCCTTCTGGGTAATCAATCCAATTCTCGTTGTTCCGATTGGACCATTCCATGGAATTTTTGAAATTGCGAGAGCGGCATAAGTAGTAATCGCGGCCAATATATCAGGATTGTTCTCGCCGTCAACGGATAAAACAGTAACCACTACCTGAACATCCTTTTTAAGTTCTTTCGGGAAAAGGGGTCTTATGGTACGATCTATCATTCGAGCTGTTAATATCGCCTCGTCCGATGGCCTTCCTTCGCGTTTTACCCAACGGCTTCCCTTTATTCTTCCTCCGGCATATAATCTCTCAACATATTCAACATTTAATGGAAAATATCCAAGGGTTGAATCGTTTTTGCCCATAACAACTGTGGTTACAACCATGGTGTCTCCCATTCGGCCCACTACAGCTGAAGTAGCCTGTTGAGCTAAAATTCCTGTCTCAAGCGTCAGTGTTGCTCCATTGATTTGGAGTGTTTTTTTTGATTGTTTCATTTTTTTTCTGGAGAAATAATTGAGGAAGCAATTGCTCAATTTATGCAGCCATCCCTACTTCTTTTCCTATTTCTTCTCCCCTTATTTTATCCATTCTTGTCAAAAAATTAAATAGTCTTCTTCTTTTAGATAACATGTTGAGAAGGCCTCGCCTTGAATGAGTGTCTTTCTGGTGAATTTTCAGATGCTCGGTCAACTTCTGAATCTGCGAGGTTAAAAGAGCAATCTGAACCTCAGGGCTTCCAGTGTCACCTTTGCCTTTCGCATATTTATTAATTATGTTTTTCTTTTCGTCTGATGTTAAAGGCATATTCGAATATAGATTATTTATTATTTATTGTTGATTATCTTCTGAAGATTTCGAAGTGTCAAAACTTAGAATAATATACAATCTATAATATATAATCAATTCTTTTTGTATTTTAACAAAATTGAATTAGGTTTTCAATCGGTAGATTATCCTAGTTGCCTTTCTTTGATCCTTTAAAGACTTTTGGAAGAAACCAGTCATTTGGAACTTCCGCAGGAATATCCGGTTGAGTTTCTTGATTTTTCTCAATTTCTTCGAATTTTTCCTGAGGTTGATTTTGGAAAGGCTTTTGTTTTTGATTTAAGAAATACTCTTCTCTGGGAAAGTTTCTGGCATCTTTTTGCCCCCGCGGAACATCTTGTCTCCTTGCCCCGTTTTGAAGAAGAAATCCTGCCGCATCAAAAGCGGAAGCACTTGTATTGCTGGCTGAGAAGTTACGGGTTGCGTAAGTTATTCCGTTTAAGAGATTTTGAAATGCGTCCGCGTCATGTCCTAATTCCAGATCCTTGATTAGTTCCGCGACAATCTCGGAAACTGAGGAAAAAGAAGGATCAACAATCGAAACATCTCCGAAAAGTGAATTTAAGGGATTTTTATCAATATGAATTGTTTTAACAGACTTTAAGTCTACCAATCCGTTCATTTCGGATTCATTTGAAACTCCTATTGTGATTACAAGAGAAGGCGAGGAGCCTTTTTTAATATATTCAATGTCGGCTTCATTAAAATTAATTCCCTTCTCCTCCGCAAATAGATTCACATTAAGCCGGTCGGCTTCAATGTTGTACGAAACTTTATCAATCTCTCCCTCGTTATATGGAACGGATATTGTTAAAACTTTGGCTTTTCCACCGAATGATTTTGCTATTTGGTCAACGCCGAACAAATTTGAAAATTCAACGATTGTTCCTTTTCTTGAAACAATTTGAACATTTTTTCCTGCTGATTTCAGTACTAAATAAAATCCAAGACCGGCGGCAAGCAAGTCGAGGTTTTGATTTTCTCCAATCACAATCCCAATACTGGGTTCTGATTCAATAAGTTCTCGAATTTGTTCTTTGTGACCAGAAATTAAAGGATTAATCATGATAAATTAAAAGACTTAAGTCTTAGGTCTTAAGTCTTACAAACTCTTATAGGCTATTATAGCATCTCCCGGAGCAAAGTCAACCTGAGAGGATATCATTATTCCGCACTCTCCATTTTTTTCAACATGCCTAATGTCAGTCTTTCCTTGTTTAATTGAAGTGATTAATGCTGAGCCTAATTCTTTATCCTTTCGCACAAGCTTAACCCGATCACCTACGGCAATTCTTCCTTGAGCCACCTTAACACCCAATATCGCTCCGGTTGTCCCCATAAATGATGCCACTATTTGTCCTCGTCCCAATTCTTTTTCCTCCTTTTTTTGAGACAAAGTGAGTATCAACTGATTTAATTCGTCCAGGAGTTCGTAAATTATCCCGTAAGATTTATAGAATACTTTCTCGCTTTCTGCCAGAAATTTTGCCTCACGAGTTATTTCAACATTAAAACCAACAACTAATGCATGAAAGTCTTTTGCCATTAATATGTCGGAAATTGCTATGCCTCCCTGTCCTTCATAAATAACTCGAACTTTTTGAGGCAGTGAATTTTTTAAAGCTTCCATTTCCGCACTAGTTTCAGTTTTTAAAATTATTGGTATAATATCCGGCTTCTCACCCTTTAGAAACTCGATAATATCGAAAGGCGCCTGGCCTGTTTTCTGAGTATCCTTTCTTACCTGGACAGGCTCAACCTCTTTATCAAAAAGAACAGTTCCTGCAGGTAGAATTTCGCTTAGACCAAGCACTTCAACCGCATCTCCGGGAATTGCCGAATCCGTATTTTTACCGAATGTATCAATTAAGGCTCTGATTTTCCCTTTTTGAACACCATGAGCAAATATGGTTTTGCCGACTGAGAGCTTACCTTGCTTAACTATAACCGAAGCAATAGTTCCTTTTCTCTTGTCTAATTTTGAATCAATTATGACCCCCATAAAGTCACTCTTATCGTCTTTTTTAATCGAGGCCAAATCATACACAAGCAAAATTAGATCAAGGAGATCTTTTACTTTCTCGCCTGTCTTGGCCGAAACTCCAATAAAGGGCACGTTTCCACCAAGTCCCTCAAGCAATATTCCTTCCTTGAGACACTGTCGCTTCACTTTTTCAAGAAACATTCCTTCAAGATCTATTTTTGTAAAAACAACTAAGTAGGGGATATTTGCTTCTTTAATTTTTTCTATAGACTCTTTTGTCTGAGGCATTACGCCATCATTTGCCGCCACAATTAAAAGCACGATATCCGCTGCCGACACCCCTTGAGACCTCATGTTTGAAAAAGCTTCGTGTCCGGGAGTATCAATAAATGTTATTTTTCTCGTTGCGCCTTCGTGTTCTATCTCAATTTGAGAAGCACCGATTTTTTGAGTTATGCCGCCTAATTCTTTTTGGGCAACCGTTGTCTCGCGAATCTTATCAAGAAGGGCCGTTTTGCCATGGTCAACATGACCTAAGACGGATACAACGGGAGGAAACTGATTTTTATTATTTTCATTTTTTTTGTCCATATTTTGTTTTTTAGAAAAGACTTTCCCATAGCTTATTCAGATTTAACATTTTCGTCTGCCACGGGATCAGTTTTCTTTGTTTTGCTTGTAACCACTGTTTGGTTCTGTTCGGTTTCAGTCTCTTCAGTTGGCTTTTCAGCTTGCCCCGCGGAGCCTTGGCGAAGCGGGGTGTCTTCTGTGACTGGTGCTTCTTCCCCTTTAACCTCAATATTGTATTCAGTTAGTTTTGAGGCAAGCCTCACATTTTGACCCTCTCTGCCAATCACCAAAGGAAGTTCTTCTCTTGGGGCAGTCACTTCTGCCCGTTTTTCCTCCTCATTAATTTGTACCTTAAGATTTTTTGCCGGGGACAGGGCATTAGCGATCATTTTTGCCGGATCCGGATTCCACTGAATTACATCTATTTTTTCAAGCCCGTCTAAAGCGTTAATTACCGCTTGAATTCTTACTCCTTTTTGTCCTACGCAAGATCCAACCGGGTCAATTCCGGATTGCTCCGAATACACCGCAATCTTGGCTCGATTTCCCGGTTCCCGTACAACTTTTTTAATTATTACACTCCCCGAATTAACCTCAGGAACCTCTCTCTTAAGAAGCCCCTCAATTAGTCCTGGGGCAGATCTAGAAACTAAAATTTCTCTTTTTTCATCATTAATTTCTTTGATATAAACAGGCATTTTTTTATTAAGGAAATACTGCTCATTTGGAATCTTATCAAGAGGTTCGATTACCGCCTCAGCTTTTCCTATATCAACGATTATATTTGGCCCGAGGAAGCGCAAGATCATGCCTGCTACAACTGTTCCGACTCTTTTTGAATATTCTTCTATAATTGCGTCTTTTTCCTTTTCTCTGATTTTTTGAAGCAGCACTTGTTTGGCGGTTTGCGCCGCAATCCTTCCAAAACCGGGAGGAGTTACATCTTTTCCTTCTATTAAAATTTTAGTTTCTCCGGTATTTTCATTCAATTCAACAGTGTAAGAGTCGATTTCATCCTCAATCCCGGGATTATCTTTTCTGAAGGCGGCCAAAATAGCGCCTTTTATTGTGTCTACAACAATTTGAGGATCAACACCGCGTTCGGACGCGATCTGATTTAGAGCTAAAGAAAATTCTGATCTTTGAACAACTGCCATAAAAATTAGTATTAAGTATTTTGTATAAAGTATTTAGTATTAAATACACAAAAATATTCGATTACAAAAAAGGTGGGTAAACCCACCGAATCATTTATTACAAAACCAAAACTATTTTAGCACTAATGAAGTTTCCCGTCAAGGAAACCTCGGCTTCAGATTAATGAATGTCTATCTGGATTATAATTTGGCAATCTACACCTTCACACTACACCTTCGAGGTGTTTTACGATTACACCTGGGGACATACCCGTTCTAAAAATTACAAATCCTGCTATATGAGCTACGTGTGGGCTTGAGGTTTATGAAAAACCAACTGAGTTTGTCATTCTGAGCGAAGCGAAGAATCTCTTAAGGAGTATATCTAAAAGACCTCGCGATTTTGTCAAGATAATCATAAAGGTTGGGATATGTAGTAGATATCGTATATACAACCCACTGATCCGGATAGATAAAATATACCTTTTCGTTGTTGCCATCTCTACGGTTAATGTACCCACTTATAATCTTGTAACTATTATAATTTAAGGTTTCTTTATCATTAATTTTTGTTTTGTTTTTATTTTCCAGGTTATCAAGATATTCTTCTATCGTAGTAAAATTTGTGCCAATTCGACTTAAGATTATTTCCTCATTTCCCTTTTTAAATATAACATCGATAAGCTTATCTTCAATTTGAAATTCCTTGGATACGCCTACGGAAATTCTTAGCGTTTTTGAGGTGTAAATTTGATTTGTACTCTTATCGGAAGACTGCGAATCGTTTCTATTAAACAAGCTCAGGTCAGTCTTATTTGTGATCTTAAAAACAAAAAATGCAATAGCTATTGCTACTGCGATAAATCCTAAGTACAAAAGTTTGTTTTTTTGATTTTTGGTTGCCATTTTAATAACTGTAATTTAGCGTACCGTTTTCTGTAGTCAATTTCAATATCCTAATTCCCGAAAGTTCTTCTTTTACTTTTCCTTGGCCTTTTACTTTGGTAATTACCTGAGTTTTATCAGTTTTGGCTGAATATATAAGCTTAATCTTTAATTCCCCTCTAATTTCAAACGTTTGTGTGAGTTTTCGTAAATCAAGTGTTGCGTTATCAAGATTGTAATTTATAAGTAGCCGGGCGGGGTCAATGTCTATTGAGTCATCTTGATTGTACTTTAATGATTCTATAACTACTTTTGCATTGTGCCCACGTTCTTTTTCTTTTCCAATCAATTCAAGAGTATTTCCTGCCTGATCAGTTACTTTAATGCTGTTCTTCTTTCTTGGAAGATTGGAAACATTCACTTCTGCTGATCCCGAGCTGTCGTGACCAATAATATCTACGTCAAGCGTATCAACATTAAATTTAATTTCCGCTTCGGGCGGAGTTTTATCAATATCAAATTCAACACTCTTTACGTCTTCCATATTTTCATCATTATCCACAGAATAGAATTCGATTTTGTAATGTCCCTCATCTGAAAACAACAAAGGATTCAGGTATTGCTGCCAATCTTCATCATTCAATTTATACATGGTGTAATCAATACCAAGTCCTCCGTCGTTGTCTTGAGCAGAAAGACTCGCTGAGACATCTGATTTGAACCAATTGGTAATACCTTGCTCGCCTGAAAGTATTGCTGTTGTTGTAGGAACTAGGGCGTCGAGCCGTTCCGCCATAAGCGCAAAGTGGGTAAAGTGGGCAATAGTTGTCGTCGCTTTATTATTGATAAAATCAATATCTGTTAGCTCTTGATTCCATACTTCACCGTCCTGACTTGAATATATTGATAATGTTGATGTGTTGTATCTTGAAAGATCGATATTTGAAAAATAAATAGTTAAGGTGAATGGTTCAGGAAAGTTTGTGATGATATTACCAAGTAAATCTTTGGCGGTTGCAAGAAGCGTTGATCCAACGGATGAAAGATTTGCAGAGGGAGCAACAATTGGCTCCGGCGTAAGTTCAATTGTAGCACTTTGCGAAACGGCATCTGATGGAAAATCAATAGAATAACGTCCGGCGCTGAAATTACCACCGGAAGATGTTAGGTTTGAAGATGTACCGCCTAGCGACTTCTTCCAAAGATAGTAACTTTTATTTCCTGACCTTTGAATTCCTCCATAGAAAAATGAATAATTTTCCCAAGGATCTGGGCCTTCCGATTGCCACCCGAATGGATCTGTTAGACCATCTAGTACATTATCGCCCATATTCCCATCGTCATTTTTATCTTGATAAACTCCAAAATGTATATGTGCTCCTTCTGGTCCCTCTGGTTCTACGTGGCCTGAAAATCCAACCTCACCAATTTTTTGATGTGCATTGACATGAACTTTAACCCCAGGCGTCGAGATAGATGGACTTCCATCCAACAGATGCATGTATTTAGTTTGGTATCCGTTTTCATGATCGATTACAATCATATTCCCACATGCTCCACATGAAGTTATAAGCTCTGCTGTACCGGCTGCTGCTGAAAGAACGTCGTCGCCCAGGTTAACTTTAGCTAACTTTGCGTAGTCGTATCCATTGTGGGAGGAATAAAAGTCGCCAGTTTTAGTTCCATTATATTTCACTAGGGTATCGGATACAGTATCCGGTTCGATCAGATTTCCCAATAGAGGATACTCATGATCAAAAAAGGATTTTATTGATAATGCCGCTTCGGAGAAGGTTTGTCCTTGCGCCTCATAATCCCACGGTAAATCCAGAAATGGCTCTGGCCCTGCTGGGGTTGGAGTAGGAGTTGGCGTTGCAGCCGGTATATAATCAAAAGCGATTTCAAAATTATCAATACTTGCGGACCACGCGACAGACTTAGAATAATTAACTCTGAAAATGAAATTGTTTGACTTAATATTGGCAAGAGAAAAACATGCTGCAAGAGTGCCAACTGTAAGCGGCGTGGTTACATTGTAAGTACTTATTACCGGACTATTAAGTGCAAACATTGTCCATAAATCAGACGGAGCCTGACAATTGGAAGCGAATAAAATAGGAGATCCTATTATAGATGCTCCTGTAAAAAGAGCTTGGGCAGGCAAGTTTGCTTTTCCGGTCACTCGTATTTTCAAATAAGTAATTGTGGATCCGTCAGGAATTCCAAAATCACCAAAATCCCTAAAATATAAATTTGCAAACAACGGAGCAGATACGTGGTCACATGTAGCGTCATCAGTTGCCGAACAATTTGAAAGATTGGTATACGGAGTATTCCCATCGGTAGTTATCGTACCTGCGCCTCTATAGAGCGTGGTCTCGGCGAAGACAGAATGAGCTAAAGCAAAAAACACAAGGATAACAATCGTCCAGCAGAATAAAGCTTTCGCGGGCAGCCTCATATTTTGAGGATATAAAACTAAATTATCAAAATCAATATATCAATTTGCTTAATATTTTTTTAATGTTTTTTACGGATTATCGCAGCAAATAAGTGGCGGATGTAATCGTAGGATGATAAACGTAACCCGATTTTGTAATATTTGTTATTGTCTCCATATATTGCTCTTTAATGCGCTTCTAATTTTGGTGGTGCCGAAAAACTGACAACTGGATTTGTCTTATGGGGTCAGGACTGCTTTTTCGGCGTCAACAAGGCCCGATCCTTGCTGGTTTGAGGATAAGCCAGGGAGAACTTCCGCATTGTTTTGAAGATGTGTTTGAACCTGTGAAGGCGTGAATCCAGGATGATTCGAAAGGACCATTGCGGCGGCTCCTGCCACATGCGGGGTTGCCATTGAGGTTCCCGAAAGCGTTGTATAGCCTCCGCCTCTGTATGTTGAGAGAATCGAATTTCCCGGCGCGGCAATGTCCACTTCAGGACCTCTTGATGACCATGACGGCTGGCCGTCTGATGAATTTGTTGCCGACACCGCGATTGATTCCGGATACCTGGCAGGATAAATCACCGTGTTGTCTCCCGGCCCCGAATTTCCGGCTGCCGAAACTACCGTTATTCCGGCATTTTTTGCCGCGGTCACTGCGTCATGAAACGACTGAATATCTGATGTTGTCCCGAGGCTCATGTTTATAACATTGATTCCATTATTAACAGACCACTGAATCCCCTCAATAATATCCGAAACATAGCCCGAACCGTTGCTGTTTAAGACCTTTACCGCATAAAGGTCTATTTGATATCCCACGCCTACTACCCCTATTGAATTATTAACGGCCGCAATAATTCCTGCTACATGGCTTCCGTGCCCATTGTCATCATCCGCTGTTCTCCACGAATAAATCGTATTTATTCCTCCTTTAATATTTCCCTGCAAATCCGGATGGTCAAGATCAATACCAGTGTCGACTACCGCAACCCTAACATTATCCGCCGTTGTAGTCCCCCATGACAAATCCGCATCTATCCTGTCAACTCCCCATGGTAGGACTTGGGTGGAACCCGGTGTGGGGGTTGGGGTAGGTGTATTTGTGAGTGTAGGAGTTGGTCCGTTTGTGGGCGTAGGCGTGGGAGTCTTAGTTGGGGTTGGTGTCGGACACCTGTGCCACCATCTGTGGCATAAAGCATATGCAATCGCATCTTCCTCAACCCGCAAAACACTCGGATCTGCCTTTAAACTTTCAATTTTCGCTTGCGTTGCGAGTACTACTTGAGAATTTACAAGCGAAAGTCTTTTAATTCTTGTCGCAGTAACTTGCGAAATTATTCTGTCCTGAAGCGCTTGAGATGCCTCTTTCTTAAATGTTACTATTACCCTTTTGGGAAGAACCTGCGCGCTTATCTCTCTGGCAAAGAAAACGAACAAAAGGGTAAAAAATGGAAGAAACAGGAACAATGCCAGCTTTTGCCTCATATATTTATTTAAACACCTCTTGAAGACTCAAGTCAAATTAAAGCAGAAATAGGCGGAAAGAATAAACTCTTTCCTTGAATGTAAGTCCTTTTGCAAAAAGTTCGGCAAAATACTCTCTTTTTTTAATAATCCTTATCGCAAAATATACGAATGAAAAAAGCAGGAATAGTAAAAGTAAGATTCTCTCTTGTGTTGTTGAAGCAACCCTGGGGGTAAGGTTCTTTGCGCCCAGGACGGTTGACGCATCCTGATCTCCATTGCCCCCTGTTCCTAAAGCGAGTCCCGCAACCTGCCCTATAATGAAATCACTTTGGGCAGAAGCCACCAAATCCTTTTTGTCTTCTCCTGTTGTTCCTTTAACAACTGCCACTGCAATATAAGTTCCGGGAGGCGCGTTTTCAGAAAGAACAAGTCCGGTTGTAAGCCGCGCCTTTTTTTTAGCACCGATTTCACCAAGGTCAAATGCCGCTCCGCCAACATCTTCGTTGTCATAGACAAGATAAAGATAAAGCCTTGAGTCATAGACTTTCCCCGTTCCCGGGTTTTTGACATCTACAAAGAAGGTAACCGTATCCCCGGGATTTACATGAGTCCCGACATTTGTACTAAGGGTTGCTTCGAGAGCCCCCCCGTCTTCCCGGGCATAATTGCTATTGTCCGCCTCACTTTCCGCGTCATCGGCGGAATCATCGATTGAAACATCAGGCGGGGTCGGGGTTGGTGTAATAAATGAATTTGCTCCTCCTATATTACCTGTCCAGTCCCCGAAAATATTCAGGAATCCAAAAAATCCGATTGAATTAATAAAGTTAGTATTAACAAAGTTTGCGAGCGTCACAACGGATACCGCGTTTCCCGTATTAATTGATGCGTTTTCGCCCGAAACTGAATTCTTACCGGTATTGGCAGTCGATGAAATATTGTTATTGACTGTCGCGGAATTATATATCGACACATCAGACAAACAGCTCTGACATCCGTCCCCCACGCCTCCGCTTAGAAAAGTAAGCGCTAAATTTCCTCCGCTAAGAGGCCCGAATATATTGCTCCACCCCAAAAAATTTCCATCCCAATTGCCAAAAATCTTAATTGTCAAGTTAAGAAGAAGCAACCCAAAAATATTTGTGTTAAGAAAGTTCGTGAGATTAACAACGCTTGCCGCCTCCCCTGTTTCAATTTTTCCCTCCTCCGAATATATGATCCCGTTTTCACCCGTATTTGCTTCCGAATCAATATTGTTGTTTACGGTTGCCTGATTTTCCGTCGAAATCGACATTCCGCAATTATTGCAAGATTCAAGAGCGGAAAACTCGGGCAAAATAATATTTCCCGTGAGTTTTCCGAAAATATTAATTGTTATAAAGTAAAGAGTTGAGCCTTCAATCGTAAAATTAACCTGATTGAGAAGGGAAACGATTGATATCGCGTTGCCTGTATTAATGGTCGCTTCCATTGACCCCTCAATTGTGTTTGCCCCCGTATCCGCGATTGAAACGACATCATTTGAAAGAAAAGCATAATTTTGAGCATCCGTTGCCAAAAC
>MFPJ01000029.1 GCA_001782675.1 Candidatus Levybacteria bacterium RIFCSPLOWO2_12_FULL_39_17
TAGGTTAACTACAAGACACATTATATGAGCGCGCCGTGCTTTGATACAAATTCTCGTGTAGGATTGGATAGTAAGAGGTTTTGAAGCTCGCGGAAGCTAAAAAAAGAAAGCAATTGTCCCTCTTGGCGTTCTATCCGATTCACATTGTCGTCGGTGAGTGTTGCGTGGTAGCAAGATTTGGACACAAATTCAACTTTTTCAATTTTTACTCCTGTCTCTTTTTCTACTCTCTTTGATAACGCGCTCTCTATAGACCCCTGAGTACCTTTCGTGCCTCCTATGAAACTCCATGCATGCTTCTCTTCATCAATTGGACTTTCTTGCCTGGACATAAGAAGCGCTTTGTTTTTGTATGTGAGGAGAATTAAGTTTGAGGAAATTTTATCATCCATTAATACATTATAGTCCTATTTGGATGTAAAAGGGTGAGGAAAATGATCATGAAAATGACTTTTGTGCTGAGCATGCCGATCTAGGCCCGTTTAGTCGCTAGGTATATCTTTAGCTTCAGACATCGGAGGCGGTGTACGAGGTTAGAGATAGGCGTGTTACTTTTATCCAACCTTCTGTTTCTTGACTGCAAATCGGTACAACTTTAGAACTATCTAAATTAAAGACAATCTTAAAATTTAAATCTCTATTGAAATTTTCATTTGCATAATTAGCTCTTATACGAGATTGAACATTCTTTTGTGCCTTATATAAATCAACATTTTCCCCTTTTAGCATTTTATCTAAAGATTCTATACAAATCAGATCCTCATCTGCTTTTCGATCAGTATGTGTTATCTCTCCGGCAGGAATTAGATAAATATTTTCTTTTAAACTATCAAGATACTCACAAACACTTGTAATGTTTGTAAAGCTAACCGTAATTACTCTTTTGGCTTTTTTCTTAAATACCAACTCTATAATTCTTGATCCATTATTAGACATATATAAAATCGTTTTGTTTTTAACATCTATTTTCTCAATTTCAGTCGGATAATTTGATGCATCAAAGAAGTTTTTTGACAGCTTAAGACTTTCTCCTATAGTTAAAGCATCTCTATATTTATTTTTAGCCTTCTGGACGTTATTTATATTTACTATTAAAAGATTTTTTGTGTCTTTTGTTAGGAAAGTAGTAATATTTGTTGTTGCAGCCCATACATCAGCAATTACAGCAATGCCATCCAAAACTTCCGGTAATTCCCATGGCCAAAGGATTTTTGTTTGCATGGCGAGATTATATCAAAAGTTTATTACGCGCGTCTTAAAAAAAGCTGTGGATGTCGGTCAGCTTGAGTGCACTAGGTGGCTGGCTCTGGTTGACTATGTAGGAACTTTTTACCAAACTAATTACCTACCCCTATTGACTTATAGTTAAGATTAGCGTAAAACCACGGCATGATTAGTAGAGAGATGGATCCCAAGTCACCAGCTTGGCTTAGTCAAAGTTATGAAGCCCTTAGGCAATTAGGGTTTACTCCTGTTGCCGACTCGGATACTCCAGGTGATAAGTATGCCCAGCAAACAGAAGCTATTGGGCTTGATTATTTAAAACTGTATTTAACTGAGCCGGATCAAGCGCTTGAGGAAATTGGTGATTATCTAAGCAGATTCAAAGACATAAATAGAAGTGCGGGAATCCTTTCAAGAGTTACACCTGATCAATTTGGTATGATTGCTAATATTGCCTCCCTTCACTATACAACTATTGATAGAAGCAGACAAATTGCCCTACACTCTAAACTGCACGACTATCTTAAAGGAAGAAACAGTGCGAGTATTCCGGGACTTACTGCACAAATCCGTAAACCCGAACTGCTTAGGGATTTGGTAGCGCATTGGGATGTTATTAACTGGCCCACAACCGGATCATATGCAAGGTTTTTGAAAGACAATATCGACTGGGAAGCTATTCAACAGAATATTGAACTTGCAGAAAACAATCCGGTTATGTTTGCATTGACTGTGCCGTTAGGTTCAACCGATCAGGGAATACGACAAAAGTTTAGGACAGCTTATCCTGAACTCTCCCACCAAGGAGTAGATATTATTGCAGCCGGTCTTTTTAACCAAGGGGCGCACGACGAAATACTTAGTGCAAAACCTCACAACTCCGATGGTTTTTATAAAGGATGGGAAGATAGTATTGATAAGGCGTTGGCAAGTTATGGAATAGAATACCGCCCTGAAATTTTAAGAGCAATTACACAGGCAGGATGGAATGTTTTTCCGGAGGTAGAAGGGATAACTTTTAAAGAATTAATGGAGAAAATAACTCACACAACTTTTTCATTAAACGAAGAAGGAAAATTAGTTAGAAATAACCATTAAATTTGCTGTGGATCTCGGTCTAGACCCGTTTAGTCATTATAACACTGTCTCGTTCTCCAGGCTAAACCTGCCTGCCGACAGGCAGGTGAGACAAATGACATTATAAAAAGGGATGCTACTTTTTGCTACAATTAAATGGTGAATGATAAGTGGAAAATTGAATTCTATAAAACTGCAAACGATAAATCTTCCGTTGATGAATTTGTTGATAAATTAGATGTTAAAGTTCAAAATAAAATTGTTGAGGTTTTAGGTTTACTTACTGAATTTGGAATTAAACTAGGAATGCCTCATTCAAAAAAAGTAACCGGGACCCCTTTGTGGGAACTACGAATTTTAGGGAGCGACAATATTAGAATTTTTTATATCACTCAAACCGGGAAGACTTTTATTATTTTGCACGCCTTTCAGAAGAAGAAACAAAAAACCGATAAAAAGGAAATAAAAATAGCCCTAGATAGACTTTTGGATCTTAAATCACGGAATCAAAATTAACTATTGTAATATTACAATTTTGTGATATTATAGATGTATGGATGACTTTGATAAACTCAAAAAAAGACTAATGAAAAATCCCGCATTTCGAAAAGAACACGAAGCAACACGGGTGGAATTTGAAATCGCACGGGCGATAATTCGCGCACGAATAGAAAGAGGACTTACTCAAAAACAACTTGCGGAGAAGCTTAAAACCCGTCAGTCTGTTATTTCGAGAGTTGAAAGCATGAATACAACACCATCGCTCTCATTTCTTAAAAGACTAGCAGCCGTTTTGAACGTTTCCCTTCAGGTTAAATTTTCCTAATCTCATCTGCTAAGCATACCGGTTAAGACCCGTTTAGTCGTATAGTCCTATTTCTATGATAGAGGTTGGTTCGAACCAATTTATTCTTTTCTTAAGCTAAGCAATTTACCAGCCTTAAATTGAATAACTAAGAAAGTAAGCAAATTAATAATCAAGAAATATGTCGGGAAGGCTGAGTTGGCAAAATTAAAAGTTTTAAGAGTGAGTAATACAAATAAACCGTTTATTGCTACAGCAACCCAAGGCCAACCACTCTCAGATTCAGGGTTGCTCCAAGATTTTTTTAGGGTTGGAATATATGCTAATCCATCTGCCAATATACTAAAGAATATCGCCAAATTTCCTACGCTTGTGATTTGCCAAAGCAATAAACCAATAAGCGAGAGTCCACCATAACTTAAATCAAACTTAGTTATTTTCCAGTAAGCTTTTCTATTTACAAAAGTTCCAATAAAAATAATTATTGGGAAGAGTCCAACGCTTAATGTCATTAATGATTGTATTCCAACTCCTTGGCTAATTTGAGCAAAAAATGCCACAATCGGAGCAATAGACCACAAAGCAAAGCTAACCTTATTTGGCTGAATTTTGCCTTTAATGGTATCGATGAAATAACTCAAAAGACCTATTGCATTAATTACAATTCCGACAAAAACAAAATTTTCATTCAGCATATTACAAATTATAACAGAACCTCCTGAAGCAATGGATTACGAGGGTGTGGTACGAATGATTTGGGGGAATTATAGCTTTTTAAGTAATTCTGAATCTCCCGCAATTAGCGCTTCTTTCTTAGCCCTAGTCCAACCTTTGAGCTGTTTTTCTCTGTGTATTGCTTTAAGTCTTGTCGGATATTCCTCTTTGTAAACAAGCTTAAACTCTTTTCCATCTTTAATAAACTTAGCTGCTTTTGATGATTTTGTAATTTGTTGAACCTCTCTAGATAAAAGGTCGTTAGTTTGGCCTATGTAAAGGTCATTAGTCGAACTCCGGAGAATATAAACGTAAAACATTTTTCCTTCGACTCCTTCACAGTTCGACTCCGCTCACTGTTGTAAGTCGCTCAGGATGATTCTCCTCTTGGCTATAGCTGTGAGCGAGCGGAGCGAGTCGAATCAGCTGGCGGTTTACGAAAAATGTCGAACTTCATTTGATTAGCTCGGCCTTCGGCCTCGCTTGCTCCAGCGCGGCGCCCCCACCCGCCGCGCCTCCGAAACTGTCGGCTCGTAAAAGTCGCTGAAAGCGACTAAAAAGAAAAACGCAAAAATTTTAAAGAACTTTGACCGAAAACATGTTTTGTAGTATTATCTTAATGGTACTAAATCTTTGAGAAAGATGCAATATAATAGTACTACCATAAATAATTTATGTCAAAGCAAGAATATCCACTAGCAAAAAACCTAAAAAAATTGAGAGAGAAAAATGGTCTTTCGCAAGATAGGCTTGCAAAACTTGCCGATGTTGCCAACAACACAATTATTAAAATTGAGCAGGGCGAGAATATAAACCCAACTCTTGATACGCTAAAGAAAGTGGCAAAAGCTCTCAAGGCTAGCGTTGATGATTTAATAAAATAATATGCAATCCATTTTTGGTTTTTATTATGTTGTGGGACTTTTGGGTCATATGGGCTGGCCACGAAGGCGTGGTTTATTTAGTTCGGAAGCTGTGATTGATAGTCTCATACTTGATTCTACGATTGACCAAATGATTGACTGGTCTGCAAGTATAGGCGCGTGCCGCCCCAATATTGCTTTGCAAATTATCGCTAGCATGTTTAGAGATATGGACTGGGACAGCAAAGAGGCACTAGATATTGATACTGAGATAAGCAACCTAAAAAAGCAATGGGTTGAAAGAGGAAATAATAGTAATCCCAGAGAAGCTGTTAAACCAGTTAAGTTTTCTAAAACTAGCAAAGTGATAAGTATGAAGCAGTTGAAACACAAAGATATTCAACATGCATTAGAAGTTTATTGCTATGAAAGTTTATTTTGGGGACTGGTTAATTCAGATGGTTTTAGAACCTATTATTCAACGAATGAAAAAAGGCAAAGAGAACAAATGCCAGAATATAAAAAGGCTGGATTAGCGGTTGATTATATTCCAACACTGGATCAGATTTTGAAGGAAGGAGAGGAAATCCTAAAAGGATATGAAAAAGAAGTACGTCCCTTGTCGCCAATTCCCCAGAAACTAATAGATGATGCACTTTCTTTAGGAATAAAAGTTAATTGAAATATGACCTTAACTGAAGCGGAGAAAATAATAGATAAATTTCATAAATCTATAAACGATTTACGTCCCGATACCATCGTACAATCCAACAAGGAACTCCCATACACTTCTGCTAGAATTAAATATGCGCATTTTGTTTATGGAGAAGAGTTGGTTAAGCGTGTTCAAATTACAGAAAAAATATTACAGGAAATACAGGAATCTTACGGAATAATTGACTCACTTTTTAGCGAAGACCCAGAGCCAATAAATATTAAATATAGAGAATATTTGGAGGGATTGAGAGATGGCATAATTACTGATTTTCGTATGCCAAATCCCTTTGGCGAATGTGAACCTGCGCTTGAATTCCATAATTTTTTAGGAGAATGTTGGTTTCTTGAACATCATGCAAATTTATTTATAGATAATCCCTTAGGAGCTTTCATCTATGAAACGGTTCGTAATAAAGCCACAAAGGAGAAAGATATAAAATTACTTATAGAAATAGCTAACACTGCCAAAACCAGAAGTGTTGATTTTCCGGATAAAAAAACTAATGAGGAATCAATTTTTATTAAACCAAGCTAAATTTTTAAAAAAAGATTTATCGCAAAAAGAAAAGGCAGTAATGACAAAGAAAAAACTAAATATTAATGGTTCTGGTTCATCCAATAATAACGCTGTAAAACGAGGAGCTAGTTTGAGAACTCCCATCCGCTATTGCGTTTTTGTACAGGATAATCAAGAACAATCGCTGGAAGAACTCAATAATCTTCATGATGAATTTGAGAATAGAAAAGATGACCTTAGAATTTTAATAGATTCTTTTGTTGAGGAAAATAGAAATGTCGAACCTTTATTTGAAGTCTCACTAACTGAAAAGCCTAAACCTAAGCCTTATACACACAATCTATTAAGTAGCTTAAGGCAAGTTGAGTACAGTTTTTCCGAGTTCCAAAAAGCAAAAAAATATTTACCTTCGGATATAGACAGTAATGGAAGATGCATTCAAGAGATAGAAACTGCATCTGTTTTAATTTTCTTTTTTAACGCTCTGTACTTTCTTAAAATAGTGGGTAG
>MFPJ01000030.1 GCA_001782675.1 Candidatus Levybacteria bacterium RIFCSPLOWO2_12_FULL_39_17
TTTCCTCTACGGAAGAGGTGATATCGCTTCCATGCTCATTCGAACCATCCGGCAGTTCCAAATTAGTCATATTACGAACTGTACTTTTAACTTATAGTACAGCTATTTAATTATATAGCAATTTGTCAAGTCCCGTATGTGATTTTGCGCCTCCTTGTCAACCTCGTCTCGCAACTATTACTTAAACATAAATTGCTATATCAATATGCAAAGCAAAAGATCAACTTCAAAGACTTCTCTCAAGACCAGGAATGGTTTATAATCCATTAAGGAAGCAAACAATGAAATTTATTATTACCAACGATCAAAATCTGAAGAAGGCTCAGGAAGAACTAGTAATAGTAATTGATGTTCTCCGCGCCTTCACTACGGCTTGCTATGCAATGAACAACAACCCCAAAGATTATATAGTTGTAGGCGATCTTAATTTAGCTTATAAACTAAAGGATGAAAACCCCGACTATATCCTAATTGGTGAAAGAAAGGGTTTGAAACTTTCGGGATTTGATTACGGCAACTCCCCTACAGAAATAAAAGATCTGGATTTTTCGAATAAAACAATCATCCACACAACAACATTAGGAACACGCGGAGTTACTAATGCCTTACGACATACAAAAGAAGTTATTACGGGAAGTTTTGTTAACGCTAAAGCGATAATTAATTACATTAAAAAAGAAAATCCAAATTATGTTCATTTGTTTTGCACTAGTGGGACATCTGATGATAATGAAGATCTAATGTTTGCAAAATATATTAAAGGATATTTTGAGAATAAACCTTTAGATATAGACATTATTAGGAAAAAATTGGCGGAACATGAATCCGGGATTAGATATTTAGTTAACCCAAGAACAAAATATTCAAAAAATGATTTTTTCCTTGCTCTTACTTTAGACAAATTTAATTTTGTTTTAAAAGCCTATCCGGCTAAAGATAAATTAATCCACCTTAAGAGGATAGATTTATAAATGATAATAAATTCTTATGGCAATCGAACGGGTGGTTGGCTTAAGATTGGCGCGAAGTGTTTTTAAATCAAATAGAAAGGATGAATTTGCCGTCTCCCGCCGGTTTGATTTTTATGTATGATTTTGTACTAAAATTCTGAATTGAAAAAATCAGATTGTCATATCCTGCCCCTAATTTTTTGAAGTTTTTGCTTCCGTTAATTATAGTACCTATTGTTTCCCCGCGCCCTCCGGCGCGTACCGAATCTATACTAAGTTTAAAAGCGTCTTTTGGAAATTTATAATTTGCCTGAAGGTTGGCATCCTTATTTATAATCGTAACCAGGGTTGCCCCTTCAGTTGCCAGATTTTTAACCTGAATATCTCCCGCAAAACTTGACAAAATTTCAGTTCCCTCGGGAAGACTGGAGTATACAATGCCCGAGAATGACGAAGTTTCGTCACGGCCCGCAAGGATTAAAATAGCACCTTTGGCGCACAAGCTCTCTTTCACCGGACACCCGAATGTGACTTTTGGTTTTAGCGTCTGTGTGGGAGAAATCATTGTTTTTGAGGGAGCTTCAACCTTTTGAGTTTTTTGTTTTGGAAGAAAAGAAAGAAATGGAACGGATTCGGAAATTGGGAGAATGCTGAAATAATTAAGCGAAACAAAAATTATAATTATCAATACGAGTGGTAAAATAAAGCCCGCCAAGCCCGCCTCAATATTTTTGGTGGCATTACTAGTTTCCGAAGGGGCATTCGGGGAGATTTGTTTTTCGCTCATAGATCTATGATAAAGATTAATAAAGCAGAAAGTCAAGCTCCTACTGCGCGGTTTTTCTTCTTCGCGACATAATATAGGCAAGTGTTCCTCCCGCAAACAATACAAGGGCAATTCTTCTTTTATGCTTCATCATGCGGGAAAGGGTGCCGCGGCTTCCGGGTTCCACGATATCCAAAACTCCTTCACCTTCCAAAAACTCGACGACTGCCTTCCAGTTAACTGCATTAGTCAGGTGTCTCAGGAGAGATTCACGAATTTCTTCAGGATCAATCATTGGTTCTCCTGTCAAGTCATCAATTACGGGTCGGGTTGGTTTTTTGATCTTCACCTTTTTAAGCCCCTTTTGAAGCTCGGGTACAGCAGGCTGCATAAATATTGAATGGTATATTCCTGCCGACTTAACAGGAGTAACTTTAATGTTCTCATATTGTTTCAACCACTCAAGCGTTTCATCTACCTTTTCCTTTAAGCACCCCACAACAATTTGCGAATCGGAATTCACCGCCTCTATGTATATGCCCTTCTCCCTAAAATCCGAAGCTAGAGATTCTATATCCTGAAATTTTATCCCGTCACGGCCCTCAGGCATAGTAAGCGCGAATAAACTTCCCGGATTTTTCCTGCAAGCTTTTTGCATGGCCCGGCCTCTTGCAATAACCAGACGAATAGCATCATCTTCTTCTAATGCGCCGGCGGCAAGAAGCGCGTTTATTCTCCCTAAACTATTTCCCGCGTAGAAATCGGGCTCTCTCTCTAGCTTTTTTCTTAATTCAATATAATAGGCGTGGTTTAGAGCAAATACGGCAAGTTGAGTAATTTTTTGGTCGGAAAATAACTTTTTCGAAGGCCCCAAAAAAGTTATTTCATCTATTGGAATACCGGAAATTTTCCTCACCCTTTTATAGAATTCTTGAACATCCGGACTCTCAAGTAATTCCTTACCCATCCCAACCTCTATTGAGCCTTGCCCTCCGAATATTAAAGCTGTTGCGCCGGCAAGTTTTTTTTCCTTACCAACCAAAACAACAGGGGCTTCTGCTCCAACATTTACAGACGCAATTCTCTCCCGACTCATATAACTATTTTAAAAGGGAGTATAAGCGTTTATTGATGCTTTCGCAAGATGATATAATAATCCCGCGTGAACGACAAGAGAAAAGAGCAAGTTGATCGCCTTGAAAATATCTGGAGGAAACAGGATTTTTCCTCTTTTCTTAAGAAATTTTCCAGTCGACCGCATCTTCGGATCCGCGCCGGAAACACTATCTTCTACGAAGGCGACCAACCTGAGAAACTTTATTTTATAAAAGAGGGTTTTGTAAAACTTTACCGTACTTCAGAAGAAGGAAGGGATACAATAATTTATCTTTATGGTCCGGGTAGTGTTTTAGGTGTTCGCGCTCTTACAGGGAAGGATAGACTTCTCAGACACAGCGCGGAGGCGCTAACGGAAGTTACGGTAGTAACGATTCCGCGGGACGAGTTTATAAAAGCGGCATCCGAGCACCCCGAAATATTAATAGATATTCTCCATGTCTTTATTGAAAGACTCAATTATACGGAAAGGAAACTTGAAGGTTTTATTTTAACCGATTCGACAGCACGCGTCGCAAGCTTTTTGTCCGATTTGGCCAAACGATTCGGGGTTCGAAAAAATGGAAAAATCGATCTTCCCCTATCGTTAACTCATCAAAGAATCGCGGAATTTGTGGGAAGTTTTCGTGAAACCGTGACCATTTCTGTGAATAGACTTAAAAAGGAGGGGATATTAAAAGACGATCGGGGAAAAATAACAATTTTGGACATTAAAAAACTCAACGAACACGCCTTAATTAAAGACTGAAATTGTAATCCAGACTACAAAATTTTGGTAATCTAAGCTACTGAATCTTCCTCTAAAGTTCGCTTAAATATTTTCAAAATGAAAAATCAATCATTTATTGAATGGCCAAATTTTAGTTTTGAGGAAATAAAAAATTATTATGTGGAAAATAAGGTTGCGCGAATTATGTACAGAGTTCTTATAGCTCTACTGTTTGTGCCTCAAGCTGTTGGTGGGGCTTTTTGGCAGATACTTAGATTAAAACTGTAGAAAGCAGATTTAGGTAATTTGATATTAATTCTTAAATAAATGCTAATTTGTAAAAATTGTATAAAAGTTTTATTCAGAATTTTTTCTTATCCTGAATTATTTTTTCTGGCAATTTTGTCAAGCAGAAGGATTAATCAGACCACTCTTTGAGAAATCTGTCAAGAAAACCTTCTAGGAATTTATGTTTGTCTTCTGCTATTTTTTTCGCCGACTTTGTGTTCATCATGTCTTTTGTAACTTTTAATTGCGAAAGTATTTCCCTTGCATTTTTAGAACAATTTTTATCATTTGAATTGAATTTCCAATCAGAAATATCATGCAATAAAGCACTCATTTCTAAGACAAAATAATTAACGGGGGCTTTTTCTTCTCTTGCAATTTTTTTGGAAAGCGCTATCTGTACGAATAAGCATTCTGATCAAAAGTTTCTTCATGGGTAGACGCATTCAGGACTTATTTGTCTTCCAGTGTTCTTCGCTTATTTTATGCTTAAGATTTCTTGCTTTAGACTGAAGATCGATAGCTATAATTTCATTCGCTGGAGTTATATGTATCTCAACGGGCTTTACTCCAATACCAACGCTTGCGATACCTTCTATTTTTTGAGGGTTGTTAGTTAATAATTTAACTGATCTGACGCCTAATATTTTAAGTATTTCCCCTGCAACATTAAAATCTCTAACCTCAGGTAAATATCCTGACTCTTTGTATGCCTTAACAGTATTCATAGGCTCTCCGCTACTTATATCTTGTTTTTGTTCTATCTCTTGCGATTTCCATCCAAACATCTTATTTAGTTGGGCCAGCTTCCCTACTATACCATTCCCCCTGCCCTCTTGATCAAGGTAAACTATTACTCCTCTTCCCTCTTGTCGAATGAAACTCATCGAAGAATGCAGTTGTTCTCTACATTCGCAGTTTACTGCATGAAATATCTCACTTGTACGACATGAGGAATGAACGCGAACCAAGATATCATCAGCTTCTTCATAGAGCATGTCTTTTGAGGCATCGCCAAACACTAACACTTCGTGCTGCTTCCCATGCGCTAAATCCCCAAATACAATATACGTCCAATCTCCAAATTCTGTTGGTAATGGCGCCCTGCCCAACTCTTCAATTGTTGCGGTTCCTTCTTTTCTTAACATTGCTGTGGTAATATTACCAAATATCCACGGGCTATACCACTCCTCTCGCCTTAGTGATAAAGGAATAGATAAGCTAAACATATGCATGTCTGTGTTAAAAGAAGATCTACTAAAAAGCCATTTATACAATGGATTTTTACTATCTAACCTCTAATAATTGGTGACAATTGGGGAAAGTTTTTGCTCTTGAGTCCCCCGGCGATGACCTATTGTCCCAGGGTCTCCCCCAGTATCGTGAGCGCTACGGCGTTTTACTTCCTTGTTCGGAATGGTTAAGGGTAGTTCCACCGCGCTCTAATCACCGAAAGGCTCAAGAGCAAAACATGGCTTTGCCATATCCTGAGCGGCGGTTTAAGCCACGAAGGATCTAAACAAAACCTTTTATTGTTATTCTTACAAACAACTAAGCGTATTCGCGAAAATTCGCATCCCGCCAAAAGGCAGGGGTGATTTTCTAAAATCTACGCTATCAGGCCTATTAGTATAGCTAAGCTGAAACCGTTACCGGTCTTACACCTGCTACCTATCAACCTCCTGGTTTCGGAGGGGCCAAAGAGATCTTATCTTAGGGTGGGCTTCCCACTTAGATGCTTTCAGCGGTTATCCCATGGGAATCTAGCTATCCGGCGCTGCGTGTTTTCACACAACCGGCACACCAGGGATTCCCCCATCCCAGTCCTCTCGTACTAGGGACAGCTCCCTTCAAATCTCAAATCGGTTGTCCTGGATAGAGACCGACAATAATGTTACTAGTCCGCCTAAGGCGAACACGGTCTACTATTTCTAGTAGACTCTGCATATCGCTATGCAGTTCGGACTATATCTTTCCCGTCCCGTTAGATAAATTATCTAATGGGATGGGATCTTGCGTATAGTCTCTGAGGCTCTTAAGACAATAAAACTTCTTTTGAATATCTTTTATTGGTAACTCGTGGGTTTTGAAATACTTTTTCAACTATTTGTTGAAATCCTTCTCGAGTTAAATGCTCTTTCTTTTCTATCAGTGAAAGCACGAACTCAAAAATCGATAACTCTACTCTTTTCGATGTATGTAATGGGTATTTCTTAAAAAAGGGAATTAATTTCTCTTTTAAATTCTTTCTGTCTTTAACAATTAAGACCCAAGATTTATCTTTTGAACTTCCTGGATGGTTAGGTTTTAAATAACCACAACCTAATCTTCTAGAAAATTCTTCAAGAACGTTCTTCCCTCCAGGATTTTGACTTAAGTGGAATTCTGTTATTATTTGCCATTTAAGCGGGAGATCTTCTCGTTTCCCAAATCCTACATAAAAACACCCTTCACCGTCTACAAAACCACTCAGATATTCGTTTGAAACTTTATTCTCAATTGCCTGCTGATTGTCCGCATCTAAAGCTTTTTTACTTGACATAGAGATAGATTATCTCTATTTACTGTGCTTGTCAAGTAGCTTAGAATACTCGGAGTTTCCAGCATATAGCAAGATTTATCCCCGATAAAATCGGGGTTCTTCAATTTTCCTCTTTAGTTACAAAACGCTGAAGAGAGACAGCTCTTTTATGGTAATTGTCTATTAACCATAGGTCTACTGTCTTACGACGTTCTGAACCCAGCTCGCGTACCTTTTTAACGGGCGAACAGCCCGACGCTTGGGAGCTTCTTCACCCCCGCGCTAAGATGAGCCGACATCGAGGTGCCAAACCGCCTCGTCGCTATGGACGCTTGGAGGCGATCAGCCTGTTCATGTTATTCCGATTAAATCGGAATGACAAATCAGCAATTTCTTGCTGCACTGACTATATCTTCATCCCGATAAAATCGGGAGTACGGCGTGTGATAAAAGTCATAAATTTTCTTGTTAATGTAACAAGAAACAACTTCTATCTCAGTTCCATGAATGGAACATCAGTCGATACGGGGTCGACGGTTATCTGTTTTCTGTTGTCGGTTGTCAGATATTCGTTTACCGGTTGTCTGTTTGTCAGTCTGATAAACTGCAAACTGATAGACCAGATTCCGAACACTGAAAACCGAGAACCGATAACTGAAGACTTCCCACGGTATTACCCTTTGCCTCCCTCGATTATGGAAAAGACCAAAACCAAAGCAAGAGGGCTCCACCGTTATTAGCCGTATGCCTGGCCTTATGTTACCATAAGACCCGGACACAGTAAATTGTATCCCCGGGGTAGCTTTTATCCGTTAAGCTGCGTCCCGACCAATAAGGAACGCAGGATCACTTAGACCTACTTTCGTACCTGCTCGACTTGTGAGTCTCACAGTCAAGCTGGCTTATGCCTATGCACTTACAACGCGATTTCCATCCGCGTTAAGCCAACCTTTGTACAACTCCGTTGCAATTTAGGAGTCAACCTCCCCAGTTAAACTGCCCACCACGCACTGTTTTCTTCCCGGATTTTTATGCGGGATAAGAATAATGATTACCCATTTCAAAGAGAGGTATTTCACTGACCCCCGCCTTGCGGCGGGGTCCCTCCTATTCTCGACAGTTGAAAAAAGCTTTCAAATGCGAAGCTACAGTAAAGCTCCCGGGGTCTTTTTGTCCTAGGACAACCAGGCCGCGTCTTCACAGCCATCTCAATTTCGCCGGGTAAATGTTCAAGACAGTTGCTCAGTCGTTCTACCTTTCGTGCGGGTCGGAACTCACCCGACAAGGAACTTCGCTACCATAGAACAGTTATAGTTACTGCTGCCGTTCACTGGAGCTTTGATAACGAGCTGACTCTTACGAGCTTCACTCACCATCATTGACTTACCAGCACTGGGCAGGTGTCAGCCCCTATACTTTGCCTTTCGGCTTTGCAGGGACCTGTGTTTTAGATAAACAGTCGCTAAGCAAACTTTCGCTGCGGCCAGGATACCGGCTGGTACCTGGCAGGGCATCTCCCAAAGGTTACGCCCAGCTTTTTTGCCGAGTTCCTTGAACATTCTTCTCCCGATCGCCTTGGTGTTCTCCACCAGTCTACCTGTGTCGGTAATGCGGTACGGCAAGACTTGACACTCCCTGTGAATCTTTTCTCGCAGGCTGAAAGATAGATCCTCGTCCTACTCAGTTTCCCTTTCAAACTCGTACTCGCCACTCAATTTAACATTCTGACGGATTTCCCTATCAAAACTATTTTATGGCTTAAACCCCGCAAGCGGGGCGATCTCTTCCACCCTGGTTAATCCCCAGGTGATAACCCCCTTGCGGGGGTAAACGCATCAAAACCTGTAGTCGAATTTTAACGACTCGTCCATCCGGCTACCCCGCGTTTCACACGGGCCACCGTTAGGAGCCGACTAACCCTTCGCTGACTTACATTGCGAAGGAAACCTTAGACTTTCGGCGTTCCGATTTCTCATCGGAATAATCGCTACTCATGCCAGCATTCTCACTCCCGCCTACTCCAGCAAGCCTTACGGCTCACCTTCAAAGCTGGCGGGACGCTCCCTTACTGCATTCCGGTCGTAAAACCGGAACACCTCCGTCTTCGGCATCAAGCTTAATCCTCGATCATTTTCGACGCCACAATCCCAAATCGACTAGTGAGCTGTTACGCTTTCTTTAAAGGATGGCTGCTTCTGAGCCAACCTCCTAGGTGTCTGAGGATCATGACTTTCTTAACAACTTAGCTTGAATTTAGAGGCCTTAAACGGGAGTCTGGGTTGTTTCCCTCTCGACCCACGACCTTAGCGCCGCAGGACTGACTCTCTATTCCAAAATGTTGGTATTCGGAGTTTGATTGATCCTGAAGAGTTTCCTCTCCAGATACCATTCAGTGCTCTACCCCCAACATTTATCAAATAAAGGCTATACCTAAATATATTTCAGGGAGAACCAGCTATCTCCAAGTTCGATTGGCATATTACCCCTAACCACAAGTCATCCCATGATATTGCTACATCAACGGGTTCGGGCCTCCTGCCGATTTTCATCGGCATTCACCCTGCTCATGGTTAGCTCACCTGGTTTCGGGTCTTCTGTAACCTTCTAAATAGCCCAGTTAGGGCTCGCTTTCACTTCGCCTCCGTCGCAATACGACTTAGACTTGAAGGCAACAAAAACTCACTGGCTCATTCTTCAATAGGCACGTGATCACTCGTGCACAGCACGAGGATAAATTAACCTAATTGACCTAATTACTAATTGATCTAATCAATTGGACACTTTAAAAAATTGGTGCTTGATTAGAAATTAGAATAATTAGAAATTAGAAATTTAGCCTTGTGCCATGCACAAGCCTTCACTGCTTGTTAGCCATTAGTTTCAGGTACTATTTCATCCCCCTCCCGGGGTGCTTTTCACCTTTCCCTCACGGTACTAGTTCACTATCGGTAAGTGCTGATATTTAGCTTTGGAGCTTGGTCGCCCCGGCTTCCCACAGGGTTTAATCGTGCCCCATGGTACTCAGGAACAGACAAGGCGTAGAAAAAAATTTCGCTTACAGGACTATCACCTTCTATGGTGGTGCAGTTCCGGCACCTTCTACTATCTTTTTCAACATCCTTTTGCATTTAAGCAAGTCGTCCTACAACACTTCTTCTGCTCCGCAGAAGAAAATCCTAATTGACCTAATTACTAATTTACCTAATCAAATACCAAAACCCAATGAGCAATGACTAAAACTTAGAACATTGAACATTGAAGAATTAGAAAATTGATTAGAAATTAGAATAATTAGAAATTAGAAATTTCCTTTTGCGAAGCAAAAGGAGTTTGAGCTGATCCCTTTTCACTCGCCGCTACTAAGGGAATCTCTTTGATTTCTTTTCCACCGGTTACTTAGATGTTTCAGTTCACCGGGTTCCCTACCCGCCACTAATATGATCTCGATAAATCGAAACCAACTTCATGGCAAAGGTTATGCCGAATTTGCATCGGCATGGGTTTCCCCATTCGGACACCGCCGGATCAAAGCATCATGGGCTGCTCCCCGACGATTTTCGCTGCCGTAGAAACGTCCTTCTTCGGTCAACACTTCCTAGGCATCCACTAATGGCGTGGCAATAGCGTAGATTTTAAAAAACCACTGTCCGATTTACATCGGACTGGCCTAGTTGTTCTTAATTATTATTTGAGAATAACAATTTACCCCGACACCATTCTATGATGCGGGGTTTATATTTCCCCAATTGTTAAAGAGCGAAGCACTTTAACCCTGAGCGAACCACCACTTGGTGGTGAGTCGAACGGGTTAAGGCCATTTTCTCCCTAATATACTTTTGTCTCGCCCCGAGTAAAATTGCCCTCGGCGACGAGGCAGAAATATACTAGCTGTGCCTGCCAGTTTCAGCTTGCTTGAACCTGGCACTTTTTTTTTGCAAAAGCGAAAAAAAGTGGACCGGAAGAGATTTGAACTCTCGACCTCAGCTATGCAAAAGCTGCGCTCTACCAACTAAGCTACCGGCCCCTTAAGATCTTGCATGAATCTGGAAACCCGCACACTTTTAAAGTTGGCGGTCCATTAAACAAATTAATTTTTAAACCTGATTCGAGAATAAAGCATTGCCGGTTATCGGCAGAAGTAGTTGACCCCGATTAAATTGGGCTCAATAGGGACTCCTATATCCGGAGTGTATTGAGTTAGTCTGAGTTAAAAGTCATAAAATACGTGCTTTCCTCGAAAGGTACTTTATTCTACCTAGATCCGAGCCTTATGTCAAGATAGGAAAATAAAATAGACAGCAAAATGACAATTTAAACTTCTAAAATTGTATAATACAAGGATATGGATTTTGAGGAAAAAGTTAACTTTTTAAGATCATTGCCAAAATTTCGGGTTGTGCCTATCTCCGAAATTAAAGCAATAGCTTATGCTGCAAAAGAAAAAGATAAAGTAGAATTGGGAGATTTTTTAATCGGGCGAACAAACTCATTAAGCTTGACCCTAAATATTGAAGACATTAAAAGGATTGTCAAAGTTTATCCTTCCCTCGAGCCAAAGTTAAAAATTTGACAAATTGGTTCTTTTTTGCTAGAATAGCTTTCACAAGTTTCGCAAATATGCGGAACTTTTTTTATGTCAAAGGCAGGAAATATTCTACTCCTTGTGATGGCATTTTTTTCCATCACGGGAGCTATGCATGAGACAAAGGCAACAAAAAAAATTACCCAGGATTTGAGCTCATGCTCAGCGTCCCGGGTTTCTACTAAGCTTTGTGAGGAAATTTTAAATCAAAGCTGTATCGCTTCCCCTGAGGAAACACTCAAACAAGCGCAAGGCAACGTTATTGTTGCCGGATCACAAAGTCAAACTCTTCAGGCATCTTCCGCAATTGATCCCATAGTTTTACCCACTATGCAGCCTTTGGCTCCCGAATCTCTCCAAAATGATACACCTCTCAACTCTGACTTGATATTTGACTTGGCAAACCAATTTCGCGCCTCAGTTGGGCTTGCCCCTTTTGAGAAAGATGATAAAGTTTGTGAGCTTGCAGAGTCAAGAAGTAATGAGCTTGCCGGGGAAATTACAAACGGAAACATCCATTCGGGACTCTATAATAGAAATCTCCCCTATTGGATCTTTGAGAACGCAAAAGTGGGATCAAATGAACAAGGAACTGTGTCTTGGTGGCTATCATCACCCATTCACAAAAGTTCCGTTGTGGGTGACTATAGGTTTTCTTGTGTCAAATGCACCGGAACTTATTGTTCTCAGCTTTTCACAAGCTTTTCTCCTAAATAGATTCCTACTTGCCCTAAAAATAGAGCCGGAGATATAATATAGGGTGGCATGATGATCAGAAAAAAATCACTGGTAAAAAACATTGACCTCGAAAAACTGGCGGTAAAACTAACCGAATGGGTAGGTACACCTGCGTCAATTATAGTACACACCTTTCTTTTTATTGGTTCTTTTTTGGTTTATTTTTTGGGAGTAAAATTTAACACTATACTTTTAATTGTAACAACTGTAGTTTCTCTTGAGGCAATTTATCTTGCTCTTTTTATTCAATTAACTGTAAATAGGACAACGGAAAGCCTTGAAGATGTAGGGGAAAATCTTGAGGAAATTCAGGAGGATGTTGAGGGACTTGAGGGAGGATTTGGTGAAATCGTGGAGGATGTTGAGGGACTTGAGGGGAATATTAAGAGGATAAGAAAAAATGTTGAAGGACTGGAGGCGGATGTTGAAGACATTTCATCTGACATTGATAAATTTTATCTTGAGGAAGACCGGGAAAAACATCAGGAGGGTCAGGCTCACATTGAATCAAGTAAATCTCTTCAGAACATTGAGAAAGAGCTAATCACACTTTCAAACGGAATTATTGCCCTTCGGGATGACCTTGAAATCCTCAAGAAAAACCTCCCCTAAATCTTCTCCACGAGGCGAACCCGAGAGCGACAGGAACCTAATTTAAGCGGCTACAGATTCAGGAACAGGATATCCGTATTTTTTAAGGAATTCAATGCTTTGATATACCCCGCTTGCACTCCAGGCTTGAATTAGCTGACCCGGCTGCTCTACTCTGTATTTAATTTGCCCTTCTGCGTCAACAATTCTCCCATTAATTCTTGGCTCAGGTGTATCATCGCTTGGTACGTTTTCGGGCATTATCCCAAGACTTAACCAGATATTGACGGTGCATTGATGCACTAATGCTGCAAGATCAATATTTCCATGCCTTTCAAGCCCTTTTGCAATCTTGTTGTTTTCTCTAATCCAAACGCTTCCATTGTGATATGAAGCCGGATTATATCTTACTTCAGAGCTTGCAAGGGTCCTGATCCCTTTTCCTGAAAACATTTCAGGTGAAAATAGAGCTCTAATAAGCATCTCTCTTTTTCGTACAATCCCAGGATCATCCCCTTCTAAAATGTCCGAGTCCAAAACATGACCCATGTCAGAAGTTCTTATTCTTAAGAGCTCATATGCCCCATCTTCTTTTTTTTCTGCACCGAGAGCAAAATAACCTCCTCTTTCATCTTCAACCCAAAAATCATTCAGAATTCTGTCTTTTAAATTTTTAGCGCGTCCATCATACAAATGCTTATTCTCCGGAAACAGACTGCTTAGCGCTTGAAGAGCCTTATACGCATCCACTTGAAGTGAAAACGAAGCAATACCATAAGTATTGTCAGCAATTCTTCCGTCAGCATGATGATAAGCTTCTTTTGAATCTCGCCATACTTGATTTGAAATCCCTTTGGGGATTTCCTGGCGAAACTCAAGCATTCCCAAAGGACTCGCATCTATCTCTTTTATCATAAGATCAGCTGCAAGCGTTACGGCATGAAGAACTTCTTGTTCTTCTCCGTTTTTGTCTTTATAAACTTCCGATAATATTTCTCTTCCTTTTTGCTGTACATATAAACCTGCAAGCTGTATATACAAAGGGTTTGAATCCTTTGCGCCATAATAGGCCCATCCCCAACCGGATTCTGAAGTTATTTTTTGAGCAAGCGGATCTTCAGGAGATCTCTTCTCGTGAATTATGCTTCCCCGCCTTTCCTCCCTTGCGTAATCGAAATCAACCCCCTGGCTTTCAGCAAGAGAAATAAGAGCGGTTTTGGCAACTTTTGGAAAGTCTTTTATTAGATCTTGCGCAACAATTATTTCATCCCGGCCAAACTCGGTGTCACTAAAAAGTTGCAATTCCGGTTTTTCGGCGTTTTCAGGCGTACAGGCAGCTGCCGAAACGGGATGAAGACCAATGTCTTCTACTTTTTGTGCTTTGGTAACAAGCATCAATGCTTCAATTGGAGAAATAGGAGCAGGCCAGCGAATTTCAACAGGGCTCATGGAGACTATAACTTCGCCTTGAGGCAAATATACAGGGTGCGGATCTTGTTCGTTTCCTTCAAAAGCGACATACCTTCCCGGCCGATCTGGACTTATAGGATGAACTCTTGAATTTCCAATTTTATCTAATAAATCCGCTTCAACAGCGTTCATAAACTGCTGCCTATAATGCTATTGTAATACCGAAAATGCAGGAGTCAAGAAGCAGTTAAATTTTGCCTTCCATTAGCGCTCGTTCTACCTCTAAGGCTGCCATGGAGCCAAAAGCGGCGGCGGTTACCGCCTGTTTATAAATTGCGTCATGAACATCTCCTGCAACATAAATCCCTTCTATATTGGTTTTGGTGTGATCGTAAACCTTAATAAATCCTTTATCGTCGCGGTCAATACCTTGAAATAATGCGGAATTGGGAATGTGCCCAACAGCTACAAAAACCCCATCAATCGGCATTTCAGATATTCCATTGGTTTGATTATTTTTTATTTTTACTTTTTCGACTTTATTCTCCCCCAAGATTTCGACAATCTCGGAATTAAATATTAATTTAATTTTTGGATTTTCTTTCACCCTTTTCTGCATAATCTGTGAGGCGCGAAACTCGCCTCGCCTGTGAACAATTGTCACCGAACTTGCGAATTTCGTTAGTACCAGCGCCTCTTCCATTGCACTGTCTCCTCCACCAACAACAATCGCGTTTTTATTTCTGAAAAAAGGAGCATCACATGGCGCGCAGGATGAAACTCCCCGGCCAATTCTTTCCTGCTCACCGGGAACCCCAAGCCATCGAGTTTCTGCGCCCGTTGCGATAATTACCGATTTGGAAGAATATGTTTTTTCATCGTCTGTGTGAATCGTAAAGGGTTTTTTGGTAAAGTCTGCGTCTTTGAAATCAACATCCAAAATTTGTGCCCCATGATGTTCAGCCTGCTTTCTCATGTTCATCATTAAATCAGGACCCTGGATACCCTCGGGAAATCCGGGATAGTTCTCCACAAGCGTAGTCAGCATGAGTTGCCCCCCCCACTTTCTTCCCGCGATAACAAGGGTTTTTAAATTGGCGCGGGTGGCATAGAGAGCCGCAGTCAAACCCGCCGGCCCTGATCCGACAATAATCACATCAGATAAATTTTCCATAGGAAAATAATACTACAAATACAGTACCAATACTACCAATATCAAATATTTCAATGAAACTTGGCTTATTGAATTATTCGTAGTATTTGTGGCATTTGTAGTATTAAGCAGCTAGGGCTGCGTCAATATTACTCTTAAACACTTCTTTCGGTTGTACTCCTACCATTGTCTGCTCAGGTTTGCCGTTTTTAAATATCACAAGGGTGGGTATGGACATTATTCCATAGTCAGATGGAGTTTTTGTATTCTCGTCAACATTTACTTTGCCGACTTTAATTTTGCCGGAATATTCCCTGGCTACTTCCTCAACAATAGGCCCCACCATTTTACAAGGCTGGCACCATTCTGCCCAGAAATCAACAAGGACAGGAATATCACTCTGAAGAACTTCCTTTTCAAATGTATTGTCTGTGAGGGTTAAAATATTCATGAATCAAGTATAAATTATCACGCTTCGAATTTCAAACATCAAAACTTTTAATATTTACTATTTGCTTTTTAATATCTCTTTCACTTCTTCATCCTCAATCTGCGGGAATTCTTGATAAAATTGTCCAACAGCCGAGAAATCACGAGGCAGAAGAACTAAAACAATGGTTGTAAAATATTTTAATATTTCCTTTTTCGTAAGTTTTGAAATAACCGGAGTTGCCAAAATTATTTTTTCCGCATGGAGCTTTTTTAAGATCATGCTAGCCGCAACAGCTGTTGAACCTGTCGCAACTCCATCATCAACAATTATCACATCGCGCCCGCTAACATTTATTTTTGCCGCCCCAAGCTTTTCTTCCCTTGCGCGAACCGATTCAATCGTTTGCCTAAGTAACATTTCCTTTTCTTCTTGGGATAATTTTATTTTTTCCAAGATACGCTCATCCCAGTAGGCTATCCCGCCTGTACCGACAGCGCCAAGTGCAAGTTCCGGATTTTGAGGTGCGGTAATTTTCTTAACCACTAAAGGAAAAAGAGGAATTTGAAGAATTCTGGAAACAATATTTCCTACTACAATCCCGCCTCTGGGGATCGCGACAACTATGGGGCTTTTTAAGCCTCTAATCTTCCCTACTTTGGAAGCAAGTAAAATTCCCGCTTCCTCACGATTTAAAAACATAAAACTAAAATGGCTATATAGCTAAAATGGTTACATGGCTTTGAAACCATGCAACTATGTAACTACCTGCCTGCCGGCAGGCAGGTTTTAACCATTTAGCTACTTATAGTAGGATTTAATTTGGAACAGAATGTAAAATCCAATTAATGCTCCCACCACTCCTCCTACCGAAAGAGCAACAATTGTCGAAACAACGCTCGCAACTTCACTCCAGAAAAGCAGATTCCATCCGGATATTTTTCTTGCGCGTGTTCCCGGAAATGCAAGAAGGAGAAGTACACTTGCAACAAGAGCTAAAATCGCTCCAATTACTCCACCGCTTGCTGCGCCGATTCCACCTCCTATTAAAATAAAAGGAGCCAGGAAGGTAAGAAGACCTACGGCAACAAGAGATCCTAAAACACCAATAATTCCAAAAATCAATGCAAGCCAGGGAGCGATTTGAACTATAACATCTTTCCAGTTGCGAGGTAAAGCGGGAAGTTTTGAGTACCACTCTTCCATCATGTCGATTAATTGGTTTGCGGAACTAGATTGTGCCAAAATTTCTCACCCCCTTTCTAGAAGCGGCGAACCACTCCTCTCTTAATCTTATCATGAAGCAATTCAAAATCAATATGGTACAGTTTATCAGAAGGTTAATCCCAGCTGTGTTTTCTCGCTTGAGGTTTTACTATCTTCCTCGTTATTCCAGATTGCAACCTTTCCATATTCCCCGTCAAATCCCGGCACAATTTTTATATTTCTTGCCCTCACTTTTTCTATCCCTTTGGCAATCCTGTCTCCGCCTACCTCTCTAATTTCCGAGACGGGAATTCGAAATAAAACTTCATGCTCTGATCCAAAATGGTTAATGAGCCTATCAAAAAGAGAGAGGACTCCTTGACTTCCAACTCCTGAACTTAAAGACTCTGCCAGAACTTCAAGAAGAGGAACAAGAGCAACATAAGGCGGCCGCATGTCTTTAGCATCCTTTATCCAAACCACGCCAAATTCATCTTCTCCCGGTTTGAAATTATTGGATTCTTTAGTTGCCAATTCCTCAACTCTATGCATTACCCCAACTGTTAATGGCTTTTTACAGACAGGACAAATCGTACCTTTGGTTTTGTCATCCGAAGGAGAATAGGAAACCTTACAAAGTCTGTGACCGGTATAATGATATTTTCCTTCCTCAGGATAAAATTCAATCGTATAAGCTATCTCAAATACCCTCTCTTTTCCCCGAACAAACGAATTCAAAATATTATCATAAGCTATATCTTCTGTCTTTATTGGATTATTTGAAATTGGAAATTTGACATTTGACATTCCGTTCTTCTTTCGAAGAACGGTGGCTTCTCTCCCCATTTTTTCCAAAGAATGAGCATCGGAAAATGACACGATTGAACGCGAATCAAGTTCATTAATGCGCCAGTTCATTGCAGGATCAGAGCTAAGTCCTGTCTCAACTGCAAATATATATTTAGAATACTCCCCAAAACAATCAGCTAGTCTATCATAGCCGGAGCGAGAACCGTAAAGAGAAAACCATGGGGTCCAAACATGACATGGAATTATTGCAATCTTACGGTCTATATTGAACAAAATAGCGGCTAGCTCGCGAGATGGAATTCCTAAAATTGGTCGTCCGTCTGATGATAAATTGCACCCCCGTTTAATTAAAGCCGTATTTATCTTTTCTGCTGTTTCAAGATTTGGAGAAAAAATTAAAAGATGGATCCTGTGGGGCACACCATTTTCAGAATATATGCTTGAAACCTCAGTTGAAAGCATAAAATAAGGCCCCAAAAAATCTTTTTGGGAAAGCGATCCAAGTTCAAGGTCTGCCTTCTTTTGGTCTTTAAGCCTGAAGATTCCCGGATTTAATTCTTCCAATTGGCTTTTTGCTTCCCGAAACCAAATGGGATGGGTAAAATCTGTAACTGACAGAATATTTATTCCTTTTTTGCGCGCCCAAATATACATATTCCGAAGATTCATTCTTTGAGAAACCGCTCGCGAGAAACGAGAGTGAAGATGTAAATCGAGGACCAATTCCATTGATTGATTATAACATCTACTTTTTTGTCATTCCGAGGATTAATGTTTTGTCAGGCATTGGGTCATAACCTCTTGCCTCTCTTCGAAAAGCTGCCATTTCCTTCGAAACAGTCTTCGGATCTCCAAGTAATCTAATGATTTCCTGTAATTTCAACTCTGATTGCTCAACCATAATTTCTTTATACATTTAAATGTAGTGCTTTCCAAGCAGTCTGTTATAATATTCTCGTGCAGAAGATCGGAACAGTTCTTAAAAATTTTGACCCTTTTAAAGACAGGTATATCAGCCGGGAATTTCAGTCATATGGGATCTATCTTTCGGAAATCTTAAACGATTATAAACACAAGTCTCTTTACATTAAACTTGCCAAAACCGTACATCGTTCAATCCTTGAAAAAGCCCTTTCTTATGTCAGAGACGCAAAAACCACTACACCCAATAAAGGCGCTCTATTTATGTGGCAGATGAAGCAGTTAAAGGAGGCAGGGAATAGGAAATAGCGACGGGTAAAACTTTATTAATCGAATTAGTGCCTGAGTGGGTCTTTGCGAAATGTACACGAGCGACATAATGAAATATATGAGAAGAAAAAATAAACCAGCAATCCTTCAGAGTAAATTATTTTATGCAATCCTTTTTTTGCTGTCATCTCTCCTTTTGTTTTCACCAATATTCTTTAAATTTGACCTGAATTCTTTAAAATCCTTTGGAATAGCAGGTGTCTTTTTATTTAATTTTATTTCCTCCTCAACTCTTTTCTTTCCCGCTCCGGGTTTTTTGGCAACAGGAATTGGCGGAGCTCTTTTTAATCCTTTTTTAGTGGCATTGGCTGCATCTCTTGGCTCAACTCTTGGCGAGTCTGTAGGTTTTCTTTTTGGCCACTCTTCAAGAAAAATTAGTCATCCAAAGGACCACACTTTCATGGAGTCACTATACAAAATAATTCATCATAAACATGGGTTTCTTTTAATTGTGGCCCTTGCCTTTATCCCAAACCCTTTCTTTGATGCTATTGGAATTCTTGCCGGACTCGCCCTTTATCCATTGAGACGGTTTCTTCTTTCGGTCTTTATCGGAAGATTCGCTCGAGATATAATTGTTGCCTATGTCGGATCAACCCTCTAAACGCTTTGAGATGATTTATGAGTTAGTTCGCAGGATTCCAAGAGGCAAAGTGACTACTTACGGCGTGATTGCAAAAAAACTTGGTATGTCTCCCCGACTTGTAGGCTATGCCCTGCATCTAAATCCTGACGGCGAAAAAACTCCTTGCCATAGAGTCGTTAATAGAGATGGCCGAATTGCAAAAGGTTTTGCTTTTGGAGGAGAAAACGAACAAAGAAAAAGGTTGGAACAAGAGGGCATAATTTTTGTAAGTAAAGATTGTGTTGATTTTGGAAAGTATCTGTTCAATTTCTAATTGGAGCAAAGCGACTTTACATCGCGGGTTGATTCGGGGGATTTCCACCGGGAGTTTGTTCTCCGGATGTTGGCTCTGGAGTCGGAAGTGTTACCGGTGGAATAGCAGGTTCCGGAGTTGACGGTTCCACAGGTGGCTCTGGTACTGGAGGAGTCGGATTTGGCTCAACCGGTGGAACAGAAGACGGAGGCGTTGGAACTGTCGGCTCAGAAACCGGTGATGTAGGATTTGATATAGGAGGAGTTGGAATAGGTCCGCCGGCTGGCGGATTAGGTTGTTGATTTTGGTCGTCCATATAATATTACTTAAGCATATTTTAGATTGTCTTGTCAAGAGTCTTTATTTTTTATTTCCTTACAAACTGCTGCTTATACATTTCCTCAATCTCAGAAACAGTGGTCGCGTCCTCAGGCCTTTTGTCTGCTTCCCGAAACTTCATCAATCTTGGAAATCGAAGAGCATATCCAAAACCTTCCTTATCCCGTCCGGCAGTGTGAATCGGAGAGCGTGTTATTTCATCTGCGTAAATCTTAAGAACAACTTTTGGTTCAACCCAATATGAGGGAGTAATTTCGGAGTTGACGCGGGCCGGTTTATGTTTCACTTTTATGTCCTTTCCAATTTCATTGACTTTCCGAAATTCTTCGTCTGTCAGGCCGGTCCCAATCCGGGAAACCGTAACGAACTCATCTTTTTTATCATCATACAAACCCACCAGAAGTCCTCCAGCTCCAAATTCAGTCCTTTTCCCCCGTCCGGAGTAAACCCCCAGCAAAACACAGTCAACGCTATCTGTTAATTCTCCCGCTTGGCTCCTCTTAAATTTTATCCAATGAAAACCACGTCCTCCCGCAACATAAGGACTGTCAAGTTTTTTAAGCATGAGACCCTCAAGGCCTTGGGATATTGCTTCATTGAAAAATTCTGCCACCTCTTGCGCATTATGAAGAGTCCTTTCTTCGACAAGCCTAATAATTTGTCCTTCTTTTGAAACTATTGATGAAAGTAGTTTTCTTCTTTCCTTATAGGATTTTTGAGTAATATCTTGTCCATTTAAATACAAAAGGTCAAAAGCAAACATAATCAGTGGCAGTTTCTTTGTCATTTCCTCAATCTTATATTTTCGGCGTCTCTTTGTCGTTTCCTGAAACGGCAGAAATTCGGAAGTTGTGGGATTATATGCAATTGCCTCTCCTTCGAGAATTGCCGATTTTGCTTTTACTTCCTTTTTGGCGCCTTCAACAATATCCGGAAAAGCATTTGTGGTATTCTCAAGATTTCTTGAGAAAAGCTTGATCTCATCTCCTTTTTTGTGAACTGCAACCCTGAATCCGTCAAGTTTTGGTTCTGCCGCAAATTCCTGACCCAACCTTTTAACCGCCTCATCAGCCGAAGGCAGGCGTTCAGCCAAAGCAGGCCTGATTGGTTTTCCTACGATTAAATGGATATTCTTAATCCCCTCAATCCCTTTTTTAAAGAAAGCTTCGGCTACAAATCCTAAATCGCTTGTTTTATTGTATGCACCTTCTAAGCGAGGACGGAGAGATTTGTCTCCGTGTTTTGCCAAAGATAATGCATCAAGCACTGTTGGATCTCCAATTCCAAGACGAAGAGTTCCAAGAGGAATATTTACAACATGCTTAACCGAAACTGAATCTAAATCATTCAGAAGATCGGCAAGAATTGTAATTTTTTTTTCAACTGACCCTTCTCCGCCTGTTTTTGCAATCGAATGCAGTCGCTCGAACACTTCAGCTACTGATAACTTTGAACTTTGAACTTTGAACTTTGAATTCTGCGACAGCTGCTGCGCAGCTATCCCCATACTGCCGAAATGCCGATAAGATTTAATTACTTCTTCTTTTGAAGAACCAAACGCGCGGGCAATTGAGATGGCCGCCAGATTTTCAGACATTCCAATTTCTGTTGGTTCAAAAAACGGCGCCACCCTTCCTTGAATAAGATAACAAATCTTCCCAATCTCATCATCATCCGATTCTTTGAAAAGCTTCGACAAAATATCCACCAGCTCCAAGCGCTTAGAAGTCGCCTCCAACTTTTCGTAATACTCCGAAAGTTTAGAAAATTTCATTTTTGCCTTTCCGCCAACATCCTCACAATTTCCTCATGAGTCATTCGGCGCGGCCAAAGAAGACTCTTGTCCGCGGGATCATAAATCGGTAAGGCACTCTGTGGTTTAACATTCCAAATTCCTCTGACAATTTCCAACACTTTATCAAAACTTAAATTAACTAAGGCTTGCCCGTAAAACCCCAAGCCTACATAATCGTTAGGGTTTGAATCTTTGATAAAAACTTCATCCGTATGTTTAAGACGCCCTTTGGTAGTTTCATCTTCAGGTAGAGTGAAAACATCCTGTGGAGTTTTTATTAACACCAAGACTTCTCCAGGAAATGGAACTTTTTCTTTACTAAAAGTGGATACGAAAGCTCGATTTAACGGCATGCCCCAAACAGATTGATAGTCTTTCTTCCCCTTTTTCGCTGCACTTTCGCCGCTGAGAACACCTTCGCTTAAAATATCTCTTAAATTTCTAACCCATGTTGCATGCGTAAGAAAATCAACTCTTTCAAGGTCAACTACTCTAGATAAGGCAACACTCTCTGGTGTTGGCTTCTGTTCTTGCTGCTCTCTCTTTAAAATTTGTCTAACGGCCTCACCAATTTCCATATTATTTCATTACATACCTTGCGGCTTTGGTTTTTCCTTGCGATGCATCCATAATTTTTATTTCTTATTCCCTAGTATCTAGTCACTATTATCTAGTTTCTAGTCTTTCGTCATCACATATTTCACGCCCTTGGTTACGCCTTGCTTTTTCAAGATCCCTTTTTTGACTAAATCCTGAACTTCCCTTAAAACCGTATCTTCTGAAACCATAGGAAATAAAGTATCATAAGCTTTATTTTCTACATAACCATTTGCCTGTATGTATTCAATAATCTTGAGTTGCCGCTCAGATAACATAACCGGCCCTCCCAATTTTTTCTTGAGGTTTGAGTCAATTGAAATTTTTTCGATCCTGTCTTTTATCTTTGACAATTCTGCGGCAAGACACTCTGTAAAATATTCAAGCCACATGGTTTGATCTCCGTTTTTCTTCTCAACAGACTGAAGAGCCTCATAATATTTCTCCGGATCCCTGTCAAAGTGCTCCTCCAGGGAAAAGAATTGTCTTATGTCATATCCAAGCTTATACAAAGCAAGCATAGATAAAGCTCTCCCCACTCTGCCGTTTCCATCCAAAAATGGGTGAATTCTCACAAATTCATAATGAACGATCCCGCCTTTTAAAACGGGATGAATTTCCGATTCCTCATTAATAAAAATTAAGAGCTCCTTCATTTGCCAAGGGACCTCAACTGTTTTTGGAGGCTTGAAGGCAATATCTCCGGTAATTGAATTCTTGATGACAACCTCCTTATCTCTGTAAATTCCCGCGCGCTCATCTTCAAGAAGTTTTTTAATCACAATTTTATGGAGGTCGGCTATCGTATCTCCGTCTATTTTTGAATTTGTTCTTTTATCTATATAATCAAGAACCTTTCGATAATTAATAACCTCCTGCACATCCCGCTCTCGGGCAACAATTCTTTCCCCATCCAATATTTTCTGAACCTGATTCAAGCTTAATTCATTGCCTTCGATATGGGTGCCGAAATGGGTTGTGCGCAGCATTGCATCATCCTGAAATTTTTTCTCCCAATAAGGAAGAAGCGGGGCATTTTCTATAATTTCTCGGGCTGCCTCAATCGCCCCGATGTTCCTTAGAATTTTATTATTTATTGAAAAAGTGGGACTATACATTTTAAGAAAATAAAAAATCAACCCTTCGGCTTCGCTCAGGACGAGAATGCAAAATTCAAAATTGCAACTCAAAACTAAAAAATTATTTAAACTTTAAATTTTGACTTTATTTTTTTACCTTTAACTTTTTGCCTTTTGACTTATTATTTTGTATTATATCAACTATGGCAATAACCAAAGAGGACAAAAAACAGGAAGAGCAAAGGCTGCATATTGCAGTAGTAAGACAAATGCTTACTTTGGCAACTTCAGGTTTTGGTCTTGTTGCGGCGCTTGCATGGAATAATTTAATTCAGGAATTCGTAAATAACTATATTAAAAAATATCTCCCTGACAGCGCCGGTATTATATCTCTTTTAATATACGCATTGGTTATTACTGCTTTTGCTGTTCTTGTAACAATTCAATTGTCAAAGTTATTGAGAAAACTAGAGGCGCTTCAAAATGATTCTAAAAAATCTTAAACTAAAAAACTTCCGCAACCATAGATCTGCCTCATTTGGACTCTTCTCCACTACAATAATCATTGGTCCAAATACCGCAGGGAAAACAAATATTCTCGAGGCAATTAATATTTTATCAAGAGGCAAGTCTTTCAGGGCAGAACATGATAAAGACACAATTTGCGAAGGCGCAGAATTCACAAGGATTGAAGCGGAAATTGACTACGAGAATGAAAAAATCAAGCTTGCTGTGATTTTTTCAAACACTAACAACTATTTATCAAAGAAATTTTTGGTGAACAATGTACCCAAGAGGCTTTCCGATTTTGCTTCAAAATTTACCTCGGTGCTTTTCACTCCGCACGATATTGAAATAATCGCAACTTCTCCGTCTCTACGGCGCCGCTACATCGACTCAATTCTCTACCAATCAGACAAAAAATATAGAATTGCCTTTTCGCTTTATGAAAAAGCACTTAAGAGGAGGAACCGTATGCTCTATGACATGCGGGAAGGAAAAAAACAATATAAGAGGGCAGATTTTGAGTATTTTGAAAAGATATTAATTGAACAAGGATCAATTTTAACCTCAAAACGAGAAGAATTTGTAGATTTTGTAAATGAGAGAAACAAGGAAATTTTTGATTTTGTGCTTTTTTATGACAAAAGCGAAATGTCCGAAGCCCGCCTCTTCAAATATCATTTTGAAGAACAAGCAGCAGGAATAACATTGGTGGGCCCTCAAAGAGATGATTTTATTTTTTATTTTCCAAAGACAAAAAAAGTTATACGGGAATTCGGCTCTCGTGGCGAAGAAAGACTCACAATCTTCCAATTAAAAGTTCTTGAAGTAAACTACCTGCTACGCGCAACCGGCCACATTCCTGTTTTATTACTCGACGATATATTTTCCGAATTAGACGATACCAACATTCACAAAGTATTCGATTTACTTCCCGATCAGCAAACAATTCTGACCACAACCCACCGTGAATTCATCCCCAAAAAAATCCTCAACCGCGAGGAAGTCTCCATTATTGAATTGTAACTTTGCCATTTGGACCGCAGGACCACTTGGCGAGAGCTTTTGCTACTTTTGGCGATCCAAAAGTAGGGGTAAGATTTTAGGAGTTTTTGACAAAATCCGAAAAGCCGGATCGCACAAACGCCGGATCATCTTCCCTAATAATTTCGTAAGCAAACCGCGCCAGAGGAAGGTTAATTCTTGAATGTTCTTCAAAATACGGAACTGACTCAACCGAACTATATCCCTCAACCGTTTCACCTATTAAACTCAACGCCTCACCCTTTTTGTGCTTTGCTAAAAGTTTTCCAAAGGAAAAATTCCTTGACTCCTCTGAATTGCAAGTCAAAATTAAATCCCCAATCGTTCCGGGCAAAGCGCGCCTGTCAATCGTGTAACCTAATTTTCTTGACAAACGATAAAATTCTTCAATTGCCAAAAGGATAAGCTTAACTCTGGTATTAGTTTTAAAACCTAAACCTTCTGCCACTCCGCAAGCAATTGCATAAACATTTTTAAAAGCAGAAGCCAATTCTAACGCTCTAATTCCCCGCGTCAAGCGGACTCGGAAATAATCTGTATGGAAAAGATCTCGGATTAATTCCGCGTTTTGCTCTTTTACATATCCTATATTAACCAATGTCGGCATTTTCTCCTCTACCTCCTCTGCAAAACTTGGCCCTATCAAAGAAAAGTAATCTATATTTTTTCCTAAAATATCCATGGCAATCTGATAAGGAAGCTTGTGCGTTACCTTTTCTATTCCTTTGGCTCCATTTATATAAATTATATTTTTAAGATTTTTACCATGAAGAGTTAAGACTTCTCTTATTGCCTGCGTAGGAATACACATAATTAAAATTGCTTGATCCGGCAAGTCGTCGCCTTTTTTCCAAAAGGAAAATTCCCTACCGTTTTCGGAAAGCAGCGAGCCGATTGCGCTACCCCATTTGCCGTCTCCTACAACAATTATTTTCATAATAGATTTTTCATAACTATTGGAATTTCATTCGCTAAATCAGAAGCATTAAAGTAAATTCCGACTTTTTGAAATAGAGATTCCCCCGCTCTTTTATTGATATAAGAACTGGCCACGGCGGACAAAAATGCCTCATTTTTGCAACATAGGGCCGCAACTAATCCCGCCAAAACATCACCGGTCCCGCCCTTTGTCATTCCCGCATTCCCCCCAGAAACTCGAACCGACTCAGTTGACGAAGCAACAATATCGTATTCACCTTTAAGCAAAACCACGCAATTATACTCTCCTGCGAAAATCCTAATCTGTTCTTCAACTTTTGAGTTTTGAATTGCAGTTTTGACTTTTGAGTTTTGACTTTTGAGTTTTAAAATCTCGAATTCTCTTCGATGCGGCGTTAATATCGGCATTTCTTTCAATCCGAGCAAAACCTCCGGATCCATAACCTGCAGGCTTCCACCGTCAATTACCCATTTTTTTTGAGGATATTTTTTTAAAAGTCCCTCCGTCAATTCCCTTGTATCATCGTCTCCCTCTTCCTTTCCTTCCCCTCTTGGCAGTCCGGGACCAATCAAAATACAATCTGCTTCATTTACATAATGTTCCAACTGGGAACGGGGAACAATTATTCCGTTTCGAAATTCTGTTTTTAACCTCTCAACAATTTTATTGTTTATCTCAACCGAAGAATAAAAAACCATGTCAACAATTCTTGAAGCAACAGTTGCCGCCCATAAAGAAGCCGCATGAAAAAGCTGCGATCCTCCAATAATCAACAGCTTTCCATTTTGCCCCTTGTGAGATGAGGATGCAGGCTTATAAAGATTTTTAAGCAGTTCAGGATTAAATTCTTGCATAGAAAAGATTATACAATTTCTAATTTCTAATTGCTCTAATTGACCTAATCAAGCACCAAACACCAATTTTTTAATGTCTTAATTGGGATTTTAGGTTATTAGAACATTATTTAGAAATTAGGTTAATTAGAATAATTAGGTTAATTTCTGGGGGTTAGCCTTCTATTACTGTTCCGACAAAGTCACGAAGGGCAAAATAATTTTCAAGATTTCCAAAATTGCTTCCCTTTAAGATTACTACTTTTAAACCTAGCTCCTCTGCTTTTCTTGAAGCAATAGGATCAAAAGGCAGGTTCATACCCGGAACCCATTCATCTCCTACTATTTTTCTAAACTTATTCCATGTAATTCTTTTAATAGATTTGGCGTCAGCATGAATTTTAGGATCCTTGTCATAAGCCATATCTATATTGCTTAGGTTTATTACCGTCTTGATATTGTAATCTTCACAAACCATTGCCGCGCAGAAATCAGTTGACCATCCCGGTTTCCAACCTGATGCAATTATAATAGGTTCTGTTACTTTTCTTATAATTTCATAGTGTTTTAGGATATAGGGGTGAGCCAGATCTCGAAATATTGTTTTGATTAGATGAGCATTAAGTCGGGTGGCATGGATTCCAAGCCAGTCAAGATCTTCTGCTTCAAGCTCATGCTCTATTACGGTTCTTGCTGCGTCCTGATAATGGCGGGTCGTAGCTCCCCCGCCTGTTACGATAAAAAACTGGCGACCCTTGTGTGTCGCCAGCTGTTTTCGAATAAGATCATTAAATCGCTTAAGAAAGGCAATGTCAATCCCTCCGTTTGGAACGATCAATGAACCGCCCAGTGAAATAACAATTTTATCTTTATTCATCTCTCAAAAAAGGCCAAGGTTAACCCTGGCCTGCCCTAAAGGACAATTCTTAATCATTAAGATAGCAGAAATAGCCCTAAATTGCAAGCCTTGACATTAAATTTGCTAGCATATATATTTAATGTTATGGCAAAAGGAGAACAATTTCTTACGCTTGGAGGACTTGTCCAAAACATTTCAAAAATAAAAGCTAATCAGTTCCTCTATGTTGTTCTGCTTGTAGCCGTTTTTCTTCTTGGATATTTGGCGGCACGAGTCCAAATGCTTGAGAAAGATTCAAATGCCCGGACCCCAACAGTCCAAGCGCCTCAAGGTCAACAACAAGCGCCACAGGCGCCTCCCGAGAAAGTTGATGTTACTCTCGGCAAACTGCCGGCAAGCGGGAAAAATAATGCAAAAGTTGCAATGGTTGAATTCTCCGACTTTGAATGTCCGTTTTGTGAAAGATTTTTTAAGGAAACTCTGCCTCAAATTAAAAAAGAGTATATTGATACAGGAAAAGTAAAACTTACCTACAGGCACTTTCCGCTTGATTTCCATGCTGCGGCAATGCCTGCGGCTTTAGCGTCAGAATGCGCAAATGAACAAGGAAAATTTTGGGAATATCATGACAAGATTTTTACGGAACAATCTAAAATTTCGGGGAAAACAGGAGAAATAATATCCCAACAATTAAAAACTTGGGCTAAGCAAACCAAGCTAGATACTACCCGGTTTAATAATTGCCTTGATTCTGAAAAATATAAGGAAGCGGTTAACAAAGATGTAAATGATGGGAAAACCGCCGGAGTGTCAGGAACCCCAACTTTCTTTATCAACGGAAAAAGATTGGTTGGCGCCCAACCCTTCGCCGCCTTCAAAGCAGTAATTGACGAGGAACTAAAATAGCTTATGACTCCTCGCCAAATAGAAGAAACTGCCAAGCTATACATGGATTTAGGTAAATTAACTTTTGCATCATTAATTCTCGGTTTCTTTCAATTTAAATCTGACCCTATTGTTGGTTTAATAGTAGTCATTTTAGGATTGACATTCTCTATGGGATTCTTTATATTAGGATTGAGAGTATTTAAAGAATTAGAATGAACGTCGATAACGCTACATTATTTTGGCTACTTTTTTATATTGCCGTTGGTGTGCTGGGTATTTTTTTGACCTTAGTCTATATTGCTTCAAAAAAGCCGACCTCAAAACGTAGCCGTTAAAGCTAGCATTATTTACAAAATTTCAATAACCTGCTACCGTTAACTTATGGCCAAAAGAAAAAATAGCGGAAAGCAAACTTTTTTAATAGTTCTAGGTTTGGCATTTTTATTGACAAGCATTGTATTTGGACTTTATTTCATCAAAAACTCCCAACTTATTAACAAGGCAGCAGAACAATCAGAAACTGCCAATTGGAAAACATACACAAATAATGAGTATGGATTTTCCTTAAAGTACCCTACTGGGTTTAACATAGAAGACAATTCTACTAATTTTCCTCCATTCAACATTACTATTAAGGACAGCACTAAACAGTTGGTTGGTGAGGGAGGGGGGAAATTTAATCCAGGCATTCATATTCAGGTGCAATCTGAAAAAATGTCTCTTGATCAATATTTATCAAAGTATGCGAATAGTTTAATAGTAAGAAATAAACAAAAAATTAATGGATCCGAATTTACTATCATTGAGGCAACAATTGGGCATGCCAGGACCTTTGCAATATTTAATTAATACGGGTCAGAGCATTATATCCATATCCAACTCATTTCTAGATGATTCAGTATTTCACCAAATCCTCTCCACCTTCACGTTCTCCCGATAAATCGGGATCAGTGTAAACAAATTCCTAGATTAAAATTTTGTTAAACTCTATATATGACTTGGGAAATTAAGCTTTTCGAATCAAAGCGTGGAGAAAAGCCGGTTGAAGAATTTATTAAATCACTGAATGAGAGGGTGCAACTAAAGATTACAAGAACACTTGAACATCTTGAGGAATTTGGGCTCGAAGGTGCATATCCACATGTTAAGAAGCTGACCAGTACTTCACTTTGGGAACTTCGCATACTGGGAGGAGACAACATTCGTATTTTCTATGTCACAATTACTGGAAAAGTATTTTTGCTATTACATGGATTTAAGAAGAAAACACAAAAGACACCTACTAAAGAGATTGCTATTGCCCAGAAGCGTTTAGATGAATACCAGTCAAGAAAAAATTAAGGGTTGACAAATATCGCAATTTTGCGATATAATACTTTTTATGAAAGCTTGGAATGAATTAAAAAAAGAATTACTAAAAAATCCTGAATTTAAAAGGCAATATGAAGAGTCTCAACCTGAATATGAAATTGCTCGGGCTATCATTCGTGTGCGGATTGAGAAAAAAATGACTCAAAAAGAGCTGGCCAAAAAAATGAATACTACTCAATCTGTTATCTCTAGAGTTGAACAAGCTAAAACAAGTCCTTCTATTTCCTTCCTCAAGCGTTTAGCAACAGCTCTCAATACCACTCTCCAAATCCAATTTAAATAATTGATATATTCCTGATTCCTTTGTAATTGCTAATCTCTCTTGTTTTATGTGTTTTGAGCAGTATAAGGAAAATTACTTCTGGCAGTTCTGGCAAAAAAAGGTTCCTCTGCCGGCAATACGGATAAATTTTATTAGCGAACTGCAATTCGGGCAGGGTTGATTGCGTTTGCCATAAACTAATGTGTGATTTTGGTATTCCCCTTCTTGCCCTAGGATGTTAACGAAAGATAATTCTGAGGCTCCCTTGCTCTCAAGCCCTTTTTTCAAGACGAACAGAATCGATTCATAAAGTTTTTTAAGTTCTTTTTCCGATAGACTTTTGCCCGGACGGCGAGGATCAATTCCGGCCCGAAAAAGCGCGTCATTTGCATAAATATTTCCAATTCCCCCCATGTTTGTCTGATCCATAAGAAGCGGCTTAATCTTCGTAACTTTTCTCCCGACTACGAATTTAAACCGCGCGAAAGTGAGATCTTTGAAAGGCTCAGGCCCCATGTCGCGGAAGAAGGGTAATTTCTCAACCTCATCTGCTTTCAAAACTTTGATCCACCCAAACCGTCTCTGATCGTTGTAGTAGAGTGCTGCCCCTTGGTCTAATTTGAAAATTATATGCGTTAAATTGTTCGGTAATGTCTGCCCGACTTTTGGCGAAAGCGGAATATTTTTTGTTTTCTCATCGCGGTAAATCAGTTGTCCGGTTAGTTTTATGTGAATTGCCAAAGAATATCTATTCGACAGCTCCAAAATCAACCCTTTCCCCACTCTTCGAACCCCAGTAATTTTCGCTCCAATCACATTCAAGGCCTCGCCTTGAAAAACTTTTGGGTGGCGAATCTCAACATCCAAAATCTTATGCCCCGCAACATATTTTTGAATCCCTAATTTGAGTGTTTCAACCTCAGGTAACTCCGGCATGATAGTAATATAAAAGATTAAATATAAAAAATAAAAGAGCTATATGGTAAGAGAATTAACAAAATCAAGAATCTTTTTGTCAAAAACTTCGCTTGAAAACTTTTCGGCTTGTTTGCGGCATTCGTCCGAACTTATTTTTGCCTTTTCGAACTTTTTAATCGCCTCATTTATTGCATCAGGTGTATTCTCGTCAAAAAATATTCCTGTTGCCACTTGCCCTGAGCTTGTCGAAGGGTCAACTACTGTTTCGCGAACTCCGCCAGATCGGTACGCTATAACCGGTGTCCCGGCTGCCATTGCCTCAACCGGCGTAATTCCAAAATCCTCATCAAATGAGGCAAAAACATATGCTTTTGCATTTGCCATTAATTCTTGTCTTTCAATATCAGTAACTTCACCTAAAAACTCTATGTTTTTTCCTGCCATTGACTTAAGCTCTTCGTCAAATCCCGCGAATCCTTTACCAAATACCTTAAGCTTTTTACCACTTCTGTTAAAAGCCTCGACAATAATGTCGATCCCTTTTGCCCTCGCAAGCCTTCCTCCCGCAAGGTAGTATTCCTTTTTCTTCACCCCCGAGGTGGGGGCTGCTTTCACCTCGGGGGTGGATAACGAGACGGGTGGATTTATCACCACCGCATCTTTTCTATAAAACTTTTGAATTCGGACTCGAACTTCTTCTGAATTAGCTATGAAATAATCAACATTTTCTGACGCTTTAAAATCTACCATTCGCAAAAAATGATTTGCAATCGAACCAAAAATTCGCATTAATGTATCTTTCTGCCATTCTCGCGCAGTCATATATCCATATAGATAGCGCGGTGGTGTGTGGGTGTAGCAAACAAGTTTAGCTCTACCCTTTCGAACTAGATTTGGGAAATATGCTCCTGTTTGAGAAACAATAATTACATCGAATTTCGAAAGATCAAATGATAGAAAAGAAAGAGGAGAAATCAAGCGAAAAATAGAAATGAGTTTTTCTTTATACGGAATCCACTGAAGAAAGGAGGTTTTAATTCGCATCTGCCGAAATACCCACATGTGAGGCCCTAAATATTCCGGAGCGTATATCGAAGTATAAACCGGCGCCTCAGGAAAGAGTTTGTGCAATTCCTCTAATACCCTTTCAGCTCCCCCATACTCTTTTATGTAGTCATGAACTATCGCAATCCGCATTATAATAATTTCATTTGATTCTCTTTTTTAATTTCCTGCTTTTGGTTAAAAATTTCATCAACTCTCCTTGGGAGCGTCTTGAATTCGTAAGATTCGAGCGCCTTTTTAAACTCGCCGATATCTATTTTTGAGGTCAAACAATCCGCAAAATCACAAACAAAAGGAACATCTGTTACAATTTTTGCCAAGGTTTTTCCTATCTGCGCGGATTCTGCCCCATCTATTAACTTTTGCGCCAACGCTTTATTCTTGATCGCAATTTCATCAAGATGTTTATAAATATTATCAACATTTCCATAATGCCGAACCAAGGTTGCCGCAGTCTTTGGACCGATTCCTGAGACTCCCGGATAATTATCGGATGGATCGCCGGTCAGCGCTTTCAAATCAACGATTTCACGAGGTTCCACATTATACTTTGTTAGAACTTCTCCCTCATCAAAAACCTTAACTTCCGAAATCCCTTTTACAGGCATTAACACTTTTGTTTTATGGTTTACAAGTTGGAGCATATCACGGTCTCCGGTCACTATATAGACAATATTTCCCATGTCCTTTGCCTTTTCCGAGAGAGTACCGATGATATCATCCGCTTCATATCCGTCAACAGCGAATTCCTGAATTTTTGCCTTGCGCAAAATGTCAATAATCGCTTGATATTGTTCCGATAAATCAGACTCCATCTTTGGTCTCTGCGCCTGATATCCCACATATAATTCTTGACGAAATGTTGGTTTTGGCCGGTCAAAAGCCACGACAATATGAGCCGGTTTTAATTCATGAATTAATTTTAAAAACATTGAGAAAAAACCATGGACTGCGCCGGTTGGAACGCCGGAACTTGTAGTGAATGGGGGCATTGCGTGATAGGCGCGATGCACTATTGCCGAACCGTCAACTAACATGAAAATACTCTTCTTGGAATCCATAAGGGAATTATAACAAAAAGGGGAATCTTACAATTGACAACTGACATTTGACATGTGACAAGTTTAGTTAATTGTTAAATGTTAAATGTTTTTAGGGGGAATGGGTTGGGCGCGCGGGCAGAGACTCACAGAATGTGAGAGATCAGCAACAGCTGAAAATAGTTTCAACCCGAAGGCTGAAATAGAGATTTTGTCTCTGTTTTTCCCGCGCGCCCATTGCCCAGTCTGCGATGCTCTATTGCAAGAGGAAGCTTGGGTTTGAGACCCAGCCGAGCATGAGCTTCGGACATAGGGGTCTCCTATAACTTTTGGCTTCCCTTGCAAGGAAGAGCATGGTAGTCGTCCACACGATGAGTCAGCCGGAGGGCTAGAATCCTTTTTGAATGGGAGAAGCGACGAGTCCGAACTGGTGAGAACTCTTATGTGGGTAAGCCTTGGCCTACGATATGGAGAGTCCCCATTGCCCAGCATTATTTGGTCTCGTGTACGCTCATTTTCATCCAAAAAGCAATCCTTGCCCCGTCAGTCAGACTCAGAAGAGATACTTAAGATGTACCATCCATCTCCTCCTAAGAGAGGTGTTTTCTGCGACCGTACGAAAGTTCGGCTAAATCCAACGCTTAGGCGAAGGGGGGCAGGTGACAAACGACCTTGGCGTCCGATGGGTAAACCCATGAACTCGGACAATCGTTGAGATCGTTCACTTGTCATCCAATCGCTTACTGCGAAGAGCTAGCCCTTGGGGGGGTTGACAGGTGGCTGTTGCCGTCTATTCTTTTTTAGGACTGACCCCTGGAATTCCTAAGTAGGATCTCTGTTGTGCATATCCTCTCCTGTGGATAACTTGCTCGGAACGAATGTTCCAGTAGTCCCGACGTTAGGAAATCGCCAGATGTGGGGCCCGGTCGCTGCAGTTGGCGACGATGTCGATCTCGCTGCTCGAGGAAACGATCGTCCTCGGGATGGTAGAAGCGAGATGCCGCATGGGAATCCTCCTTTTTACGGGTAGACTGGTGTTGGCGTGACTTGGCTTAGTCCAGCGCGGGCGATAGGACAGTCAAACGACTGATGCTTTAGACGAATAAATCGTCTCTACACATTATTCCAATCGCTACGCGAAGGTTCAGCCCCAAGGCAAGATGCCGTGTGATCCTTGATCCCAGAAAACCTATTCAATTTTTCCTCAGGTCGAAGACTCCGCACCTCCCAACACATGATTAGAAAAGGCAACCTTCCGCTCGATAGTCAATAGATTCTACCGAACCAGAAAGTGTGATATCGCGAAAGTATCCGATATTTGATTGCCTTTGACGACTAATGAATTCTTTTTTCCTCCCTTCTTTTTTCAACTGTGGATTTCCGGACTGAAAGCTTATCTTGCAATCAGAAATCCACAGCCGAAAAATGCGCTATGCAATAGAAGCACATTTTAAAGGAAGTTCGCAAACTGGATTTTTAAAGTGCCAAAAAGCCTCTTTTGCTTCTCTATAAATGCTTGCAAATCGCATTTTTGAAAACAAATTTGGCTATTTAAAGCAAATATACACCTAGCTTTAGCAAATTGCAAGAGGCCTCCTATTTACGAGGCCAGTCGAAGGGTTTACCATGAACAGAGTCGAAAGGGTCAATTGTCAGCCCGCCCCGCTTCGCGGAGCGGGGCCGGGGTTGTTAATTGTCAGTTGTCAACCTTGTGGTTTTCTTCCGTATTTTTCTTTCGATAAACGGACGATTGCCTCTTTGTTTTCATTTTTTAAAGCAGGCAGGGGAAGCGTTGTTGCCGGGAAGGGCGCCGAGGTCATTCCGTCAATTGAAAGCTTCAAAACTATTTCGAATTTGCCAAGTGAAACCAAATCATTTTCCGAATAGATTTCCGCGAATTCTTTTGTCAAAAGGTACGCGTCATGGGCGCCAACCACAAATGAAGCAAGCGTGCCGACATTTCCGTAAATTGCCCGTTGAACACTTAGCTCGAGCTGGTCGCTATACTGGTTTGCCAAAGTCAAAGACAGGCGATATTTTCTTGCTTCGGAGAGTATTTTAATAAAAGATTCTGTCGCGAAATTCTGAAACTCATCAACATAAAGAAAGAAGTCCGCTCTCTCTTCTTCTTTTTGAAAAGACCTATTCATTGCCGCAAGCTGAATCTGCGTAATAACCATCGCGCCCAAAAGCGCGGCATTATCTTCTCCGAGTTTCCCCTGTGAAAGATTAAGAATTAAAATTTTCCCTTCATCCATAATTCTCTGAAGATCAATTGAAGACTTTGGGTTGCCAATAATATTTCTTACCATGCGGCTTGAGACAAATTGACCGACCTTATTTTGAATTGGAGAAACAGCTTCGGCTTTCAATCTATCCGGCATCTTTGCAAATTCGGCTTCCCAGAAATTCCTGAGCACCGGATCTGATAATTTTGCTACAACTTTTTCCCGGAAGCCTGAATCAGATAAGATTCTCAACGCATCTACAAGCGTCCCCTGCTCAATATCCAGAAGAGTTAAAATTACATTTCGGAGTATGTATTCTAAACGCGGCCCCCATGACTCACCGTAAATCTTATGAAATATTGAGACAATCCCCGATGAGACAAGATCCTTGTGCTGTGAATTTTTAATCTCTAAGACATTTAGCGAAAACGGCCGCTCCGAATCAAAGGGTTCAAGATAAACCACATCTTTCATCCTTCTCTTCGGAATGTAATCGAGAATAATTTCCGACAAATCCCCGTGAGGATCAATTATTCCAATTCCCCGGCCCCGCCTTATGTCATCAATTGCCATGTTCGCAATAAGAGTAGATTTTCCGGCTCCGGTTTTTCCAATTATGTAAACATGCTTTCTCCTGTCGGGAGTTTTTATTCCAAATATCGTTTCTTTATTTTTAAACTCGGCTTTCGCAAAAAAATTAACATCTTTCTTGTCCGCCATAGCCTTGGCATCGGCGGATTTTTCATCAATTTGCCCATCCGCCGTTTTAACTACGGAGGGTGAAACCGGAAGATTTTCAGGAGGTTCTCCAAGCAAAGTTTTGCCCCAGGCAATATTTTTGATTCCGGCAAGCAAAAAACCTGAAGGATGCCAAAGGGAAGCCAGTTCTTGGGCATTTAGCACCTGATACCGCCTTTCAAAAAAACCCACAAAGCGTTCCCTTATTCTTTTGACTAACCTTTTTTTTGCAAAAAGCGGCTTTCTGAAAACAAACTGATTTCCCTCACCCAGCGAAAAGCTTCCGAATGTCCCTGCAAAGTTATGCATATAAGGCAGGGTATTTGGGTTGTCGGATCCAACCGCAAGTCTTACAACTGCTTTGCCTCCTTGAAAACCTGCTTTTTGCATCATCCGAAGCTTCTGCGGGTTTTGTGCGTAGCGAGTTGTTGCGCCCATGGAACTTTCGCCCGTTGCTACATCTTTGACTGCTTGTTGATGGGTATCCTCAATTAAGCGGCCTGCCATCTCAACCGCCTTGTCCTGCCAGGGAAAAGAAGCGGGCTTAATAAGAATTTGAAGAGCCATTTTGACTCCGGAATCCTGTTTTGCAAGAAATCCGAGAAGTGAGGACATTGGATCTATGTCTTTAAAATCGGCATAAGTTTTAATAGGAAGATAAGGATAAGAATTTAAGACCATTTCTCCAACCGAAAGATATTTGGACGAGAGGACTTTTTCCACAGGATCTTCTGTTTTTGAAACATTTGATTTTGGATAGGATGAAGAAATCAGGCTTGATACAAGCGTCTCGCTCTCGGATTTTGTTGTTACATAAAAGAAAATGGTTTGGTCCAAAAGATAAATTTCAAAAGAGTAAGAGCGCGGATGAATATATAATCTTTTCCAGAGAGGAATATAGGGATACGGAAGGAGAGAGGAGAAGATTTGAGTCGCCGACTCAATTGGAGTTTCGTCGTCTTTTGGATTGCGGACTAAAAGGTGGGCAAAAATACTCATGGGTTTATTATACAATTTCTAATTTCTAAATAATGCCGCACTGACCCAAGTCCCAATTGATTCCTCAATTAGGCATTGGAAATTGGGATTTGATTAGGTCAATTAGGTTAATTAGATCAATTAAAAATTAACTTTATTCTTTACCTGAAGGCTTAGCCATACGAATGCTTTTTCTTTCTCCGTCTTTTGCCTTCATAATTTCATCAAACTCTTCTCCTTCGAGCGTTTCTTTCTTAAGCAAAGCCTCGGCAACTTTATCAAGTTTTGGTTTATTTGATTTCAATATTTTCTGAGCCTCCTGATAAGCGATGTCAATAATTTTTCTTAATTCATTATCAATCTTTGCCTGCATTTCATTTGATATCTGAGAAACCTCTCCAAACATCCTTGCCTTTTCAGTGTCATAATTAACCGGACCCAAAGAACTCATTCCGTATTGAATTACCATTGTCCTTGCAAGCTCGGTTGCTTTTTCAATATCATCCGCTGCTCCTGTTGTCATCTCGGAGAATATTAATTCCTCAGCAACTCGTCCTCCCAACATTGTTGCGATCTGCTCAAGCAGACGGGTTTTTGTTTCATGAACGCGATCCTGACTTGGAGGAATCAATGTGTGGCCAAGCGAAAGCCCCCGGCCCACAATTGAAATTCGATGCACCGGGTCTGCCTGAGGCATGAAGTATGAAACAATAGCATGTCCCGACTCATGATAAGCGGTAATTCTTTTGTCATCCTCTGACTGCATCCTCTTTTTCTCAGGTCCCAGCTTAACTTTAGTTGCCGCCTCTTCAATATCTTTCATGTCAATTTGAGTTTTTGAAAACCTTGCTGCCAATATTGCTGCTTCATTGAGCATATTCTCAAGATCCGCCCCGGAATAACCAACCGTTCTGCGAGCAACTTTTTCCCAGTCAACGGTTTTTACAAAAGGTTTTCCTGTTGCGTGGATCTTAAGAATTGCTTTTCTTCCCTCAATATCGGGTAGCAACAAAATTACTCTTCTATCAAATCTTCCGGGGCGCACCAGTGCCGGATCAAGGATGTCAGGACGATTTGTGGCTGCGATTACCACGAGCTGTTCATTTGGGGTAAATCCATCCATTTCAACCAGAATCTGATTCAAGGTTTGTTCACGCTCATCATGACCGCCCATTATTCCGACGCCTCGGTGACGGCCAATCGCGTCTACCTCGTCAATAAAAATTATGGCCGGTTGTGATTTTTTTGCTGTTAAAAAAAGGTCTCGAACGCGTGCCGCGCCGACTCCAACCAACATCTCCATAAATTCTGAGCCCGCGATTGAGATAAAAGGAACTTGCGCTTCTCCCGCAACCGCGCGCGCCAACAAGGTTTTCCCTGTTCCGCTTGGGCCAACGAGTAAAACTCCCTTTGGTGTCCTTGCGCCCATTACCCTATATTTCTCAGGATGCTTTAAAAAATCAACAATTTCGGTTAATTCCTGTTTTGCTTCATCAACTCCCGCAACGTCGGCAAAAGTAGTTTTGGAGAAATCTTTGTTAAATGTTTTGCCTCGGCTGGAGCCAAAGGAGAAAATATTTTCCTGCGCCCCTCTTGCCTGTCTGAAGATAAAGTAGAAGAAAACTATAATTAAGACTACGGGCAAAAACGACGAAATTAGATTTATCCAAATATTTGCGCCTGTTTCATCTTTTACATTAATTTTAACAGATTGGGGATTAACACCCGATTCTTTTAGGACTTCAAAAATAGAGGTATCCTTTTCTTTTCGAGAGCCTGCCAGCTTCCCGTCCTTATAAACAATTTCTAGTTTAGAATCATTTACCGTTATTTCTTTTACTTTATTCTGTTTAATGTCGGTTACTAATTTTGAAATAGGAACCTCATCAACCCTTGGCCCTGAGGCCAGGTCCCCAATTCCCATCATTATAAAAAGCAAAAAGAAAAACAGAAAACCGTAAAGAAGGAGATCTTTCCAAGAAAATTTAAGGCCGAATCTTGCCTTCTTCCCGTTCCTTTTGCGTCCATTCATATTGTGCGAAAATTATAACACAAGTTGAAGCCAGTTAAAAGTTAAAAGTGCAAAGTGAAAAGTTACAGTTGAAAGTTTAAAATTATTTAGAACTTTGAATTTTGAACTGCAATTTTGAATTTTTAATTTTGAACCTTGAACTATTTCAGGGGGTC
>MFPJ01000031.1 GCA_001782675.1 Candidatus Levybacteria bacterium RIFCSPLOWO2_12_FULL_39_17
ACGGACGGAGGGGAGGTTGTTTTGGGAGCCGGCGGATCGGGAGACTGGTGCAGCCCCAATCTTACAATTTCGGCAGTAGACTTGCCAAAGAATGGAGTAGCAAATGCAATTTCGGCCATCCCGGGACAGGTTGTCGCCGGGACAGGAGATAATGCTTCAGGGGTTTCGTTTGCAAATGTAGCAATATCAAATCCTCCTGCCCCCACTCCTCCACAAGGCACGATTGACGGAACTTTTGACGGATATAAAACAAACGGGGTTTTTACGGAACAAAATTATGCCTATCTTGCAACAGATACAAATTCCAAGGAAATCGTAATAATTGACTTAACACAGAAAGATTCAAATAATAAATATGAGGAAAGTGGATATTTTAATGCTCCGGGTAATGGTTCGGGCGACAGTATTTATGTTTCCGGCAATATCGGATTTATGACCTCGGCAAATAAACTTTACACCTTTGATCTTTCAAGCAAAGCCAGTTCAAGAAGTCAACTCGGAAGTATTAGTCTTGCCGGAGAGGGTAATCGTGTTGTTGTTGTTGGATCTTATGCATATATTGCTGTTGAGTCGTCTACGACCCAACTTCAAATTGTCCAGATACAAAATGGCGGAGCAACTTTATCTATTGTCGGGCAGGCAGCATTGGCTGCCAAAGCCGCAAAAGATGTATTTATCAATTCAAGCGCGACAAGAGCTTATATTGCTTCGTCGCTAGCAGCAACTCAAGCAGAATTCTTCATTGTTGATATATCAACAAAGACCGGAAATCGGCCCACACTGGGAAGTTACGACACAAACGGAATGAATCCCAAGGCTGTTATTGTCACAACCAACAACAAGTCAATTGTGGTAGGTACCGGAGGACAGGAATACCAAGTAATAAATATTTCAACAGAATCAAATCCCTCCTCATGCGGGGGTTTAGACATTGACGCCGGTGTTAATGGTGTGAGTACGGTTATCGAGCCGGATGGAGACGCTTTTTCATATATTATTACAGGAGACGCGACAGCAGAGCTCAAAATAATAGAAGGCGGTCCGGGTGGACAATTTGCGGACTCGGGCATATTTATATCAGACGCATTCGATCCCGGCAGTACAGTTGCGTACAATAGACTCGTACCCAATTCTGTGCAACCAAATCAAACAACTATTCAATTTCAGGCCGCGGTAGCAAATGCTGTAAGTGGAAGTTGTACGAATGCTTCTTATTATTTTGTCGGACCGGACGGCACTTCAAATACTTTTTTTACGACATCATCGGCTATTCCCTTACTTAATAATGGGCAGGGATATGTTAATCCCGGACGATGTTTTAAATACAAGGCTTACCTTTCAACAAGCGATCCGGTTTTTTCGCCCGTATTTAACGATATATCTGTTAATTATTCACCATGATTAAAAAATACTACCAATACTACAAATACATACCAATACTACAAATATTTAAATATTGGAAATTTGAAATTGGTAGTATTGGAAATTCCCGCCGAAGGCGGGAGGGGTTTACCTTGCTGGAGTTAGTGCTCTATATTGGAATTTTTTCTATTTTACTTATGGTATTTGTTCAATTTTTCTCATCCATTCTTGATGTGGGGCAGGAATCTGCGGCAATCTCCTCCGTTAACCAAGATAGTCAATTTATTCTTGATAGATTGAGTTTCGATATTCATCGCGCGCAAAGCATTACTACTCCGGGAGTATTGGGGGAAATCACCAATAGTTTGCAAATTGCAATAGATGGAATAAACTATACATATTATCTTGGCTCAGGCAATCTCTTGCTATCAAATGATTCCGGAATAAATATGCTTAATGGTTTTGATACAACCGTATCAAATGTTACTTTTAGAAAAATAGGCAATATCGGTGGAAAAGATACAATCGTTATTGGCTTTACTCTGACGAGTAAAGTGCTGCGTAAAGGAGGAGCCGAAGTTAAAAATTTTCAAACCGCAATAGGTTTAAGATAATTATGATTAAAATAAGTAATCAAAAGCGCGGTCAATCACTGATAACGCTTCTTTTTTTTGTAATAATAGCAACGAGCATAATGATGGCTGCCGCGATGGTGTTAATCTCCGGTTCTGCCTCGGGGACAAGAATTGAAAAAGGAAACGAGGCGTACTTCTTGGCCGAGAGCGGAGTGGAGAACGCGTTATTGAGGCTTGTTCGTGACCCGGCTTATTCCGGCGAGACCTTGGAAATTCCCGATGGTACGGCAATTATCGAGATCACACAAGCAAATCCACCCATTATTCTTTCAACCGCTACGGTAGGCGATTCTGTTAAAAAAATTCAGGCAGAAACAATTTATAATAATGATGTGCTAACAGTTTCTTCATGGAAGGAGGTTTATTAAATGGATCATTCTCAAAAACAAGCAGCTATTCTTTATATAGAACCTAATAGAATCTTTTTTTACGAAAGCACCTCAGGCCTCCTTCAATTGGATTTGAATTCGGAGATAATAAGTGATTTAGAAGTAATAGATAAGGAGAATTTTTATAATATTTTCAAAACATTCATAGACTCAAATGGTATATTGCCGGCAACCACGGTTGTTTTAATTTCTCCTTCGGTTTCCTTTGAAAGGGATTTTGCTCCAAATGAAAAGCTAGAGGCGGATATTCAGTCATTTCTGGAGAGCGTTCCATTTGAGAATATTGTAAGCCGAGCAATAAAGATGGACAAGAAAACAAAAGTTGTATCTGTTAACCGAGATATTATTGAGTTAATACAAGAAGGACTTGATCGGCAAAAATTCCAACTTGCCGCAGCAGTTCCTTTATCAGTTCTTCAGGAAACAATACCGGAATTGTCAAGCAATATTGACTTGAAGGTAATTCTCGCAAAAGTAGACGCTATAAAACAATACAGCCTTTTAGTTGAAGAGGAAAAAAGAGAGACACTTACCGCAAAGAAGGAAAATCCTTTTAAAAACAAAAGACTCCTTATTCTTTTTGGTATTTTTGGGTTGCTTCTTTTGATTCTCGTCTCTCTTATTCTGGCAAATGTTTTTTAAACCTAATTCTCCAAACCCAATTGCCCCTTGACAAAAATTTCCCAATATGCTTTGCTATTATTAGCTTATGAAATTCTGCCTGGGAAATTTTAAAAAGAATTCAGGTTTCACCTTGATTGAGCTTCTTGTCGTAATCGGAATCTTAGCAGTTCTCTTGTCAATTGTTTTAATAGCAATTAACCCTGCAAGGCAATTTTCCCAGGCAAACAATACAAAAAGAAGAAGCGACACAACTGCAATTTTAAATGCAATCAGTCAATACTCTGCCGATAATAAAGGCGCGTTGCCTGCGGTTATTACAACAACAGCACAAAACATAAGCAATACGGCGGCAGATTTATGTGCTTCTTTAGTAACTACTTATATTTCTGCTTTGCCATCGGACCCGGGAACAAATGGTGGCGATGCGGTTACAGACTGCGCAGCTGCCTATGATACCGGATACCAAGTTGTTAAAGACGCGAGTGACAGGATAACTGTTTCAGCGCCCGATGCGGAGCTCAGCGAGACCATCTCTGTAACCCGCTAATTCTTCGAAATAAATATTATTACCTTATGGCAAAAGCAGTTAAGAAATATAATCACGAAACAAACGCCAAAGCCCTTCTTGCTCTGCTTGTACTTCTTCTTGCGTTGGGAATTTTACTTTTGTTTAATTCCTACAGGGACAATATTATTCTATCGGGAGCCTTTAAGCAGTTTATGACTTTATCGGCTGTAGGAGCAGGACTTCTGCTTGGTCTTCTTTTCCTGACAAATAAAGAACCCTCCGGAAAAAGGAAGAAATCAAGATAATTTGCCCTCTTTTATTTCAGCAGATTGTTCCCGCGGTGAAGTTATATGAGGTTTTCAAGAAGAGTCATTACTTGCTTTAGAAAGGCAATTACCTGATCTATTGATCCCTGAGCTTTTACTTTAACTTTTGCGTCGAATGAGGCTGATTCCGTTGTGGGTGTGGGGGTGATTGTGCCACTTGGCGCAACACCGGTTGGTGTGATTATTGCTGTAGGATTTAAAGTTATATTGTTTCCCCTGACTTCAAACTTAAACCTTCCCTGCCCGGTGCCAATCACATTTATTTCGCTGGCAAATTTTGTTCCATTCTGGATTACTCCTTCAACCTTTACTCTTTTTCCGACTTCAAGTATCCCCTTTTGTTTAAATTCGCTGACTTTTGAGGGATCAACAGTAATTGTTTGTCCCAAAACGACAAATGTATTTCCGGATACTGCGGAAATCTCACCTCTTATCTCAAACTCCTGGCCGTTTACCTCTAGTTTATTTTCAATCTCATTTTCGATTTCACGCTCATCTTTCACTTCATTCCTGATTTTTAATTCAAATCTTTGATTCCCATCATTTCCGCCTCGATTTTCCTTGTCATGCGCTGAAGCGGAAACTATTGAACTTGCCATGATTATAAAAATCATTAGAGGGATCATTAATTTTTTGTTCATATACATATTAAACGCGCCACTTGAGATTTTGTTACAAAACTCTGTCTCATCCGTTTAATATTAAGGATAGTGAGTTATAATAGGGCTTGTTATGGATGAGGATACATTCAAACTCGTTCAACGAGCTCAGAAAGGGGACAAAGAGGCATATGGCGCAATCTACGAACTTTACCAAAAAAAGATTTATAGGTTTTCTTATTATATGATACAAAATCAAGAACTGGCAGAGGACATAACACAAAATACTTTTATTAAGGCATGGCGCGCGCTCCCATCCTTTTCTCTTAATAAAAACGGGACGATCCAGGCCTACCTGTTTAAGATTGCAAGGAACTTGACAATTGATTATCAGAGAAAGAAAAAAGAGGTATCGCTAGAGGTTATAGAGGATATGATGCCTTCAGATGAAAATCTTGAGGAGATCGTAGCAAGACGAGAGGAGCAGGAAATGGTCGCGCGCGCTTTAAAATCGCTTGATGGGGAAGAAAGATAGATAGTGGTTTTGCGGTATTTTGAAGACATGTCATATGAGGAAATATCAAAAGTTGTGGGGAAAAATGAAGGCGCAATCAGAGTCCGGCTTCATAGAATCCTGAAAAAACTTAAAGAGGAAATTAAAGATTATGGAAATTGAAAAATATCTGGAAAAAATTAAAAGGGAGTATTTAAAAACGAGGCCTTCGGAAGGTTTTGAGAAAGGCGCATGGCAAAAGCTGGCAAAAGAGCTTCCTGAGCAAGAAAGAAAAATGCCGATTTCTTTTATTGTAAGAAGAACTGTTCTTTTTGCCGTTATTTTGATTGCATTCATTGCATTTGGCATGTTTACTCTTATGGAAATCGCACAAGCTTCTCTTCCCGGAGAGCCGTTGTATCCGGTTAAAAGATTTTATGAAAACATTGCTTTTACAAAACCGTCAACTAAAAAGATAAAAGTTGAAAGAAGGGGGCAAGAAATTATAGATGTTGTGAAAAAGAAAAAAGAAAAGCGAGTTTTAGAAGATTCGCTTAAAGATTACAAAAAAAGCATAGAAGAAGCTCGGAAAAAAACTTCAGAAAAAGAAGAAGAGGAATTGCGTGAAGTCCTTGAGGACCACGAAAAAAGATTCCGGGAGATAATTGAAGAAAATTCCGGATCAAAATTTGAGATTGAAGAAGCTATAGAAATAAACCACCAAGGACAAACAGAAGAGATAAAAAGGGAAAAAGTAGAAGAGAAAATAGATAGCTCAGGAAAGGGAAGCGGGAAAGATAGGATTACTACTTTCTAGAAATGCTTATTGACATAAGATCTTTATTTTAATAATATCTTAAAAAGCTGTCCCAAGACAGCATTTTTTATAACATGGTAGAAGAACAGAAGAGAACATTAGAGAGACAAACCCGAGAAATCCCCAAGACATTTACTGAAAAACTGGAGAGATTGCAGGAGAGGTAATTTCGTATGCGTTGGACTAGATAGTGATTGGAGCAGAATTCCGGGCGAATTCAAAGAATTAGGAAGAGAAGAAGGAACGTTCCAATTTAACAGGGCAATTATAGATTCAACTGCTGATTTAGTCTGTGCCTATAAACCAAATGTCGCTTTTTTCGAGTATTCGCAGGAAGGAGAACGAGCTTTAGAACGAACAGTAGAATATATCCACGGAAAATACCCTTTTGTACCAGTACTTGGTGATGCAAAAAGAGGAGATATCGGAAATACTAACGAAGGTTATATACGAGCGCTCTTCGAGAGATATAATTTTGATGCCGTTACAATATACCCCAATATGGGGGCTGAGGCCTTAAAGCCCTTCTTAGATAGAGAGGATAAAGGTATTATTGTTGTTTGTCGTACCTCAAATCCGGGAGCAGGAGAGTTTCAGGACTGGCCGGTTTCGGTAAGCGCAGTAGCAAACAGCAATAAAGCAGAAATGCTTGAGCTGTTCGAGATTACCGGAAAAACGGAAATCCCATACTATCTTGCTATGGCGTATCGAATCGCACGCCATTGGAACGGAAAGGGGAATGTCGGACTTGTAGTGGGAGCGACTTATCCTGGCGAATTAGAACAAGTGAGAAAAGTAGCTCCCGATATGCAAATTCTTCTTCCGGGCATTGGAGCTCAGGGCGCAGAAGTTCAAAGCACAGTCGTTGCTGGCATGGATGAGAGAACAGGAAGAATAATTGTTAATTCTGCGAGAGGAATAATTTTTGCTGAAAGGGAAGAGGGGGAAACGGTAGGGCAGGCGGCAAGAAGAGAAGCACAAAAATTAAGAGAAGCGATTAATTTCTATCGGATTAATCCTGAGGGAATGACTGATTCTCAAAAAGAGGTGGCAGACGTGCTTTTACAGGAAGGGGCTATAAAATTTGGTGCTTTTAAATTAAAAATGCATAACAAAAATCCTACCGCGCCCTTATCCCCAATCTATATTGATCTTAGAGTTTTGCGTTCT
>MFPJ01000032.1 GCA_001782675.1 Candidatus Levybacteria bacterium RIFCSPLOWO2_12_FULL_39_17
AATAGTGAATGCCCCTCCATCAAAAACAGGTTTTTCCGGGGACTGGGCCTCTCCGGATTTATGTTGAAATTCAGGCATTACCATCATGATATCATACTATTTTTGAAGCTGCACTTCAACTCATAGTATACTTGGATTTTGTCCGTCCAATCTTACTTCGAGCCTTTTCGCCCCGATTAAAATGACACTTTCATTTGCCTCTTGCATTTTTTTGATGTAGTATGCTAGCCTTAAAAGGTACGGGTATCACGAGTATCAAGGGTACCATGGGTACCACGAGGTTCAACAGACAATTCTTGTGATACTTTTGATACCTGTGATACTCTTGGTACTTTTATGAAAAAGGTTCTTCTCGTAGATGATGAAAAGGAGACAGCAGCCGTTTTTGAAACCGCCCTTTCTAACGCGGGTTATCAAGTAACAGTTGCCGAGAATGGCACAAATGCACTCGAAGAAGTAAAAAAAGCCAACTTCGATCTTATTTTGCTCGATCAGATGATGCCGGATATTTCCGGAAATGAGGTTTTAAGGGCCCTGAGAAGCAATGAGCTAACAAAAGCTGTTCCTGTTGCAATGCTTACAAATTTTGGGCATGACGAGTTGGTAAAAGAAGCCCTCAATCTTGGAGCAAATGATTACATTTTGAAATATAAAATCGCGCCGGCAGACCTGATTGTGAAGGTCAAAAGGCTGATAGGAGAATAAGTCAATTCAAAGTTCAAAATACAAAGTTCAAAATTGAAATTTAAAGTTAAAAATTTTAGTAATTTCAAACTATAACTTTTAACTTTTCACTTTAAACTTTTAACTTAGGAGATGGAGGATAGCAAGGGAATATTCACGGAAGTAATAAAAAGGCAGATGGCTATTTTGGGGCCGGATATTACCTTGGCAAAGGTTAAGAATGTCCGGGGAATTGAAATTGACGCGACGGGCACGGTGACAAAATTAGAAGGCGATCCCAAAGTTCTTTTATCGGAATTAATTAACCAATTTGTGGAGTTGTCGGGGTTAATTGTCAAAAAAACAATGGAGTCAATCCTCATGTCAAACCCGGGAGGGCTTTCAATGGTGGGTCAGATTGCCAATGATGTGGTGGCTCCTTCTGCGTCTCCAGGGGGATCTGCTGTTGTCCCGCCGCCCGGTCCGGCTCCGGTTCAAAACACATCTCAGCCGATGCGGAACGAAACAGATAGCAATATTGTGAGCGCGAATAGTGATATTGAAGAATTAAATAAAATACTGAATAATTATAAACATGATTGACACACAACGGTTTTTTACAATTTTAATCGAGGGGATTTCATTTGTCGCGGCATTTGCCGCGGTTGCTGCCGCTTTTATTATGTATGAAGTAACAAAGAAATTCGGAAGCGGGATTCTGGCCTCAGGATTCAAAAGTATCTCGGCCGGAGTTTTGTTTTTGGCTTTGGGAATAATCATTGATGCGCTTAATTCTTACTTTCTTCTTTCCTACAACAATATCTATTCGGTTCTCGTCTTTTTAATAAAAGGAATTTGTTTTGTTGTGGGAACCTACATAATAGTTATCGGAAGCAAAAGAACCGCGGATAAGCTGGAGAGCCTCACGAAATAAGTTAAAAGTTCAAAATTAAAAGTTAAAAGTTACAGTTAATATTTCAAAATTACTAAAATTTTTAACTTTAAATTGCAATTTTGAAGTTTGCATTTTGAATTTTGAATTAAATATACTTGATACTTAATACAAAATACTTAATACTAATTCTATGCTTACTTTCTTCTTTGCCGCTACCAGCCTTATCTTCGCCGTGCTAACAGGTCTTTTTTTCTTTCGCGTGACCCGAAAGGCAAAGCAAATCAGAGAGCAGGAAAAAGAGCTTCAAAGAAAGCTTTACGAGTCAAATTTACTTCGGGAAATTACTGAAAAAATAGGTTATTCGTTAAATATTGAGGCAATCTCAGAAACCATTGCCCTGACAGTCCGGAATTTCTTTGATTTGTCAACCGTAAGCTATGCTATAAAAGGAGAAGACCTGCCTGCCCCACAGGGCAAAACAATTGTAATTAAGACATTTTTAAGGGAAAATGTGACTCTTTCATATACTCAGGAAGTTTCAAGGATTATTTTTTCGGCAATGAAAGCAATTGAAGCCGATATCGCAAATTACCAGGTTACGCAAGCTCCCAACAAGCCCTTACTAGAAAGTTATAGTGATACATATTTCGATGCGGTTCCTCTCTCTTATTTTAATATTCCTCTTGTTGTTGAAAATGAATTTGTCGGGATGATCAATATTTCATCAAGAAAGAAAGGAATTTATCAGGATCAGGACATGAGCATGCTTTATAAGATTGTGAATTCGGCTCAAAAAGCAATCGGGAGGCTGAATGATGTGATTGAGACAGAGAAAGCAAAGCTGAATTCCATGATCTCAAGCCTTCCCAGCGGCGCAATTTTGTTTAGCTTTGAAAGAAATGAAAATAAGGGAAATTTTTCTTTATCCGTTATAAATCAGGCTGCCAAAAATTTTCTTCACATCTCAGGGCAAGCCTCAATGGCAGAAGTTATATCAAAATTTCCCCCGGGCGCAGGCTTGGTTGAAACAATCAAAAATGTAATTAATGGAAAAAAGAGCGCAATAATTGAGGATGTCCGAATTTTCGATAATTATTTTGTGATTTATCTTACTCCCGTGTTTCTGCACAATACGCAGGATTTAACCGGAGTCTCGATTGTTTTGCGCGACATGACACTTGAGAAAAAAATAGAGAAAATGAGGCAGGACTTTACCAATATGATAGTCCATGAGCTGCGAGCGCCTGTCACGGCAATTAGAGGTGCTTCAAGTCTCCTGCTTTCTCAGACACTTGAGGAGAGCGAAGAAGAGAAGATGCTGCGTGTAATTTCAAATTCGGCAAGGGAAATGCTTTCTACAATCTCGGAGCTTTTGGATGTGGGCAAAATACAGGAAAGCAAGTTTACCATTAAAAAAGTAAAGTCTGATTTTCCCGTGATTCTCCGGGAGCATCTGGATGTCTTTTCTTATGCTTGCCGGGAGAAAGGAATAGCTATGTCTTTTGATATAGATCCTGATATTCCTCAATTCTATTTTGATCCGGGGAGAATCGGGCAGGTTATAAATAACCTTTTATCAAACAGTATCAAGTTCACAAAGGAAGGTGGGATAATACATCTTAAAATTGCCAAAAAAGAGGGGGAAATTGAGGTTGAGGTTGAGGATAATGGTATTGGTATACCGCAAGGCAAAAAAGCCTTTCTTTTCACAAAATTCGGGCAAATTTACCCCGCGGGAGGCGGGGTTCGCGAGGGTTTTGGGCAGGGAGAGAGTTCGGGGCTCGGATTATTTATTTCAAAGGAAATTATTGAATCTCATGGGGGAAAAATTTGGATTGAATCTGAGGAAGGGAAGGGGACAAAAGCTTACTTTACCTTGCCTCTTATTTTAGAAGAGCCGCGGAAGGAAAATGAGAATGAGATCGTCCGAAATTTCGCGAACTAAATATTTACATGGCTATATGGTTAAATGGTTGCATGGTTTAGCTTTAACTATTGAACCATTCAGCCATTTTCCTATTTTGCCCCAAATTCAAATCGGATTCCAGCAGGAAAGAGTAGAACGAATAACCAACTAACGGTTCTAGAGCACAGGGTGGTCTCGCGGGGAGGATTCGGGTTCTTCATTTTTTGCTTCATGGTGCTTTCTTCTTTTTCTTTTTATTGCAATTATCGCAAGGATCGCGGCAACTACAAGAAGCGTTCCGATCGCAACTACTTTCCATGGGAAGACAATGAAGGAGACTGTTGCCATCAGCGGAAGGTTGTTTGCGAGGCCATATGTTCCCACAAAGCGGGCAGTGTAGCGGCCTATCATCCACTTTGAGCCCACTTTATTCTCAAAAAGAAATGTTTTCTCCGGGAAAATATTATGCTCTTCAAGCGCTTTTGTTGCAACTGCCTGCCCAAATATATTCCTCACCGTAATTGTTCCTTTTGGCCTTATGTGAAGATCTCCGTTATTTAATATTTCGGTACTGAGTAAAACAGGACCATACTCCTGAAAACCTTTTGCCTCAAACCTAAGCACTCTTGCATCCTCCTTGATATCGCCTTTGACGTGAATGTAGAAAAGAGTTCCAATATGAGTTGTGACTCCTGTTCCTGTCCCCTCAACGCCTATAACTTCGGCGGGTTCATAAAGCACCGCGGCATAATGCCCCCCGGGCTTGGCATCGGCCGGAACCTGCAGGTAGTAATTCAACTCTTGCTTTTGATGAGGGGCAACAGTAAAACTCGGGGGGAAAACCCCGATCCATGATGCGGCAGAATATTTGTTCGTAAGCGTATCAGGAGGAAGAATTCTAGGGGTTCCCTTGTTGTCTTCTACAATATAGTCCCTGATTGTTGCTCGAAAAGTTAAGACTTCATCGCTGTCATTGATAACCTTTAAAATTCCCTCCGCCCGTTCTCCGGGATTAAGGGAATGTTCTTTAGCCGGCGGGACTATGGTTATTACTCTTAGGTTTTCTGTCTGCGCACTCGCAACAGCAGTATAAAGAAGTAGGTATAGAGAAGTAAGTACAATAGAGATCAGAAGGGAAATTTTTAGATACTTAATTCTTGCTTCTTGATTCTTGCTTCTTGATTCTTGCTTCATATTGTTAGAATGTTGCCGTTGCGACATAAGTTACGACACCTTGATAAATTCCCGCCGGTGTTGTACCAGACGCCGTAATTGAGTATTCAACAGTAGTTTTTATCGAGCTTGCAATGGTGGATCTTGAAGCAAGCGTAAGAGAAGACGTTTGAGTTGGCCAAGCGTACCTGGCATTTGCGCCTCCTCCGGTCGTCGCCGACCCCCAATCTGATGTAGATACGTCTGTTCCACAAGCATGTATCCCAAAAAACTCGGTCCCTGCCGTCATAAAAGTTCCAGGGAGAGTATTATCTGTCGCAATAGCATATCCGGTCGAAAAATCCCGAAGATCACCACTTGAAGTAGCTGTTAGCGAATACCCGTTTTGCCCATTAGTTGAGACAGTCAAATCTTGCCCGGCTATGTTAATAGATGTGCCTACTACACCCAAGTTAACGAGCGTGGCAGTCGCAGCAATACCGGTATTTGTATCATCGGTGTTGCTTGTGCAGGCTGAATTATTTGTGACGATGTCTGTTCCGTTTGCCAGGCCCGCGATTGTAAAGGTGAGGGTGGGGTCAACAGTGGCCTGGACTTGGACCGACTCAATTGTTCCGATCCTAACAATCGCAGAATCCAGTACGATATCACCGCTGTCCTCTGTTTGAATGCTTAGCCTCCAGGTGTCTGCGGTTCCTGCAGTTTGGGTTTTCGTGGGGTTGATGATTCTTGGGACTTGAGTTGTGCAAGAAGAAGATGTACTTGCTGTGCATCCAAGATAAATTTTCACTACGGATCCTCCAGCAATGGTTCCCGAATCAAGATTAATGCTCAGTATTCCTGGGTTTCCTGCAGAAGGCTCGGTCTCCGTAATCGTAACGTTTGCTGAAATATCTGAGGCGTCGTCGAAAACGTCTATGTTGTCACGCCCTCCCGTCCCGGAAACCAGGTTATTGAATTGAAAAGTGGTGGCAGAAGGCGATGCGTCGTTGTCAGCGTCTCCGGAAGTTAAGGTAGGAAAAGTCAAAACAATATCTCCGTTAGTTGGAAGACCATTAGGGACAATAAACTGAATTGTGTGCATGGCGGTAATCGGAACAAACAGGACATCCGTCCCGTTTTGGCCGGCAGCCCCCAATGTGTCCCCAAAATACACTGTTGTGAGAGCCGATGACTGGGAAGCTATTATGATGGCTGAGTCAATATCGGTTCCTGCCCGGGTAAGCTTTGCAGAATCCGACGCCAGGAATCTTGAGCTGTTATCATAGACACTTGCTTGTGTTGCTCCTGAGGCTGCGTTTGCAGAAAGAGGGGTGGAGGCAGATGGGCGGGAGGTTGTAATCGTATCTTTTGCAGAAGTCAGAGACGCCGCAGATGCTTTATTTTGAGAAGGAAAAAACAACAAAAACAGTGCTGATACTGCAAGAACAGCACGAAAGAACCTCATATAGTTAATTAAATACACAACCTCAAGCAATTGTCAAGCCCCCCAGGGTTTAAGTTTAAAGTTTAAAATTAAAAGTTAAAAGTTTCAGTTTTAAGTTTAAAATTTATTCTTATCTCTTAACTTTACTAAACTTGAACCCAGTATTTTTACTAATTCATCTGTTTCCTTCATCAAGTCTTCTATCTCGAGGATTAATTTCCTGTCTAAATCTCTAGCTAACGCTAACCAAAACTTCGTTTCATTTCCGCTTTTTAAAGCATGGTTTAGAAAATTAATAAAGTCTTTTCTTGATGAGGCTGCTTGAGCTTCAATTATGTTTGCTCCGATAGATGTTGCCGCTCTTATGAGTTGGTCAGTGATAATCCAAGCGGATCTTTTATTAGGAAATTTGTCTGCTAAAGCAATTATTTTTCTTGCATAATTAAAAGCTCTTTTTATTAATTGTTCTTTGTATTCTTTATTGTTCATAATTTTAGATTTTGAACTTTGCACTTTTAACTTTTAACTTGAATTTGTAGCCACAAATTCAAGGAGCCAGTCGTGGTGCATGACCTTTCGTTTTTTGAGCTTATCGAAAATAATTTTTGACCAGGCGGGTTTTAAGATTAGTATCAAAATAATAATTATTATAAGCAAGAGCAGCATTACAAGAAGGAATCCGTAAATTGTGGTTGTCAAGAGCTCCCAGATTTTTTCCAAAAAGCCTTGGGTTGTGAGGGCCACCCGGGCGGGGATAGACAAGGCCTCAAGTTTTACCTCGCGTTTGGGGGGTAGAGATTTCTTCTTTTCAAATTCCGAAGTTGAGGATAAATAATAGCTTCCTTTTGGTACATTCTTATATCTATATTGATAATATCCGGATTCATCTGCCGTGACTTTGAAGGTTTTTCCATCCCGAATTTTTATATCAACCTTTGCGCCCGGCATGGTGTAGCCGAAGATGAGCGCTTCTTGGCCCGCGTTTATCTGTTTCCGGAATAATCCGATCGTAGGAGGAAGAAAAATGTCTTTGAAATCCCGACTTGCTAAAACCGGCTCAAATTCAAGACAGGCTTCCGATTCACCAATCCTCTTAAAATCAACGGCCTGGAGGCAAAAACTTGAAAAGCCGCTTTTCACAGAGATTTGGGAAATGTAAAAATAACCTCCTCCGTCCGCAACAGTTGATCGCAAAAATTGGCCTTCCGAATACAGAGCAATGGAGGCGTAGGGGGAGGCAAGGCCTGAAATATTTACAACAAATTCCCCCACGCGGGCCGAGACATTTACCGGAGCATTTCCCGGATAAATAGTCGCGGCAAAAGCAGGGGAAGGGAAGAGCAAGTAGGGAATAGATAATAGGGAATAGACAATAGCAAATAGCCAATAACGACGAGCAACGAACAAGGAACGAAGCTTCATAATTTAAGTATTGCTTTCCGCCGGCCGCTTTGCAAGTCGAGAGGGGTAAATGATGCAGTAATTTATGTTTTGATTCAGTTAAGAAGTGTATAATTTTTAATTTGAAATTTAAAATTTTAAATCAATTCCGATTCAATCGGAATCAATTTTTAATGATCCAATATTTAAAAATTTAAACATTTAGATTTGATTAAAAATTAAAAATTAAGAATTAAAAATTTATAGCTATCTCAGGCTTATGCTGTAGAGGTTGTAGGGGACAGAAGGGGAAAGCCTTGATATTATGGCAATACTTGATCCGTCAGGCCATGGAAAGATCAGGTTGTCAATAAAGAAGCCCTCATAAACCGTGGTTTGGTTTTCCCCGTCATATTCAACTACATTTATTTTTCCGTCCCTTGCGTAAATTAAATGGCGGGAGGAAGACAGCCAGAAAAATTGCGGCATTTTTTCTTTTGGTTTAAGATCCGAAGCATTAAATAGTCCATAATTCTTATCTTCCTTTATGTCGTAAACATAAATGCTTCCCTCGGATAAAGTTCGCTGTTCCGCGGTGGAATTAAAGGATGGGACTTTTTTCTTCAAGACAAGAGGAAGAGAAGCGCTCTCACTTGCCGTGTAAAGAATTTTGTCACCTTCAGGTGAAGGAGTAAAATCCTTAAAAAATTCCTGCGCCACGCGCCTCAAGTCGCGAGGAAAAGATTCAAGCACTTTCCTGTCAAGCTCCTGTTTTTGCTCCTCCCATTCTCTCTGGACAAGGCTAAGGGTATTTGTTACATCCTGCGGGGCATCATTTCTTCCTGAGGTTGAGAGAAGATAATATGCGTTCGGAAGTTCTCCCAAAATTTCCTTGCTGTCAGGAGAAAATGAAATTTTTGCTTGCGAGAAGCGGTCAAGCACATCATTTACTATTTGTGTGCCTGAGGCGCCAAGGAAAATCAGGGGTCTTGAATTTATGTTAAGGATATAAATTCCATTTTTGGTGGCCGAGGATGAGGAAACGGTATAAGCAAGAGAGTTTCCTGTTGAATCCATAACTACATTTGAAATGCCAATAGTTGTGATTGCTTCAAATTTTGGGGCTGTTGGAAAAAGGAGAGCATTTGCCTCGCTTACCAGGCCTTTTTTAATTTCTATTTTTTTCTGCCAGGTACGATATCCGTCTTTTTCAATCTGGACATCATATTGGCCGGGATTAAGGTTGATTGTGTTATTTGTTGCGGTAGTCAAGTGGTTATTGATAAGAACCCTTGCCCCGTCCGGCTTGCTTGTCGTAACCAAAAGCCCTGTCCCTTCTATAAATTTTCCGTTTTCACTTTTGTTAAAGCTGATCCTTACTCCATTGGCATAGAGAATGGCGACAGTAGTTCCTATTGTTATAAACAGACCGATAAATATGCCCGAGATAAGAATTCGCTTCATGGGTTAAATGGCTAAAATAGCTAAATGGTTACATGGTTCGAATTTATTACCATTAAACTATCTTAACCTGTATTATAAAAGCTATGGGCGGAAAAGACAAACATTTACATTTAACAATTAACATTTGACAATTGACAATTAGTCACATGTCACATGTCAGTGGTCAGATGTCAGTTGTTCCCTTTTGATCTATTGAATCTCGCGAGGTCTCATGCTATAAAAAACATACCATTCGAAATTTGGAAATTTGATAGAGATAGGATATGGTTTGAAATAGTTAAAAGTTAAAAATTTAAAGTTAAAAGTTGAAGTTAATAATTTAAAGTTGAACAAATTTCAAACTTTGAATTGTAATTTTTAATTTTTAACTTTTCACTTTTAACTTTCAAATGCTTAGTAAACGCATCGGAATAGACTTAGGAACCGCTAATGTTTTGGTTTATCTTGCCGGAGAGGGTGTGGTTCTCAATGAGCCCACGGTTGTTGCCGTGCGGGCCGATGACAATAAAGTTGTCGCGGTTGGTGCGGAAGCAAAAGAGATGCTTGGAAGAACCCCCGGCAATATTATTGCTATGCGCCCTCTGAAGGATGGAGTAATAGCTGACTATGTAATAACCCAAAGTATGCTTTCCTATTTCATAGATAAGGTTTGCGGAAGGTCTCGATTTTTTAAACCCGAGGTTATGGTTTGTATTCCCTCGGGTGTGACACAGGTTGAAAAGAGGGCGGTTCTGGATGCTTGTATGACGGCAGGAGCCGGTAATGTCTACCTTATTGAAGAGCCGCTGGCCGCGGCAATTGGCGCGAAAATTCCAATAGCCCAGGCTGCAGGACACATGATTCTTGATTCGGGCGGCGGAACAACAGATATTGCCGTTATTTCCCTCGGAGGAGTAGTAGTCCATAAATCTATAAGAGTGGCCGGAAACAAAACCGAGGAAGCAATTGCGAACTATATCAGGAAAAGATTTAATCTTCTGGTGGGGGAGCGAACTGCTGAAGAGATTAAAGTGAATGTTTGTAACGCAATTGTTGAGCCGGAAAGTCCTAAGAAAATGGAGACAAAAGGAAGAGACAGTGTGACAGGATTGCCTCGAGCCATTGAAATTACGGAACAGGAGGTAAATGAGGCAATTCAACCAATTCTAAAAGCCATTATTTCGGCAATTCGCGAGGTTTTCGAGATTACCCCTCCGGAATTGGCATCCGACATAATTGAAAAGGGCATAGTTCTCTCCGGCGGGACAGCTCTTCTTAAAAACCTTGACAATTATATTGCGAAAGAAACAGGTGTTCCGGCGTATGTCGCGGAAGATCCGCTATTCTGCGTTGTAAGAGGGGTGGGAGTTGCTCTTGAAAATCTTGAATTATATAAAAAGTCAATTAATAGAGATTAACCCCGATTCAATCGGGGTTAATCCTTTAGTTTTGTGAAAAGTTACGAAATTCATTTCTATTTTCACGAAATTAAGAAAGCGATTTTTTATAGAAATATCCTATAAAACAATAAATCTAATATGGACAAGGAAAGCATTTTCTTACTCCAGCTTATCAATATAGCCTATTTTAACAATCAGTTAATAAGAATACAAAAATTGGTCAGAAATTGCATTTTAGCAAGTTTTTTAAATTTTCCATCAAGGCTTGTAGTAATTTTGTAAAACATGCAAAAATCAAATATTTTAGGAGTTGGGATAACAACGGAAAAAGAGGATAAAATCCTAGAGTATATAATAAAGGATCTTGGAAAACCAAAGAAAAAAAGGCAAAAAATTGTCATTTTTACTCCAAACCCCGAGCAAATATCCCAAGCATCAAGGGATGAAGAACTGAAGACACTCCTGAATCAGGCTGAAATAGCCTTGCCGGACGGAGTATTCGTGCCTGTTGCTGCCAGGCTTTTGCGCGCGCCTATTGATAGGAGAATTACGGGTGTTGACTTCATGAAAAGTCTTGTGAAAACCATATCAGAACAGCCCGTCGTGACGGGCTATTTAGGGGGTCAGAGGGGTGTGGCAGAGAAAGCTGCCAACTGCTTACGGAAAATTTATCCAAATTTGCGTGTTGGATATGCTTCCGAGGCTTATGACAGGCAAAGAATGATACGGTCTGATATTGATATTTTGTTCGTGGCGCTAGGTTTTCCCAAGCAGGAAAAGTGGATTATTGAACATAAAGATGAAATTCCGGCTACGGTTTTGATGGGTGTAGGCGGAGCTTTTGATTTTATCTCAGGGGCAGTTCCCCGTGCTCCAAAGTTTGTACGGGATATTGGCTTCGAATGGCTTTTCAGACTAACTATTCAGCCTTGGCGCTTCAAACGCCAGCTTCAAATATGGCATTTCGCAGGCCTAATTTTTGCGAGAGCACTTAGTAATAGGGTAAAAAAGATGAAAAATGAGAGATGAAAAATAAAAAATAGGAAGCGCGAATGGTTGGAATAGTTCGAAATGGTCAAATAGTTAAAGCTCAGCCATGCAACCATTCAACCACTTACAACCATTCTCCCCTTAAGTTAACTTGAGTTAGCCACAGGAATCATTAATTAGTAAGGGGTAACGAAGCTCATATCGCGACCCAAAGACAGACCACGAAAAACTTATAATAATTTTGATATCTTGACAACATTGATAGCATTTGCTAGTCTTATTTCATATACGATATATTAACTTATAATTTTAAATAGTATGTCACAGCAAAACATATCAATAGAGAACTTACCAGATCTACTTACGGTTCGTGAAGTTGCGCAAATCCTTCGTGTTTCGCCTCTTACCATTAAAAGATGGGGAAAGCGCGGAAAACTTCCGGCAATTAGAATAAACTCCCGTGGAGACAGGCGATATAAAAAAGAGGCAGTCCTTTATCTTCTGGGAATACAGCAAAAAAGCGAAATCTAGCCCCACTACATAACAACTATCCAGAAGGAATATAGGATAAAAGCGAGCGTTCCGGCCGCGACCGCGAGCTGAGGCGAGCAGCCAAGCTGCTCATCAGCATCGGCAATAATGTAGGAGAAACATAAGGGGTCGATTATCTAATAATGAGAAATAGGATGATGGATATTGCTATTCGGTAAATTCCAAAGGGGACAAAGGTGTTCTTCTTGACATAAAAGAGAAGCCATTTTATTGCGGCCGTTGCCACTAAAAATGAAACCATGAAGCCTACCAGAAGCAGAAGCCATTCCTGACCTGTTAAATTGATGCTTGTTTTTTTAAGGTCGAGGAAAGTTGCGGCAAACATTGTAGGTATTGCAAGGAGAAACGAAAATTCAACTGCCGAAGTTCGAGGCAGCCCCAATAACATTCCTCCGATAATTGTCGCGGCAGCCCGGGATACTCCCGGAACCACAGAAATTGCCTGGAAAATGCCAATTATCATGGCTTTTTCATAAGAGAGGGTTGAGAAATCCTGATTTTGATTCGCTTGCGCGTCCCGCGGCTTATTTTTAAAAAAGAGCTCAATTAGAATTAAAACTATGCCTCCCGCAAAAAGTGAAATTAAGACCACTTCAGTATTTCCCAGAAGATACTGTTTTATAAATCTGTAAAACACAAACCCTACCAGGGCAGTTGGTATAAAAGCCACAACCACCCTTTTGACAAGGCCCGGCCTTGACAGAATTGTTTTTCCGTATAAAACGAGCACAGAGAGAATTGCCCCGGATTGGATTGCTATTTCGAATGTCTTCACAAACTCGGTCTGCGGGATGTTGAGAAGCCTTGCGGTTAAAATCAGGTGTCCGGTGGATGAGATTGGCAGGAATTCGGTCAAACCTTCAATAATACCAAGCATAATAGCCCCCAAAATATCCATATTTGAATTATGCCACAATAGCGGTAATTCAGTCTAGTCGCACCAGTTTGTATAAACCCGGAATTTTTCTTCTCACAGTTTCTAACGGGGTTGACATTTAAACTTTTTGTGAAATATACTATACATGCTCTTAAGCGAAAGGTTGTAGGCGACTTGTTTTCCTCTACAACTTTCTCGATGGGGTACCCCGCATAGCTTTATGCGAAGTGGGGGACGAGATAACTTTAACTTGACTCCGTGGAGCAGGTTAGGTATTTTCCCGTTGTTGACTCGGGGAAGCGTTTCCTACGACGGCTTAAGGGCACGAAGTTATTTTAGTTAGCGTTTAGTTATTAGCGTTTAGCGTATAGTTTTTCTTTTTCTTTTTTCTTCTTTTTTCCTCGAGAGTTTGATAAAATCCTAATAGATTTAATTTTTGCCGGAGTAACTCAGTGGTAGAGTAGCTCTTTCGTAAAGAGCAAGTCGTGGGTTCAAGTCCCACCTCCGGCTCATTTCTTCCAAAATAGGCTTCGATTTGATAAAATTTCAATACGCCCTTCAAGGCAGGGCAGGCCGAAGTAACTCAGCTCTGCCAGAGGCGGATAGTGTCCGGGTAAGCTGTTTTGTCCCAGCACTATCTTTCCAAATTTGCTAAAATTTGGAATTAGAAGTGCGGGATCCCGTAAATTCAAGCCGCCTTAGCTCAGTGGTAGAGCAATTGTTTTGTAAACAATAGGTCCAGGGTTCAAGTCCCTGAGGCGGCTCCAAAATTCAGCGCCAGAATTTACCGGGATAAACCGTTGACAACAGTTCGATTCTGTTCGGAGGCTCACAGCACCTGCCTGCCGGCAGGCAGGCCACCTTCGGCTCAAAAACTCCTTTCTTCCTCATTTCTTACCCATTTTTTTTTCTATTCTAAGGATATGGTAGGAAGATATATCTTGATAGTCCGCCTTCGTCACTTTGGCGGACATAGAGAAGTAGTTATTTGGGGGTGAGAAAGTTTATGGCCAAAACAATCATTGGAGTTTTTCCGGACAAAGAAACCGCAGACCATGCCGTTGATGAGTTTATACATTACGGGTATAGAAATGACGAAATATCACTCGTCATGAAAAATGGTTTGACAGGGAGAAAGCACGGGGTCCGTTATGAAAATTCATCATCTGTTACTGAAGGAACAGTTACAGGCGTCGCGACAGGAGGAATTATAGGAGGACTGACAGGTCTTTTTATTGGCGCGGGTTTAATCACTATTCCGGGAATTGGGGCCCTTCTTGTTGCCGGCCCGATTGCTGCCGCGCTTGGTCTGAGCGGAATTGCTGCCACTACGGTTTCAGGCGCAATAACCGGCGCTTTGGCGGGAGGATTGGTTGGAGGGCTAATCGGGCTTGGGATACCCGAGCAGGAAGCCCGCTTGTATGAAGAAACTATCAGAGAAGGCGGAGTATTGCTGGCAGTTCCCGTAGTTTCAGGACAAGAAAAAGAAGTCAGGGAGCTTTTCCTTGATAACGGGGCAGAAAACATCAGAATTCTTGATACTAATGCTTATCAGGATGAAGAGGAATTTAGAGAGTATTACTCAAGAAACCGGGTTGGCGCAAAAGGAGGCAAAAGAAAGATCAGAGACGATAAGTTTGATGATGAATTTTAAATAACTTCTTGACAAAAGCCTAAATTATGGTATATAAAAAAAGCACTTCTTTTTGTAATCTGCCCCAAGGAAAAGTTTCGCAATCCTGCCCTTTAATATGTTATATTGGGGCATTTTTACAATCGGTTTTCAAATAGGCATTCTATCCTTTTTCATTTTTTTCCAAAACCAAAAAGAAGATTAAGTTACTCGGGTTGACTTCTTGGGAAATTTAATGCTACGCTAGAAATGTGAGGGAAAAGGTAAAGGGTATAATAGCTCGACGCACCCGCAGTCAAATAAAGCTCTATTTCCTTATCTTCATTGTAGTTGCCGGAACGCTTGCTTCGGTTATTTATCTTAAGACGGTTTCTGCCGGAGAAGCGGTTGTTACACTTCAGAATCAAGAAAGACAATTGGTGCTGGCAAGATCCGCCGCCTCCCAAATAGAGTTTTTCCTTGAGGGACTTAGGCGTGATGTCCTGCGCCTTGCTTCAGTAGAAGATGTTTCCGCAGGGCGCGAGGAAGAAGCTCGCAAGACACTTCAGGAATTTATAGATAATGCGCCAACCTCCCCTCTTATCGGATTTGCCAGGATTGATAAGTCGGGGAAGGTAATTGTTATTGCAAATAAAAAGCGCTTGAGGACAGGTGAAAGAAAAGACTTTTCATACAGAGATTATTTCAAGTGGGCACGCGACCCTCAAAACAGGAATAAAGCATATACCACGGATCCCTTTATTTCCCGGGTAGGGGTGAGCCAAGGTAAAATGGTCATGGTGGTCGCGGCTCCTTCTTATTTTAAAAATGAGTTTAACGGCGTAACAATGGGCGCTATTTTACTTGAAAAATTCGCTGAAACATTCATAGACCCCATCAAGCTAGAGAGTAAAACCGAAGTTCTCCTTACTACGCGAGGGGGGCGAGTTATCTATGATAGAAACGGGTTGTTAAATCAGAATCTTGTGGACTACGCGAAAAGCAAAAAATGGCAAGGTTGGGAAGAGTTTGTTGGGGAATTTGAGAAGATTCAAAAAGAAGAGGAAGGCATCGGAGCATGGTCTTTTCAGCATGTAGGTGCTTCATGGCCGGAAACCCAGGTTATCGCATTTAAAACCATAAGAGTGGGAGATGAAAGCTGGAAACTCATTATTATAAATCACAAAAATTTTGTTAAGTCCTATATGTTGCCCATCACATCATCTCAAAACCTTGGTTTCTTTCTTATCCTCTTTAGTTTTATTACAGGAGGAATGTTATTTGTATTTATTGATCACCTCTCCCACCGTGATGGATATCTGAAGGGGTATAAGGATGGG
>MFPJ01000033.1 GCA_001782675.1 Candidatus Levybacteria bacterium RIFCSPLOWO2_12_FULL_39_17
CTAATTCTCCTTTCTTTTTCCACAAGATTTTACTATAATGTAAACATTAACTACCCGCCGTCGCTCAGGTTAGCCTCCCTGATTAAATCGGGGCAGTCGGAACTTCGCTTTGGCGGGCTCAAGAAGCTGTAAAACTCTCCCGTTTTGCGGGAATCGTTAACAGCTTCTAAAGAGGAGGTGTTTTTTTATGGTTTTTGTAAAAAGATCAAGCGGAGATTCTCCGGATGCAATGATAAGAAAATTTTCTCGCAAAGTAATGAGCGAGGGTATTGTTCAGGAAATGAAAAAGAGGGAATATTATCTTAAGCCCTCGTTGGCTCGAAAATTCAGAAAAGAATTAAACAGAAAGTTTGCAAAAATTAATGCACCCAGATAGTCGGTAACAACTAACTACTAACCACTGACAACTGACTAGTTCAATAAAGTTAGTTGTTAGTTGTCAACTGTCAGTTGTTTGCATCAATTACTTATGGATATTTCAGTTCCTATCTATGTTGAGAGCCGTTATAAAGTTAATAGAAAAAGAATAAAACAAAAAGTTTTTGATACTCTTCACCAGCATGGGGTTGTAGGGCCGGCTGAGGTTTCAGTGGCAATTGTGGGCGACAGAAAGATGAGGGCTTTAAATAAAAAATATCGTAACCTTGACAAGACCACAAATGTTTTATCCTTTTCACAGCTTGAGGGAGAGTACAGTCCTTTGCCCAAAGACAAACTTTACTTGGGAGATGTTATCGTTTCTTATCCCAAAATAATTGAGGAGGCCGCGCTTGAAAATATGCTTGTTGATGACAAGGTTGCGGAACTTGTGGAACACGGGATTTTGCACCTCTTGGGAGAGCACCACTAAGTTAGTAACTAGCAACTAGGGAAAGAATTCAATCATTTGACATTCTAGTTTCTAGTATCTATTATCTAGTATCTAGCATCATGGTTTTTTACAGAAAATACAGGCCTCAAAAAATTTCGGAACTTGATCTTGAATTTGTTCGAAATAGGCTGGAATTAATATTAAAAAACCCCGAGCTTCCCCACGCGTTTTTGTTTACAGGTCCAAAAGGGTTGGGTAAAACTTCAGCCGCGCGAATTTTGGCAAAAGCAATCAACTGTGAGCAGAGGTGGGAAGTTAGAAATGAGAAGCTAGATAAAGAAGTGAGAAGTGGGAAGAAAAAAAATCAAAAAATCACACTTCAAAATCCAGCTTCTAACCTCTCACGTCTCACCTCCGGTATTGAGCCTTGTAATAAATGTGAGGCTTGTGTTTCCATAACCAATGGTTCAAACCTTGATGTTTTGGAGATTGATGCCGCGTCAAACCGCGGGATTGATGAGATTCGAGACCTTCGGGAAAAAATAAAATTCGCGCCGGCAAATCTTCGCAAAAAAGTTTACATAATTGATGAGGTTCACATGCTGACAACGGATGCTTTTAACGCGCTCTTAAAAACCCTTGAAGAACCACCAAGTCATGCTATTTTTATACTTTGCACAACAGAGGAAGAAAAAATACCTCCAACAATTTTGTCACGAACTTTTCACATTGCTTTTAAAAAACCGACAAAAGAGGAAGTTACAAGATCTCTTTTGCGAATAGTAAAAGGAGAAAAACTTGAAATCGAGGAGCCTGTGCTTTTCAAAATTCATGAATTGGCTCGAGGCTCTTTTCGGGATGCGGCCAAAATTCTTGAAGAGCTCTCTATCGGGTACAAGAATGGCAAAATTACGAAGGCGGTATTTGATGCTGTCTATAAAATCGCGGATGTTGATAAGCAAATCATGAATTTACTTGAGAGCTTGAGTCAAAGAGATATAAAAGCCGCGATAAGCATAATTGAGGAGCTATCGCAAAGGGGAGCGGATTTCAAGACGGTAACGGAGAGAACCGCAGACATACTTCACCAAATGGTTTTGAAGAGGGCAGGCGTGGGCTTGGATGTGGAGACCGCGGATATTGCCGGATTTGGCGACAATGACTTGACAAAACTCCTGGACATGATTAATCAAAGTTATAAAGACATTAAATTTTCTGTTCTTCCTCAAATCCCTCTGGAATTAGCCGCGGTGGGATGGTGCCTTCAAGAGATTAAAGATGAAAGATTAAAGATAAAAGATAAACAAGGAGAAGTTACAGAGGGAGAGCCAATTTCAGTTCAAACAAAAGAAGAAAGCGGAGAAAAACCCGAAGAAAGGCATGGCGAGCTATTTCGGGAAAACGCTTTATCTCAGGATTTTTTTGCCGCATTAATCGCGACCGTTAAGCGCGACAACCATTCAATTGCCGGAATTTTGCGCGGGTGTAAACTTACAGAATTAAATGACACTACGGCTCGTTTTGAAACCGCATATAAATTCCATAAAGATAAATTAAATGAAACAAAAACAAGGCTGATCCTTGATAAGAGATCTTCGGAAATCCTGAACAGAAATGTAAATGTAATTGTAAATTTGGTGGAGAAATAGATATAATACTACCAATGCCACAAATACTACAAATGCACACAAATATTTCAATGATCAAAGACGTCTTGAATAATTGAATTATTGGAAATTGGTAGTATTGGTACTGTATTTGTAGTATTAGTTTAGGAAGTAGGTGATATGTCATGTTTAATCCATTAAAAAACTTAGGAGAGTTAAATGATCTACGAAAACAAGCAATGCAACTTCAGAATGCGCTGAAACAGATAATTATCAATGAGGAAAAGGGCAGGGCGCAGGTTGAGCTTTCTGCCGATATGAAAATCCATTCGGTCAAAATAAACGGAGAAGAATACAGCGATCTTCGGGATTGTCTGAATGACGCAATTGAAAAAGCCCAGAAAAAAGCAGCGCAAAAAATGCAGGAAATGGGCGGACTGGGGGGGCTACTCGGAAAGTAGCCCAACATTTGACAATTGACCACTGACAACTGACCGAACGCAATTAAAGTCAGTTGTTATTTGTTAGTTGTCAGTCGTTTATGATAATTGTTGGTGATCCTCAAAACAAATCTCTTTCCGAATCTATCTCGTCTAAACTTGGAGTTAAACCGATTTATCCTGAAATTACGGTTTTTCCGGATAGTGAACAACGTGTTCGAATTCCTTCCAAAATAACAGGAGAAAAGGTTTATTTGCTCAAATCTATAATGGCCCCTGTTGATAGTTCGGTTCTCCAATTATCTTTTACGGTCGATGCGTTAGTTAAAAACGGGGCAGATAAAGTGATAGGAATTATTCCCTACATTCCCTATATGAGGGCGGACCACATGTTCCGCACAGGTGAAGCCGTACCTCTTGAGGTGGTAATCAAAATGATTGAGGACTCAGGGCTCCATGAAATAATCATTATTGACCCTCATTCAATTAAGATTCCTGAAATGTTTAAAATCCCCGTCCATAATTTATCTGCTTTAAGTTTATTTGCAAAAAAAATAAAAGAACTTACGGCCATCCGCGATTTGACTATTGTTTCCCCTGACACGGGAGGCATAAGGAGACTTGAGCAATTAGATGAGCTTTTGGGGGGCGCAAATAAGGTAGTTATCAACAAAGACCGAAATTTGGAAAGCGGAGAAGTGAGAGTCGCGGAATTTGAGGGCAAAATAAAAGGGAAATGCTTTATTATTGACGACATAATCTCAACAGGAAAAACGGTTTTGCAAGCAATTAATACTTTAATTCAAAACGGCGCGGAAGAGGTATATGTTTTCGGTACTCATCCGGTTTTCTCAGAAGATGCCGACAGATTGCTTGAAGGCTCCAAAGCAAAGAAAATATATGTCACGGACAGCATTCCCGTTCCTCCCGAGAAAAACTTCGCAAAGCTTGAAATTTTATCAATTGCAGAATTAATTACCGATGCTATCAAGGATGTTTAACGAGTCCGTATAATTACTTCCCGAGAGTGTTTCATGACGAAGGCAACCGCGCCAAGGACTTCTCTTCTTCTCCGAGGACTCAACTTTTTGATCCACCTTAACCTTTGGGTTGATATATGAAGGTTACCTTCCTGATTTTTTATGATAATTTCCCTTTGTTGTTCATCAAATACGGAGTATCGTAGAATCTCTCCTAAACCTCCTATTCCAAATTTCTTTGGATTTATATTGAGTTCGACAGTTTGATTCTGCTCATCTCTTATGATGGAAAGGGGTTTTCTCTCAAGTGATCCCATGAGTATCAAATTATACATTGTTTTCTCCCTGTTTCAAGGATAAGGATAAGTGGAATTTGCAAATAACAACCATTAGACCCTCGATTTATTGAAGCTTCCATGCTATATTAAATACATGAAGTACTCGGAATTATTTGGAAAAACGGCAAGAGAGGCCCCGTCGGATGAAATTGCAGTTAACGCAAGATTGCTTCTTAAGGCCGGTTTTATAGACAAATTGATATCAGGTTCTTACACACTTCTTCCGCTAGGCTTGAGAGTGGTTAAGAAAATCGAACAGGTGATCAGAGAGGAAATGAATACCACCGGTGCCCAGGAAATATTAATGCCTCTACTGCACCCAAAAGAAATTTGGAATGAGACAGGGAGATGGGAGAAAGCTCGTGATGTAATGTACCAATTTGAAAAAAATAAAAAAGAATTTGCGCTTTCTTTCACGCATGAGGAAATAGTTTTGGACATTATAAGAAAACATGCTTTCACTTACCGCGAATTTCCAATCAAAATTTACCAATTCTCAACAAAATTCCGGGATGAGCTTCGGGCAAAATCAGGAATTTTGCGGGGACGGGAATTTTTAATGAAAGATTTATATAGCGCACATACCTCTCAAGAGGATTTGGATAAATATTACTGGGAAGTAAAAGATGCCTATCTTAAGATTTTTCAAAGATTTGGTTTAAAGGCTTATGTTGCAGAAGCCGCAGGGGGAGTTTTTACAGAGTCACATACGCACGAATTTCAGATTTTGTCGGAAGGCGGAGAGGATACTATTTTTTATTGCGAAAATGGTGATTTTGCCCAAAACCGGGAAATCGCAAAAGTCACGGCAGGGATTAAATGCCCTAAATGTTCGGGAACAATAAAAGAAGGAAAATCTATTGAAGTTGGGAATATCTTCCGTTTTGGGACAGTATACTCGGAAAAGATGAAGGTTCAATTTACCGATGCGTCGGGAAAAAAGCAATTAGTTTATTTTGGGAGTTATGGAATTGGATTAACTCGCCTAGTCGGGACATTGGTTGAATTGTTCCATGATGATAGGGGAATTGTTTGGCCTAAGGTGGCCGCGCCGTACCAAGCTCATTTAATTGACTTAAGGTCGAACCTTCAAAAGGGAGATTCTGCAGAAAGGTTTGCCCTTTATGAAAAGCTGCAAAAAGCGGGCATTGAGGTCTTGTATGACGATCGGGCTGATATTTCGGCGGGGGAAAAGTTTGCGGATGCGGATTTAATCGGAATTCCTATTCGACTTGTTGTGTCAGCAAGGGTTGATCGGGGGAAAGTTGAAGTCAAGAAACGAAATGAGCAAGAAAGTAAAATAATGGCAGTTGAAGAAGCAATCAATTTAATTAATTAAAGCAGGCCAAAAAATTTTGCCCAAATGAGCGTCCAGATTACTATTAAAACTACCACAAACATAGCCACGATTTTTCCCGAAAGTTTTTTATTTTGAGATACATGCGCCTGGTTTCCTGTTTCTGTCTTAACTTGTGGTGATGATATTTTGTTTCCCGTAAAGACAAAGGGCTTGGTGTCCGTAAGCGGCCTTGGGGGCACAGATGATAAGAATGCCTCATTCGTCGGAGCTGTATTGATAGGAGAGGGAGCTGCCGGATTTGGTGACGGTTGCTGAATGGGTTCCTGTGAAGGCAATGGTGAAGGCGTAACATTTGCCTCAATGGGAGAAGGAACCGGGTTAGTGATGGGGCCTGAAGGTGTTTCGGTTGGATTTTCGGGTTTTTTGACCTGGGTATTCATTACGCGGTCATAAATTTGCTTAAGTTCCGGAGTAAGATTCTTTTTTGGATCCATGTATTTATGATAGAGGTATCCTTTATTTATTGTCAAGTTCTCAAAATTGGTATATACTTGAGGATCAGTCTTGAAGTGAGATGTGAGAAATGTGAAGCTTGACAATGAAGTGAGATGTGAGATTTATCACACTTCACACCTCAAAAATCCAGCCTCCAACTTACCAACTTCACACTTCCAACGAATTATGAAAATTATTGTTACTCATAAAGCTTGTGATCTTGATGCTGTTGTTTCCGCTTGGCTTATTAAAAGGTTTCTGCCGGGATGGGAAAATGCAAATTTACAATTTGTGCCGGCGGGAGAAAAATTGGAAGGGAAATATGCAAAAACAGGAGAGGAAATTGAAGAAATTATCCTTCCAAACGGAGATCGGGCAGAAATTATTCATGTTGATACAGGCCTTGGGAAGCTTGACCATCACCAGACGGAAAATACGAATGTTTGCGCAACAAGCCTAAGTTTTGACTATGTAAAAAAGCACAACGAATCCTTAATGCGGGATGAGAATAAATTGGAGGCATTGAGGCGAATAGTTGAATATGTAATAGATGACGACCATTTTCAGGAAGTTTTTTATGAAAACCCAACTGCAGATCTTTATGATTTTTCAATTATTGGTTTAATTCACGGAATAAAACTTAGGTTTCCAAAGGACGATTTGGCTTGTATCAATTTTGGTATGGAAATGATTGAAGCGGTATTTCATTATTTTGAAAATAAGATTTGGGCAGAAGAAGAAATAAAAGAGAAGGGTATTGATTTTATGACGCGTTGGGGAAAGGGAATAGCAATTGAAACACTGAATGATACGGTTTTAAAGCTCGCTCAAACTATGGGATTTGTTTTGGCCGTTCGAAAAGATCCCGCAACGGGATCAGTCAGAATTAAAGCGCGACCAAAAAAACGCAATGTCATCCTGAACGAACGTGAAGGATCTTTTGCTAAGAAAGATTCTTCGCCAAAGGCTCAGAATGACATCTTTACTGATGTTGACATAGATTTGACACCTGTTTATGAAAAATTGAGAAGAATGGACCCTGAAGCCACATGGTTTCTTCACGCATCTAAAAGAATGCTTTTAAATGGCAGTTCCAAAAACCCGGAAATGAAAGGTTCAAAATTAACTTTATCCGAGGTAGTCGAAGTTTTGCAAAATATTTAAGCCCCCTGGTCCTCTTTTTCAGCTTCTTTCAGGTCGATTAAAATTTTTTCAATGTCCCCGTCCATTATTGCCGGAAGATTGTGGTAGGATCGATTAATTCTGTGATCCGTAACCCTATCTTGAGGAAAATTGTAAGTTCGAATTTTTTCTGCCCGCATTCCTTTTCCCACCTGCGTTGATTTAAGCTCTGAGATCATTTCATTTCTTTTTTCGATTTCAATTTCCCAAAGCTTTGCACGCAGAAGTTTCATTGCATACTCCCTATTTTGGTTCTGATGCCGTTCTGTCTGGCATGTGACAACAATTCCTGTTGGTTTATGGCGGAGACGAACCGCAGTCGAAACTTTATTGACATTTTGCCCTCCGTGTCCACCCGAGCGAAAAGCCTCAAACTCAATATCCTCGTCTCTAATGTGAAGGTCTATATCCTCAAGTTCGGGAAGCGCGGAAACGACAGCAGTAGATGTGTGAACCCTTCCTCTTTTTTCGGTTTCGGGAATCCTCTGTACCCGGTGAACTCCTGCTTCATACTTGAATAATCCAAAAGAATTGCGTCCTGAAATTTTGAGGGTAGTTTCATCCAATATTTCTGTTCGAAAGCCTTTTATTTCTGCATATCTCTGGTACATACGGATTAATTCCCTGGCCCAGATTTTGGCTTCGTCCCCTCCGGCAGCACCTTTTACTTCAAGAAGTACATTTCTGTGGTCAAGATCAGATCGTTTTTCGTTCGTAGTTCGTGGTTCGCCGATTTGAGTCGCCTTTAACAGGGCCTCTTTTTGCTTTTCAAGATCTGCAATCTCATCTTTTGCCAGAGCAGATAATTCGGAATCTGAAAGTAAAAGCTCAGCCTCCTTAATTTTTTGGTCAATAAGGGCTATTTGATCTTTAATAAAACTATCATCCATATGTAAAATTTTAAATTTTAAAATTCATTAGAAATTGAAAATTAGAAATTAGAAATTAAAGTGCGTTAGTGCTTTAAAGCCTGTAGCATCTCCTGAAGAGTCTGAGGTTGATATTCTTCCTGCTTCTCCTGTTTCTTTTCCTTTTTTGGTTGTGCCGCTTTCTGCTTCATCTTGAACTTTTCGATTCTCGATGCCGTATCAACAAATCTTTGCTGTCCGGTATAGAAAGGATGGCAGCTCGCGCAAAGCTCCACATGAATTGCGTCTTTTGTTGAGCCCACAGTAAATTTATTGCCGCAAGAGCATGTCACTTGTGCGGCAGGATTATATTTTGGGTGAATTGCGCTTTTCATATTCTTAACATTATATCCCCTTTTTAAGTAGTTATCAAGGCTAATTCCTCTTTCTCAAGAGATGGAGTGGATGGTAATGGATTCTACCTTCGGCAATATAAATCCCAAAAAAGACGAAAAGCGAACCGATATAGTAGAAGGTATCTGGTTTTTCCCCCAAAAGGGGGAGAGCAATAAGAACAGTTACAATCGGATCAAGATAAACAAAGATTCCTGTTTCTGATGCCGGCATATACTTAAGCGCCCAAAAAAAGAGAAAGTAAGCGACAGCCGAGCAGAGTATAGCTCCAAATAAAATTCCCGTTATGGATTGCGGACTAAGTGCTACAGAAATTTTATTCATGTTTTCATAAATAAACAGAGGAAGAAAGCATAGGGTTGCCACGAAAAATGTCCAAAAAGTTATCCCGAAAGCTTCGTATTTTTTTAGCAGTTGTCGACCCAGAATTGTATGCCCAAGACCCGCAAGCATTGCCAGAAAGAAGAAGCCGTTTCCCACAAGATCCATGTTGGGTTCTTGAGAAAATAATGGTTTCATCATGATAATCAAAACCCCGCAAAGACCGATTAAAGAACCTAATATCAATTTGCTTTTCGGTTTTTCCCGAAGCAAAAGGAAGGAAAAGAGTATCAAGAAGATAGGACCGGCGCTTCCTATGATTGACGCATTAATGCTCGGAGCAAATTTTAAGCCTAGAAAAAAGAAGGAGATATTGAGCATTCCTCCCAAAAACCCAAGCAGAAAAACTTCCGCAATGTCGTCTCTTTTAATAGTTAGATGTTTATAAGCAAAAGGCACAATTAGAAAAGAAGCTATAAGAAACCTAAGGAAGGCTAGGGTAAAGGGTCCAATGTCCGTTAACGCCCATTTAAAAATAGGAGGAGCCGCGCCCCAAATGATGTTAGCAATGATCAACGCAAGAACTGCGGTTCGAAAATGGTTGTTTTTAAGAAATAGCATCGGCAGGAATAGTATTTAGTATTTAGTATAGAGGATTTACTATAAAAAGCAAAAATCGTTCGCTACAGTTCTCTAGTGAACTGTAGCATTCGTAATTACATTGTAACTATTGAGCTTTATTTAAGGAAGTCGGGAAGATCTTTTACGGGTAGAGTTGTCTGTTCGCCGGTTTTTAAATTTTTAACTGTTGCCGAACCGCTTTCTGCTTCTTTCGGCCCGACAATTACAACATACGGAATCCCTTTTTGATCAGCATATTTTAATTGTTTATCCATTCTCGCGACTGGATCAACATACAGTTCCTGATTAATATTTGCACTATTTAATACTTCACAAACTTTTATTGAGCGATCTAGTAGTTCTGGCGAAAAAATCGTAACTAAAACTTTTGTCCCATTTTCTAGATTTTGAAACAAACCTTGCTTTTCCATCGCATCTATAATTCGATCAAACCCGAAAGCAAACCCAACAGCCGGAATTGATTTACCAGAGAACATTCCAATTAAATCGTCGTATCTTCCTCCTCCTCCAAGGGATAGATTTGAATCTGAATCTTTTAGAAAAACTTCCATGACGAGTCCCGTGTAATAATCGAGTCCGCGAATCAATAATTGTTCAAATTTAACAACATCTCCAGGACAACCAAGTTTAATAGCTAGATTTTTAATCTCGCGTAATTCTTCTGACGCTTTGAATGATCTTGTTTCAGACAATATTTTTTTTGCATCTTCGGAGTTCATACCAATTTGTTCAAGTTCATTTATTACTTCTTCCTCTCCGATTTTGTTTAGCTTATCAAGAATTGTTAAAGCTTTCGTGGAAATTGTAGACAGGAGTCTTCGATCATTTATCTTTATGATGACATCAAGGCCTAATTTTTTATACGATTCATAAACCAATTCCAATATCTCGGCGTCAGCAAGCAGGCTTGATGTCCCAACAGTATCAATGTCGCACTGCAAAAACTCTCGAAAGCGTCCTTTTTGCGGATTTTCTCCGCGCCAGACGTTTGAGATTTGATACCGTTTGAAGGGTAGCGGTAGCTGTGGTGAGCCTGGCGAACCATATTGGGCTACGACGCGAGCGAGTGGAACCGTTTGGTCGTATCGAAGAGCGACTTTTCGTCCGCCTTTATCTTCGAATTTGTACATTAATTTTTCCCCTTCATCTCCGTATTTTCCCGCTAAAATTTCCTCATACTCAAGCGCAGGGGTTTCAAGCGGCTCAAAGCCATAGGACTCAAACACCTTTCTCAAGGCATCAATAACAAATTGTCTCTTCCGCGCCTCACGGGGCAGGAAGTCGCGAAATCCTTTTAATGTCTTTGGCTCAATCTTCATATTCATATAATAGCATATTGCCACCAAAAAACCGCCTTGCGGCGGTTGCGTGTATATTTGTTTCAGTTTAAACCACAAAAACTACAACCGCCATTAGGCCGTTGTAGAATGATGATTTAATACGCTGATTTTCATGATCAACTAGCATTTTCTCACAAATAGAGTAGGGTTGTCAAGTATTACTATAAGCCAGTTGACACCAACTAGTTGCTATCGCGATAATTAGGTGTATGACGTTAGTTGCAAAAGATACATATGAGTTGACAAGGGCAATAATTTCAATTATTGAAGCTGGGGCAAAAATCGGATCCTCGCTCATCTTTCCGGATAGTCATGTTATCGACAAGGAAAGATGGGAAAGAGCAAAGAAGCGTGGAACACTGAGGAAAACCATAAAAAGACTTGAAGGTCAGAAGCTTGTCTCTTGGGAAGAGGTTGAAGGAAAGCTAAGGCTTGTATTAACAGAAAATGGAAAAAGAAAAATACTTCAATATAGTTTGGACGATCTAAAAATAAAGAAAACACCAACTTGGGATGGTTTGTTTAGGGTAATAATATTCGATATCCCCGAAAACAGAAAAGGGATCCGAGAAATATTTCGAAAAAAACTCAAAGAACTAGAATTCCAACAGCTTCAAAAAAGTGTATTCGTAAGTCCGTACGAATGCCGCAATGAAATTGATTTCTTAAAGAACGTATATGAAATTGTACCTTATGTATCCTATATTCTGGCGACTGACATTCCAGATATAGCCTTCGATCTTCCTAGGGAAAAGTAGAGTGCCGCACACCAACAAATTGCTATCGCGTAAAATGGTTGTGTTTCACGAATTAGTTAGTTTGACTACAAAGACCTTTATTGTTTAAGAATTGTTTTTATTTATATTTATGGGTATATTGCGGGACTGAGGGTTTAAGAACTATTTCGCCGGCAAAAAATCCCTGAAGCCTTTAAGAGTTTTAGGTGTTATTTTCATAAAGATATCATAGCACAATGGGTCCGTTTTTAAGAAGTATCGGTTTTTCGCCTTTTCTAAATAATTTGGCACCCTTTTTACCTTCAATTGTTATGGAGTCATTTTCAGCTCTTATCCAAGACCCCTCGTAAAGACCAATAACCGGAGTGTCATTTTCTTCGTGAAACTCTTTTATCCTCTGTTCTCTCGTTTCTCCTTTGTGAGTTGATGATGGATCCGGATCAATATAGTGCGGATTTATTTGAAAAGAAATTAAGTTCAGAGCATCAAGGCTACCAGGAAAAACAATCGGCATGTCATTAGTCGTTTTAATAGTTGGACTTGCAAGATTTATTCCGGCGCTGATTCCAATATATGGTATGCCGTTTAAAACAGCATCTCGCATTGGTTTTATAAGTTCCGAGTCATTCATTTTTTTAAGCAATCTGAAAGTATTTCCTCCTCCCACAAAAAAACCCTTCGCTTTTTTAATTGCCTCAAGCGGATCAGCATTGTGAATAGGGGAGGTCTTAATTCCCATTTTTCCAAAGCGCTTTTCAACCGTTGAAAAATAATTATCCAGATCGTAAAGCGCGTAAGGGATAAAAAGCAGGGAGCGAATTTCTCCCAAAAAATTCATAATTGCGTCTTCACAATGATCCAAATACCCCTTTCCGTATGAGATAGAGTTACTGATTAGTAAAAGACGTTTCATATTTTTATGGGTGTCAAAATTACTCTGTTTTTGCAACTACTTTGTGGGCGCGACGTTTTCTGACGCTTTTATGTTTAAAGTTTTTGGATAAAACAGAGATATTTCCGTCCATTTCAAGAACCGCAAGGTTAACATCTGAGATTTTTTCTACCCCGTGTTCTCGTACAACCTGTTCAAGCTCATCTTGCGAGATTCGAGCTTTTTGTAAATTATGTTCTACCTCTTTTCCTTCATAAATTAACATCAATGGGTGCCCTTGGAAAAAAGCAGACATTCTCTTTGATTTGAACAAAATAACTCCAAACAAATAATTGATTATAAATAGAGAGGCGGCGGCAACAAGGCCTCCGATAAGGGTAGTGTTTTGTCCAACCATAGCGGATTGCACGGCATTTGCGATCAGAAGTATAAAAACTAAGTCGGTAATTGATAGCTGAGCGACCTCTCTTTTGCCAAAAAGTCTAATCGCAAAAACAATAAATACATAAACCGCAATAGAACGAAAAACTATTTCCATAGATAATATTATACTCCAAATTAGCCTCCGACACCCTGACCTATTTTTGATTCGGCGCTTTTGGGCGGACGCCGCATTCGAACGCCTGCTTTTTTTCGCTTGAAGTTTATGCCAGCGCTTTTACCCGGTGGGGTTTCGATCTGTGCCTCCAGTCTCAATTTTTCCTTTTGTTTTTCTCTTGCTTCTTCCTCCTCCTCAGCCTGCTCTTTTTTTTGTTTTTCCTGCTCTTCGACATTCGGATTTCGAACCCCCAAGGCTTGGGCATCTTCTTTTAAGTTTTGCACTGCTGCTTGAATCATTTGAGCACTAACTTCGGCCGTAGGTTTATTTTCGTTAAAAACATTGGCTACCTGTTGAGGCTTTGTTCTCTCGTGGGGAGGGGTAGTCTCTGCTTGTCCCCCTGTGATTGATCTTAATTGCTCCTGCCTCTGCTGGTAAAGCAGAGCGGAATCTATTCTGCTTTGTTCGTCCATTTGGTTCAGTTTTTCATCAGAAGGTAGTTCCTGCCCGTTATCCCCATAAAATAATCCTGATTCTTCCTTGGTGAATGAAGATCTTACTTTTCTGCGCTCTTTTTTAGTAGCGATTCCCGTAGTCTGTTCGAATACTTGACTTGCAATTTCAGTGCCGGTTTTCTTTGTTGCTCCAAGTGTTGTATCCAAAGTTCTGACTAGAGGAGAATGCGCGACCATAATAAAATTGTACATTAAACAAAGAAAGGTCGGCAAGTTTACCCCGCACCAAACGCTCGCGCGAATGGAGCATTGGGGAGTAGCGAACGGAGCATTGCGGTTCGGGGTAAAGACTAGGTTGACTGAAGTTTGGGTTTATATTAAAATAAGTTCGATTCTGATGAAAAACTTAATAATAGTAGTTTTGATTCTTGTCGGGATTCTGGTTGCTTGGGATGTAGCTTCAAAATATATTCCCGCTTTAGCTCCCCGGAATATTGGGCCTCAAATCTCGGAGCAAACGCTGAAAGTCACACGGGAACAGTCCATGGTTGTTGATGTAGTTAGAAACGTAGGGCCTTCAGTTGTGACAATAGGGGTGGAGAGAACAAATAGTGACCGGGGTCAAGATTTTAGAATGGGGCCATTTTCGCTATTTTTTGAGAATCCGGAAAGTCTTCCCGAAGAAGATCAGGAAAGATTAATCGCGAGCGGGTTTATAGTGGGGGCGGATGGCTTAATAGTAACAAATAAGCATGTAGTATCTGACAATCTGAAATATTTGGTTGTTGATTCAAAAGGCAATAAATATAATGTCGGAAATATTTACCGCGATCCTTTAAATGACATAGCAATTCTTAAAGTAAATCCACCTGCGGGAGGATTTAAGGCTGTTAAGCTTGGGGATTCAGATAAACTTGAGGTGGGACAATTTGCGATAGCAATAGGGACGGCGCTTGGTGAATTTCGCAACACCGTAACAACGGGTGTGATTTCAGGTCTTGGCCGAGGCATCACGGCCGGAAACCCTCTTGAAGGTTTTGTTGAGAGACTTGACAATGTTATTCAAACAGACGCGGCAATCAATCCCGGAAATTCGGGGGGACCGCTCCTTAATTCCGCGGGGGAAGTAATAGGCGTTAATACCGCGGTTGCCTCGGCCGGCCAAAATATAGGCTTTGCTATTCCTATAAATGTTGTTGAAGAATCCATGAAAAATTTTAATCAAAGCGGACAATTCAACCGGGCATTTCTTGGAGTTTCATATGTCATGATAGGAAAGAGGGTGGCGATATTAAATGATTTGCCTGAAGGGGCATATGTAAGAGGAATAACCAAGGGTTCTCCGGCAGAAAAAGCAGGGATTGCGGAAGGAGATATAATTACCAAGATTGACGGGGCAAAAGTGATCGAATCAAGCGGGGGACTCGCGTCTATCATTAATAAGAAGAAGGTTGGAGATACTGTTACTTTGAATATCTATCGGGACGGGAAAACATTTGACGCGAAAGCAACCCTGGCTCCAGTACAGGGATAAATCCATATTCGCCCTTGTCTTTTTCCGCCGACTTTTGTATTATTAGGTTTACAATTTAACATTTATGCGGATATATCAATTAGTTTTATTACTTAAATCGGATTTAAAAAAGGAGCAAAAAGAAAAGCTGCTTGCGGGTCTTAAGGATCTGCTTTGGGATGTAAAATCTCAAAAAGTAGACTCACTTGGTGAAAGAAAATTTACTTACCCGATTAAACGAGAGAGAAAAGGCGAATATATTGTTATTAATTTCGAAACGGATAAAATTGATCAAGAATTCAACAAACGGCTTTTGATAAAAGATGAAGTATTGCGACATTTGCTCATTCGAGCATAGGTTGATAGATTGTAGATTAATTTTTCGAATTGTTAAAAATAATAAATAATATATAATAAATAATAAATAAAAAATAAAGAGGGTATGGCAAGAAGCTTGAACAAAGTTGAATTGATCGGAAACTTAACAAGAGACCCTGAACTGAGGTATACACCTCAGGGGACAGCGGTCTGCACCCTTGGTCTTGCAACCAATAGGTCATGGGTTACGGATTCAGGGGAAAAGAAGGAAGAGGCGGACTTTCATAGACTTGTTGCTTGGAATAAATTGGCCGAGCTTTGTTCGCAGCTTTTGAGCAAAGGCAGAAAAATTTATGTTGAGGGAAGATTGTCAAATAGAAGCTGGACCGGTCAGGATGGCGTGCAAAAGAGCCTCACTGAAATTGTTATAAATGACATGATAATTCTTGACAGCAAAAGGGAGCGCAAAGAAGATGTTACGACCGGGGAAGCTCCCGATCTTCTTGAAGAGCAGACTTCTCCCGCTTCAGAAATTGCACCCCCCGAAAGCAAAAAGAAACAAAAAAAAGAGGAAAAAGACGCCACGGATGTGAACCCTGATGACATACCATTCTAACTTATGCTTAAAAGACAAATAAAAAAATATCAAGATTGTTTTTTTTGTATAGAAAAGAAAGCGCCTTCTTTTCTTGAATATGAAATCCTTGCTCGTTTCATCAGCGAAAGAGGAAAGATTCTTCCCCGTTCTCGAACAGGCATTTGCAGCAAGCATCAGAGAAAATTAACCCTTGCTGTAAAAAGAGCGCGATACCTTGCTCTCCTTCCTTTTATAGTCAGGCCCGAATAGTTTTGTCCGATTTAAGAGAGATTTTGCGAGGTTTATTCCCATGAATAGAATTTTTCAATTGCGAGCTTTTCAAATAGTATTGATTGTTATAATCACGGCGGCGCTTGGTTATTTTTACGGGACAAATAAAATAGCCTTTTCCTGGAAGCAATTTAAGCCCATAGCTTCCATCTCCTCAAAAAATCCACCCCAAGGGCAAAATCTTGATATGAAACTTTTTTATGAAGTTCTCGACAGGGTGAGTCAGGATTATTACGATAAATCAAAAATTGACGCGACAAAACTTCTCCACGGAGCAATTAATGGGATGCTTGGTTCCCTTGATGACCCTTACACCTCTTTTTTTCCTCCAAAGCAAAATGATGAATTTAAAGACCAGCTTGCCGGAGAATTCCAGGGAATCGGAGCGGAATTGTCCCTTTCCCCTGAAGGCCGAGTAATGGTTGTGGCGCCTCTTGATGATTCTCCCGCGCAAAAAGCAGGCATCCGCGCAGGAGATCTTGTTCTCAAAGTAAACAATGAAGAGACAGCGGGTTGGACAGTTGCCCGGGCAGTGGAGAAGATCAGGGGGCCGAAAGGAACAACGGTGGAACTTTCTGTTTTGCATGAAAAGCAAAAGGATTCGGTGACTGTTAAGATCGTGAGAGATGTGATAGTTATTAAAAGCGTTCAGGGATGGGAGAAAAGGTTTTTGTGCGAGAAGGATTGTCAGGAAGATAAATCGGGCGATCTTGTCGCTTACATAAGGCTTTCTCAATTTGGTGACAAAACCAATAATGAATGGATATCAACCGTCAATTCGATAAATGAAAAAATCCGCGGACAAAAGAATTTTAGAGGAATAGTTTTGGATTTAAGGAATAATCCGGGCGGATATTTAAACGATGCAGTGTTTATTGCCTCGGAATTTTTAAATAGTGGAGTAGTTGTTATTCAGGAAGATGCTTCAAAGCAGCAGGAGGCAATAAATGTTTCAAGAAGAGGAACGCTTCTTGATTCTCCTCTTATTGTGTTAATAAATAAGGGGTCTGCTTCCGCGAGTGAAATAGTGGCCGGGGCGCTTCGTGACCACAATCGAGCAAAGTTGTTTGGCGAAAAAACATTTGGAAAAGGTACAATTCAGCAGGCAATAGATGTCGACAGGGGCGCAAGCGTGCATGTTTCAGTCGCACGCTGGCTGACACCTGATGGCGAATGGATAAACAAAAAGGGGATCGAACCCGACACAAAGGTTGAATTTGACGCTTCAAAAAGCAGCAAGCTTAAAAGTAAACTCGATAATCAATTGGACGCCGCGATCAAAGAGCTCCTCAAGTAAAAAGTATAAGGGTATCAAGGGCACCACAGAATTTAGTGAAGGCTGATCTAAGCATTCCGGAAATTAGTCTATTTTTCTATTTTCCACTGTCCATTACTATTCTCTAATTTCCAACAACCATCTTCTTTGCCTAAAGTTCGTTCCCAGGTGCAATCGGAAGACACCCCGAAGGTGTAAAGAAGGTGTAAAGAAAGGTGGAAAGATTATTCATTTAACATCTTGTTTTCGCTTGGAATTTGGAGGCTTATTCTGATACAATTCTTTTTATGAAGTTATACAATACGCTTTCGCGAACCATTGAGGAGTTTGAACCTCTTAATCCGCCACTTGTCAGAATGTACACTTGCGGCCCCACGGTGTATGATTATACCCACATTGGCCATCTTAGGAAATACATTGGTGATGATATTTTAAGAAGAACCCTTGAAATGAATGGGTATGAGGTAAAGCATGTTATGAACATTACCGATGTTGGGCACTTGACTTCGGATCAAGATGCCGGTGAAGACAAGCTTGAAAAAGGAGCAAAAAAGTTTGGAAAAACTCCACTTGAGGTTGCCCGATTTTTTGAAGAGGATTTTTTCAAATCAATTGATGCTGTGAATATAAAGAGGCCGGTTATTGTTGCCCGCGCGACAGAACATATTAGCCAGCAGATAGAGTTAATAAAATTCCTTGAAGAAAAAGGGTTTACTTACCGCACAAAACAGGCAGTTTATTTTGATGTTTCGCGTTTTCCGAATTACACAAAGCTTTCGAAACAAGAACTGTCAGAAAAATTAGTCGGAGCAAGGAATGAAGTGGTGGTAGATCGCGAGAAAAAAAATCCACAGGATTTTGCCCTCTGGTTTTTTACAACCGGAAGATTTAAAGATCATGTTCTTCGTTGGCCATCACCATTCACCGAAGGTTTTCCGGGCTGGCATATTGAATGCAGCGCCATGTCAATGCATTATTTAGGTTTAACCCTTGATATACATACGGGAGGAGTAGACCATATAAATGCGCATCACACAAATGAAATTGCCCAGTCAGAGGCCGCGACCGGAAAAACATTTTCAAGATTTTGGGTACACCATGCATTTTTGTCAGTTGAAGAGACAAAAATGTCAAAGTCTCTTGGCAACATTTATACTTTAAAGGACATTAGAGATAGGGGATTTTCTCCCCTTGCTTTTCGTTATCTTACATTCCAAACCCATTATCGTTCGGAAATGAATTTCACATGGAGCGCGCTTGAAGCAGCCCAGAAAGCATTGGAAAAAATCTATGAGATCGCGGCAGATTTCCCGGCTCCCAGAATAGGGTGCGCTGAGTTTGAGGGTGATTTTGAAGACGCTCTCAATCAAGACCTCAATGTTCCCAGGGCCATTTCTGTTATGTGGTCATTATCGCGATCCAATTACCCTGACTATGCAAAGGCGGAAAGCCTTTATAAAATGGATGAAGTTTTGGGGTTGAAAATAAGAGAAAATGCCAAAATTATAAAAAATATTCCCCAGACAATTCTTGACATGGCAAAAGACCGGGACAAGCTCAGGAAAATGAGGAAATTTAATGCGGCCGATAAGATCAGAGTGGATATTGAGAAGAAAGGATATGTGGTTGAGGACACGGACAAAGGGACAAAAATACTCCGCAAGATATAGCAATTAGCAATTAGCAACTAGTAACTAGTTACTGTTTAATTATGGGTTGGAGTTTTTTTCCGCTGCCTGTTGAAACAGGGGCATCCTCATCCACAAAATCAACAAATTTCCTCATGCCACTTGAAGGAGGCAAATCGGTAAAATGAATAACTCTTTGCGCATTGATTGTACCCTTTTCTTTCAAATCGGCAAATCCAACCACAATTGCCCGCTGGCCGCGCTCGATTTTTGAAAAACCCGACCTTTTTGAATTCTCCCCGTCATAAGATGTGGTTTTTGTTGAGGTTTGTATATCAATTATTTTTTTGCTACCTTCTTCTGACACAATGGTTATCGTGAAATTCTCTCCGTCTTTTAACGCTACAATTCCCTCAATATTTACAGGGCTTACATCTCTTGAAACAAACCTTGCCAATAATCTCTTGCTATCTTTATTGTAAAGTCCCACAAACGACAACATGTCTCCTTCTTTTATGTCCGAAATTCCAAAGGATTCCTTACCTGTTGATTTAAATTTTGTCAATTCATCTATATCTATTACTCTTTGCCGTTTTTTAATATCCTCAAGAATTATTTGGGTATTGGTTGTGCTTTTGACAACGCCGAGAATTCCTCTTTTTTCAACAAGCTTCAATTCCGCGACCTTGCTTGCCACAAGATCTTTTATCTTTTCAATTCTGTCGATGTCTTCTTGTTCTTTTGTAACTTCCGGAGTGCCGGTTGGTGTCACCTTTTTTAAAGGCGTGGGCGTAGTCGTAATCGCGTATGAGGAAGTTGTTGCGGAAAATAATAATATAAAGATTATGACCAATAGCTTTTTCATTAGAATTCCTCCGTATTAAAGGTTACAACTCTTGCGTCTTTGGCCTCCTGCCCATCAGGATCAATAGAACGCGTTACAATTTCATTGCTTGAAGGATCAATAGTGACTGTGGCTGAAAATTTTCCATCAGTTGTAGGCTTTATTATTAGATCCTCAATATTTGTTGAAATAATTATTGTATTTTGGGGGTTGGTTCGCCCTTTTACCTGTATTGACCTTCTTTCGGACAGTGATTCATCTTTTGGTTCATCAATTGAAAGGTAAACCTTATTTTGAGGCGTTGGAGAAGGAAAATTTTCGGAGGATTTGCTTATTGCTTTTTGCGGAATTGTTTTGGTTTGTTGATAGAGGAAAAAAACCAGTGTTGTTGTGAGAAGTCCAATTGCTATCGCAATAAAAACTATAACGAGTCTCTCGCGCATATAATGTTCCATATGATAGATCAAAAAGAATCCCTTGTCAAGAAAGCTTAAACTATGGTAGGATAGTGGGGCATTAGTATGGAAATAGCTATCGCGCGCGAAGGCAGTTTTAAAATAAAATCCAAAAATACCGTATTCATAATCAATCCTGACTCCAAAATTGACGGGGATGTAGTGATACTAACAGAAAAACCCTCTTCATATTCTCAATTTCAAGGCAAACTTGTGATAGACGGACCCGGAGAATACGAAGTATCGGGAGTATTGATAAAAGGGGAAAAAACTGATGGCAAAATTTCATTTGATTTCGCGGAAGATTCCCAAAGCATAGCCGTCTTGTCAACTGCTTCATTAGCGAAAAATAAAGAGATCGAAGATCAAACTGCTGTCGTAGTTTTACTTCAAGATGGGAAAACCGACCTTTCGGGGATTAGTTTATCCGGTGTCTTGATAGTTGTAGGTCCCAAGGATTTGCTTCCTCAAGATTCAAATATCAAAAAGTTGGATAAAATAAATCTTAAAAAAGTCGAAGAATACAAGGGAAGCATAGTCCATTTAAGTAAATAAGTCCATTAAAGTTGTATGGCAGTAACAAGAATTCCCCCGAACAACGAAGAGGCAGAACAAGCAGTGCTTGGAGCGCTTTTAATTGATCGCGACGCAATAAACTCAATCATTCAACTTCTTAAGCCGGATTTTTTTTACAATGATAATAATAAAGATATATTCCAGGCAATGCTTGATTTGTATGAAGAAAGGAAACCTATTGATCTTTTGACATTAACGCATATTTTAAAAAAAAAGAAAAAATATGAACAAGTGGGCGGCTCAACTTATATTACCTCCTTGGCTAATGCTGTTCCAACTGCTGCCAATATTGAACACTACGCGCAAATACTTAAAGAAACATACATTAGAAGATCATTAATAAAAATGGGAGCCTCAATCACCGATCTGTCTTTTGATCAGGAAACCAATTCGGATGAACTTCTTGACCGGGTTGAGCAGAATATCTTTAGCCTTTCCCAGGAAAACATTAAACAGGGATTTTTGCATATTAGAGAAACCTTGGCTCAAAGCTTTGACAAACTTGACGAGCTCCATAAGAAACAATCGCATTACAGAGGAATTGAAACAGGCTTTGTTGATCTTGACTTGCTTCTTTCAGGACTTCAGGATTCAAACTTGATAGTTTTGGCAGCTCGGCCGGGGCAAGGCAAAACCGCTTTTGTCGTGAATGTGGCTCAACATGTTTCCGTTCAAAACAAGATACCCGTTGGAATGTTTTCTCTTGAGATGAGCAAAGAAGAACTCGTAGATAGACTTTTAATCAGTCAAGCAAATATTGACGCATGGAAGTTAAAGACCGGAAAGCTTTCCGAGGAAGATTTTGGGAAATTGAGCGAGGCGATGGGAGAACTGGCGGATGCACCAATCTACATTGATGATACTCCTGGAATTTCAATTGCCGAGATGAGGTCCAAAGCAAGAAGGCTACAGATAGAGCATGGATTAAAGCTATTGATTGTTGATTATATGCAGTTGGTAAATCCAGGAAGAAGGTTTGAGAATAGGGTTCAGGAGGTTTCTTTCATTTCTCAGAATTTAAAAAATTTGGCACGCGAACTAAAAATTCCGGTTTTGACGGTATCGCAGTTGTCGCGAGCTGTTGAGCATAGGGGGGAGAGAAGGCCTCAGCTTGCTGACCTTCGGGAATCAGGCGCAATAGAACAGGACGCCGATGTTGTGGTATTTTTGTATACTCAAGAGGAAGAGTTTACTCCGCAGAGAATTGTAAAAGTTAATGTGGCAAAACATAGAAACGGGCCGGTAGGTGAGAAAGAACTTCTTTTCCGGGGAGACCGCATCAAATTCTTTAATATAGATCGTGCCCAAGAAGAAGCCCCAGCCGCGAACTAATATTTGACAACTGACCACTGACAACTGACCACTGACAACTGACCACTGACTTAGTATAATATTCAGGCTTGGGTCATTAGCATAATGGGCTTATAGGTAAGTGGTATACCGGTACATTCGCATTGTACAATCCCGAGTTCGATTCTCGGTAAGTCCACCAATTCATATGGAGATATTTTCGGAAGAGCAAATTGCGTCTCTTATTTCAAGGGGCGTAAGTTGGGTTACAGAGCAGAGGCGGATTCATAGACCAGACGCAAGACCCTTCCATGATGCGGAAAGAAAATTTCTTGAACCATTTTGGAACAGAGATTTTCTTGATAGGGTTAGAGTAAAGGAAGTTGAAAAAATAGAAATTCCTCCTGATCTCGCAGCTGTTCTTTTACCCGGTTTCATAGGTATAACCTTTGGAGACACAATTTTACTGAGAAGATCTACATCTAATGTTCATTTTCATGAGAACATACATGTGGCTCAGTTTGATATTCTAGGAGTCCAAAGATTTGTCGATGCATTTGCGAGAGGGTTGATGAGTGGTCTTACTTACAATGAGAATCCACTTGAGAGACAAGCGCTTGAACTTGGGAGAAGATTTATGGAGAACCCTAATGTTCCATTCGATGCTTACGAAACAGTTAAGTCTGGCCTATTGAAGTGAGGTAGTTTTCTACTTTTCGAGTGAGGTCCGAAACGCTTCCTTCGTTTTCGATTA